>DATLCW010000022.1:0-22219 GCA_035526195.1 Bryobacteraceae bacterium
GAAGATTCCCGGCCTGCGCGCTAAACTTTATGCCTTGCAGCGGCAATGTTGGGAAGCGAAACTGCCCGTCATCCTTGTTTTTGAAGGGTGGGGGGCCTCCGGCCGCGGCGCCATGGTTAACTTCCTCACGCAAAACCTCGAGCCCCGGGTTTTTCGTCTGCACATGATTTTGGAACCGCGCACGTTTGAAAAAGGCATGCCCTGGCTTTGGCGTTTCTGGGTGAAGGCGCCCAACTACGGCGAGATGGCGATTTTTGACCAAAGCTGGTATCGCCGGGTGCTGATCGAACGCGTCGAAAGACACGCCAAAAAGCTCGAGTGGCAGCAGGCCTTTGAAGATATCAACAACTTTGAACGCGCCCTTAGCGATGACAAACACCTGATTATTAAGTTCTTTCTCCATATTGATAAAGAAGAGCAGAAGCGCCGCCTCAGGCGGCAGGCGAAGGATCCGATCTCGCGGATCGTTCGCGACCCCGAGGATCGTCTGCAACTGAAGCGGCACAAGGCGTATTTAAAGGCCGTCGAAGAAATGCTGATGCGCACCGACACCGAATGGTCGCCCTGGACCATCGTGGAAGCCAACGATCCCCGCCATGCGCGTATCAAAGTATTCGAAGGTGCGATCCGGTTTCTGGAAGAAGCTCTGCAGGCAAGGACAGCCAATGCTGGAAAAAGTTGACCTGTCCGTGAAGATTACCGAAAAGGAGTATCAGCACGACGTGCCCCTTCTGCAGGCCCAGTTGCGCGAATTGGCTCACCAGTTGTACATTCGCCGGCGCCAGATGGTGGCGGTTTACGAGGGATGGGATGCCGCCGGGAAGGGAGGGAACATCCGGCGCGTCACCCAGCGGCTGGATCCTCGCGGCTATGAGGTGTTCGCTATATCCGCTCCCACCGGCGAGGACAAGACCCACCATTATTTGTGGCGCTTCTGGCGGCGCCTCCGGCCCGCGGAAGAAAAGCAGGTGCTGATTTTTGACCGGAGCTGGTATGGCCGCGTGATGGTCGAGCGGGTGGAAGGCTTCGCCACGGAGGCGGAGTGGAAACGCGCTTACCGCGAGATGAATAACTTTGAAAGGCAGATCTCCGACTCAGGCGCCATCATCGTTAAATTCTGGCTGCACATCAGCCCGCAGGAGCAGTTGAAGCGTTTCAAGGAACGGCAGGAAAAGCCCTACAAATCCTGGAAGCTGACCGGTGAAGACTGGCGCAACCGCGACAAGTGGCCGCAGTATCTCGCCGCCGCCGAGGAGATGCTGGTCAAGACGAGCACCATTCAGGCGCCGTGGGCCATCATCGAAGGCAACTACAAATGGCACGCCAGGGTGAAGTGCCTGCGCATCCTCGTCGAGCGGCTCAGCCGCGAATTAAACTACAAGCCGAGAATCCATCAGATGGTGGAGCGCACCTAGCGCTCACCGCCCAGGTCGATGCCTAACCGCTTCAGCTCTTCGGCGTAGTAGCGCCGCAGCAGCAGATCCCATTCTTCTGACCCTTCCGGGATATCTCGCTTTTGCGACCGGATCTTGTGCCGCGCCGCCTTATCCACTTTATCTTCAATCGTCAGCACCTCGGTCATGGTTTTGACCAGCTCCAGCCGGACGTCGTTCACGGCGCGCTTCACTCGGTAGTAGCGCTCCTTGCGAATGCCGGTCAGGATCTTGTGCGACAGGTCATTGATCTTATCGCGCGACAGCTTCATGCTATCGCCGGTGTCGCGGCCCGACGCTCGAATCACTTTACGATCGCGTACCAACTGGTTCTTGATGCGCCGGAACATCTCCTGATAGCTGACGCTCTCGCGCCGCATATATTCCGTGTACTGGCTGAGAATCTCGCGCACCTCGTCATTCAGGTGGTCTTCCACTGCCAGATCTTCCTCAATGATATTGGCAATATACAAACTGCCGGCTTCAAGGTCGGAGGTTTCGAGGATATTGGGATGAAGCCTCTTGACGATTTCACGTCCAAGATACTGAATAAACTCTCTGGCAAGTAGCATTCTCGAGCGATAGCTGCTTTCTATGGCAATTCGCTAGTGTACTGATCCAAGTACGGGGGTGTCAATCGCCGGGCGGCGGGCCGCGGCGGGCCGCGATCCCTTTGAGATTCAAAAGCCTTCCAGCAGGTGCCCCATCTTCTCCTTCTTCGTGCGCAGGTAATCCTCGGTGGTCTCCTGGGGAGGCCCGATGCAGGGAATCCGCTCCACCACTCGAACTCCGGCCAGTTCCAATGCTTCAATCTTCTCCGGATTATTCGAGAGCAGACGGACGCTGCGCAGGTTGAAATGGCGCAGAATCGCTCCCGGAAGCTGATAATGGCGCAAATCGGCTTCAAAGCCCAGCGCCTCATTGGCTTCCACGGTGTCGGCGCCTTCGTCCTGCAGCGCATAAGCGCGTAGCTTGTTCATCAGCCCGATGCCGCGCCCCTCCTGCATCTCATAAAGTAGGACGCCGCGCCCCTCGGCGGAAATCATCTTCATAGCCAATTCGAGCTGCGAGCGGCAATCGCAGCGCAGGCTATGAAAGACGTCTCCGGTAAGGCACTGAGAGTGAATCCGCACCAGCGGCGGCGGACTCGACTCGACGTTCCCCATTACCAGCACCGCAGCCTCTTCCACGCGGGCCTCAAAGTGTCCTTCAAAGCCGTAGACGCGGAAGAGGCCGAAGCGGGACGGAAGTTCGGCGTCGGCCACCATGTCCAGTCTGAATGTGGTTGTAGCGCTCATGTAGAAAATCTGCGCGATCGCATGAGTATCTCGATGTTTCAATTATAATGGGCCCACGTGCCGCGATGCCGGAACAACAATATCTGGTGATTCTGTTCGTTAAGCTTGCCGTCTCCGCTTCGCTGGCCAGTATTCTCGCCAGGCCTGCCTTTGTGCAGCGCATGTTGCTCGAAGAGGAGCGGGATCTGCGCCAACGGCTCCTGATGGCTTTGGCATTCTCGCTTGCGTTTACCACCGGCGCCGCCATCCGCGTCATGAGCCGCAATGTATATCAGGCTGTGGACATGGGGTTGGAAGGCAGCCTGCTTTGCGGGCTGGTGGGCGGCTACGTCACCGGCCTCACGGGGGGAATTCTCATCTCTCTCCCGGCCATGTTCGCCGGAGATCTCCTCACCATGCCTCTATTTGCGGGCTTTGGAGTCGTGGGTGGTTTGTTGCGCGATCTCGCCCCTACCAAGGAAGAGATCTGGCGGTTTTCACCCTTCTTCGACCTGAACATCGTCCGCCTGATCCGCCAGCGCAGAGATTATCACCGCACGCTCTTCCATGTGGCCTTTCTGGTAACCGTGCTGTTCGGCGAGTTCCTGAGCGTCAATCTGATGCGCCTTTTCGAGCCTGCCCGGCTATTCGTCATCTACCCCCGCTGGGAAGGTTCTCACCCGCTGATGATTCTGGCGACCTATGGCACCACCTTGTTCTCAGTCATCCTGCCGCTCAAGGTCTGGAATAACACACGGAACGAGCGCAAGCTGGAATCCCAGCAGGCCCTGCTCACCGAAGCCCGCCTGGCTGCCTTAACGCGGCAGATCAATCCCCACTTCCTGTTCAACACGTTGAACTCCGTCTCGACGCTGATCCGCATCAACCCGGAACAGGCGCGAACCATGATCGTCAAACTTTCGAGTATCCTGCGCCGGCTGCTGCGTAAGCAGGATAACTTTTCCCCGCTCCGGGAAGAGCTGACGTTCATCGAAGATTACCTGGCCATCGAACTGGTCCGGTTTGGCGACAAGCTGCGGGTGGAGAAGGAGATCGATCCCCGCACCCTGGATATGCTGGTCCCCAGCATGGTGCTGCAGCCGCTGGTGGAGAACAGCATCAAGCACGGTCTCAGTAGTAAGGTGGCGGGGGGGGTAATTCGAATCGATAGCCGGCCCGCCGGTCGCCGTCTGCTTATTTCTGTCGAGGACGATGGGGTTGGCATTCCGGAAGAGAAACTGGCGGACCTGTTCGAGCAAGGGATAGGCGTAAGTAACGTGAATGAACGTTTGAAGGTCCTTTATGGGAATGACTTTCGACTCACGATTATCAGCCATCCTGGGGAAGGCACCAGGACCGAAATTGAAATCCCCCAAGTCACAACCGCTCTGGCAGCGGTATCCTAGGTAAACGTGCTCATGCAGAACTTGTTGAAACAGACAATAACCTCGACGATCGAGGACCGGTTGCCGGTGACGATTGCGGAGCGGACGCGCCGTGTTTACGATCGGATGGCGGCTTTTTATCCGCTTTCCACCCTGTTGTTTCATGCCAAGGCGCACCGTTGTGCTTTAGAACAGTCCGGCATCCACGATGGGATGAGCGTGCTCGAGATTGCCACCGGCTCCGGCGAGATGTTCCGCCGCCTGGTCAAAGCCAATCCTCGCGGCTCGACCCTTGGACTCGACCTTTCGCCCAATATGGCGGCGCGAACGCAGCAGCGGGTCACCAAAAAATTCCCCCACTCCTTCGCCCGCTGCCAGGCGGTGGATGCCCGTCATCTGCCGTTCCGGGACGAAACGTTCGACGCCGTCGTTTGCTGCTATCTGTTGGAACTGCTGAGCGAGCAGGACATCACCCGCACGCTTATGGAAGTCCGGCGAGTGCTGCGGGATAAGGGAACATTCACGCTGGTTTTGATCGGCGAGAACACGGATTTGTTCAACCGCGTATACCGTGTGGCGGGTGGGATGGTGCCGGCTTTCTGGGGACGCCAGATCGAGCAGCAGGTGCCGGATTTCCTGGCCGGCCAGAGCCTTCGCATTCAGGCTGACCGTATGATTCGCCAGGGTTACTACCCGTCGCGCGTGATCACCGCAAGGAAGTGAATCTACTGGACAGCAAGTAGCACCGTGTTGCTCTCGCGGCCGTTGATGCGAATGCGAATGGCTGCGGAGCCTTCCACGGTATTCAGATCGGAAGAAACGCGAAAGCGTACCAGGGACGTGCCGGTTTGTCCTGCCGCCCCCCCTGCCCAGATGGTTTCAAGCAACGTATCGCCGGCGAGCACTTCTACGGTGTCGAGCAGCGTATATTGCGGATCGGCCGGCAGTGGAAAGCCATCCACCACGCGGCGTTCATAGGGTCCGAACCCGGTGCCAAACAGAGTGACCGTTTCCCCGCGCAGGGCCGGCGAGGTGGGGAGAATTTCCGTTCCATCCTCGTGCAACGCGGCGCCATATTGGCGATCCTCCACTTTCTTCTCGAAGAGACCGGGAGCGTTGCGCACTACCCGCATCGGCGCGCTGACTTCCGGATAGTTTTCCCATTTGACGTTCACCGTGTACAACCCATCCGCCAGATCGGAAGGTACCTGCAGGTTAATCTGCTGGGGGGAGACGAAGACCAGTGGCAGCAAGCGGTTCTGCAGCCGAACGGTCACTCCGCCGATAGTTTGCGCCAATGGGTTAGTCGGGCCTCCTTCATAAGCGGCTGCCAGGTTCATCCCGAAGATGGACCCGATCGAACCTGCGGCGACCAAAGATTCCGGAGTCTCTCCCGCGGCATTGCGAACGCCGGAATCTTCCGTATAGGGCGCGACATCGAGGTAAGCTCTCACCACTCGAGGCACGTTCATGCTCACGAACCCGCCCTTAAAGGTGCCGCTAAGGTCCCCGTCCCAGCGCCGGAAACGGTATCCCGGTTTCGCTTCCGCGGTAACCGAGACAGTGACATCGGCCGGATAAAAGCCGTCCTCGGAGGACGGCTCTACCCTGAAACTGGCGCCGTTGCCGGGTTCGGCAACCGTCGTCAGGCGGAATGAGCTCTTGAAATTGGCAACCACGCTCGATTCCGCACGGGCTGTAAAAATGTAGGCGTGGCTCGCTTCTCCACCGTCCGACCAGCCGCTGAATTCAAAACGGCCGGTATCCGATAACGGGATCGCGGCGGGGGCCGTAAGCAGCACCTGGCCGCCTTCCACGCCCTCAACCACGCACGAGATTACGCACTCTTTTCCATTCGCCGTAATGCGCAGGCCGGGGGGGGTCGTCGTGATGGTGATGCGGTTCTGGGCCGCATAAGCCGCCGTAAGCCGGAACCCATTGGTCACATCCCTCTCGGTAATGGTGACTTCCTGCGCCGCCGGGCCCCCGTTTGACCAGCCTGTAAACACGTACTTCCGGCCCCGGGAATCGGTCTGCTCGGCCGGCGCCGAGATCGCGTACTTCATCCCTACTCCCCACACGAAATTGTAGGCGGGCCAATTGTCGCGTCCGTCAATCTTCAGCTTCAGGCCCGAAGGCTCGGTGACAAAGCTCGCGCGGGCGCCGCGGACAAAATTGGCGGTAATCGTTTCCGCAATGTTCGTATTGCTGACCGTGTACAAATCATTGAACTTCGCGCCATTGCTCCAGTCTCGAAAAACCCAGATCTTGTCACCATTGAAAACTTCCGTTTGCGGCGTCACCGCTCCCAGTACATGCTTGCTCCCCAGCGCCCAGTCCATCTGTGCCGGCGACTTGGTGGGCGTGCGGTCCGGAGCCACCATCAGGTCCGGCGGGTTCGATAACAGCGTCACCCGTTTCCCTGCGGCGAAGATATTCCCGAATGTAACCGGGCCTTTTAACGGATGGGTATAAGTGAAGGAAGTCGCGTAGTTCGCCGCCGCTCCCCAACCCGTGAAAACGAATCCGGGATTGGGAAAAGCCTGAAGCAGTACCGACGAATCTTTCGCAAACCATTGCTCGACATCGACCGGGGATGGCATGCCGCCGACCGTTACCGTGCCCGGAGGACGGCAACTATCGGTGTTCAACGACGAGCATTGGTAGAACAACACCCGCACCAGGTACTCGGTGGACATCGTAGCCTTGATGAAAGTGATGGCGGGGTCCGCCGTGACGGTGATATACTCCGCGGTCGAATCCAACGTGTTGGTGGTGTCGGTCCAGCCGGTGAATTTCGTTCTTGTCCCGGGAAAAATGAGCTGTTCGGTTTCTACGCCAATCACATGTTTGCTGCCCACCGGCCACAAGAACACCTGAGCGCTCTTATAGCTCTGGCCGTCGACAAAGAAACGCTGGCCAGTAGGTTCCGTGTACACCCTGGTTGCGACTGTGCGATCCTGTGCGGATAAGGGAACGGCGGCCCCCAGCCAAAGGGACAGCGCGACCAGAGAATACCTGCTCATACTTGCAGTATCGGCCGGGTTGTGGGGAGTCTTTAGAGCTTTCTTCCCAGTACTTTTTGGGGGTGGTAAATGTCAGCCTGTGAACCTCTAGGGAACCGTGCCCCCCTCTTGCATCTCCTGGATGCGCACCTGCCCTCCACCGTCGAAGAGGCCGCCATGTGCGTGCGGCTCCGGGAGTTTGTGACCAGCTACACCGATTGCTTTGAACGCACTCTCCAGATAGGCCATGTCACCGGTTCCGCATGGGTCGTGAATCTGGACTACACCCGCGTTCTCCTGACGCATCACGCCAAGCTCGGCAAATGGCTACAACTCGGCGGCCATGCCGATGGCGATCCGGACCTTCCCGGCGTCGCTCTCCGCGAAGCCCGCGAAGAGAGCGGCTTGTCGCGGATCGCGCCAGTCTCTGAATCCATTTTCGACGTCGACATTCATCTCATTCCCGCACGCCAGCCAGACCCGGCGCATTACCACTATGACGTGCGTTTTCTGCTGCAGGCCGATAGCCGGGAAGACCTGCGGATCTCCTTCGAGTCGAGGGACCTGCGATGGGTCGAGATTGCCCGCGTGGCCGAACTGGCCCCGGAGGAATCCATGCTGCGTCTCGTTCGTAAAACTAGACCGTGGATCCCGGCCTTAAAATCCAGGCCGAATCGTGCCGGGTGAACCCGATGTGTGGATAATACTCCACCGCCTTTGGCGCTGATAGCAGAATTAAACTGGCATCTGGGGCGGCCTGCTGGGTGCGCCGTATCAGGTCTTTGCCGATCCCCTGCGTCTGGTGGCTTACCCGTACCGCCAGATCGGACAAGTAAGTGGCATAAGAAAAGTCGCTCACAGACCGTGCGATGCCCACCAGCAGATCGCCATCCCACGCCGTGATCACCAGGTTGGCGTTGTCGAGCATCGCCTGCATCCGCTCGCGGTCGTCCACCGGCCGCCGTTCGCCGAGCGTGGAAGCAACATAGAGGTCAATCGTCTCGACCAGATTAAGCCGGTTGCCCGTACGGTATTCGATCATCTCCGGATTGTCGCATGCGCCGGTTGTCCGCCGGTCCGCCGCGCGCGGAGGCGGCGCCTCCCTATTTCTTCTTCGACGGGGGCGGTGGCGGGGGCGGGGCATCCGCCATCGGTACGGATACATGTTCATGCACGATCAGCCAGTCGTTCCCGCGCTTTTCCAGAACCTGCGTATTGCGCCCTTCTCCCTTCATTACGTCGCCGGTGTTCGGGGTGACTTCAAACGTGAAAGTGAATGTCACCCAGGCGATGTTTCCATTCTTATAGGCTTTCAGGTCTGGCCCGGCGATGAGCCGCAAGGCCTTCCAGTTCGAGAAAACCTTCTTGGTTCCGTCTTCATATTCCTGCCAGCCGCTGTACTTCAGCGGCATGATGTCGTAGAACGGAAGGCCAGGTTCCTTGGCGTAATAAGCCGCCACCTTGGCCGGGTCAAGCGTGCTCCAGTCCGCCATCAGTTTCTCGATCAACGGCTTCAGTTCCACCGTTGCATCTTCTGTTTTCGCCGGCCCCACCGTGCCGCCGCAACTGGCCAGAAATACTGCCAGCACCGCAATGAGCGCTTTCATAGTGGTTCTCCTGATTTGAGTTGGTTCGCTCCTACTTTCCGAACGCCTTTGCCGCTTCGCCAATGGATGGGCCAGCCTTGGCCAAATCTTGCGGGTTCATCACCGGCCGCAACGAAACTGTTGCGTTGAACGCCAGAAACCAGGGCTCGGCAATCGCCGGAATCTGCGAGGAATCTTTCATATCGAACACGATCGAGCCCGATCGTTGACCGCTGTCGTCCGCGAAGAAATAGGCCGCTTCCGGTTTGAGCTCGGCCAGAATTCGCTCGATCGTGGACCCCAGAGTTCCCTCTCTGGCCGCGGCATTTCCGGTCTCTACCGGAATCGAGACTCTCAGCAACATTCGCATATTGATTTTCTCCTTTAAGAAAACACTCGGGATCGATTATATACAACTTGTGTTTGGAATGCCGTGCGGGCTGACAAAACAGTCTTCCGCGCTTTCCCTGGAGTGGTAAAATACAGATGCCTGGAGGCCGAACTGCCTAATTGCTCTGTCGCAACGAAAAAGCCGCGTGGGCTGCTCCTGGCGTTGGTCATTTCTCTGGCCGCCGCCATCTCAGTCGGCGGAAACGCTCGCGGAGCCGATGGGCCTTCCAGCGTAACCTCGACATTTAAGCAGTACTGCTTCCAGTGCCACGGCCAAGTGGCGATGGGCGGCTTGAACCTCGAGCAGTTAAACTCTCAACCGTCGATGGGCGGCAATTTCCGGCAGTGGGAAAAGGTGGCGGCGGCGATCGAGCAAAAACGTATGCCACCCGCTAAAGTGGCTCATCCGAGCGATGCCGAACGCAGCCAGGCGGTCAAGTGGATCCGTACCGAATTGCGGGCCTTTGCCGCAAAACACGATGGCGATCCGGGGCGCGTTACGGTAAGACGGCTCACGAGCGGAGAATACGCCTATACCATAGAGGATCTCACCGGACTCGATCTCGAAGTGGGCATAGACTCGACCAGCGATTCTGTCGGCGGCGAAGGGTTCACAAGTTTCGGCGACGTCCAGTTCATGCAGGACGCAACCGTCGAACGCTATCTCGATGCCGCCAAGCGCGTCGCCAATCATGCCGTGATCGGATCTGGCCCGCTGGAGTTTTTCTCCGATCCTGGGAAGACAGGCTTCGAACTCTCGGCCATTACCCGCATCAAAGACATTTATGGGACGCACGGTCTGCGCACGGTTTCCGGCGAGGGCGGGCGGCCGTACGGCCTGGAAAAGTATGGTAAGGCATTCTTTGTTGCCTGGAATTACAGGCATCGCGCCGCCTTAGGACAAAGCAAAGCCAATTTGAAGGATCTGGCGGCTGGTGAGGGGATAGCCCCACGCTTCGCCCAGCACATTTGGAACGTACTTCATAAGCCTGATTTGGGGTATCCCTTGTCCGCGGTAGTCGACCGGTGGCGCAAACTGCCGGCTCCCGGCTCCCATATTAAAGCAGCCTCCGCCGCGGCCCGAGCCGGGTGCGATGACCTGCAAAAATTCCTCGTTACGTGGCCGAGCTGGCTTTTCGCCCGCGGCGACCTGGCCGCCGGGGGCGCAGGCGATGAGAGTCCGTTGGAGTTCAATGACCGCTCCCTGAAGGTGGAAGCGACTCATCATTTCACCTTCAACATCCTTAGCGGGGGAAGGGGAGCCTCGGCCCCCAAGGGTCCGGCGAAAATCTATTTGAACGTTGCCCCGGTGAACCCTACTTCGAATGCGAACAGGGTGGTCCTCTGGCGAAACCCCACCATCGCGCTGCGCCATGCGCCCCCGGTCCGCCCGGCTGCGCCGGCAGTGCAAAAGCCGCCGGCCGTCGCGCAACCCACAGGCGGGCGCAGGTTCCCTCCAGCCGGACCCAGGCGGCCATTGAAGGAAGTGGTTAGCGGGGAAACCGCTAAACAATTGAACTTCGGACAGAGTCCTGACGGCTCACCCCTGGGCCCCGGCGATTTCGCTTCCGGAACGTCTGCATCCTTCGAAGTTCCTTTTCCGGAAGGCGCTTTTGGATTGGAATTCCAGGCCGATGCTCAACTCGGGCGGGATCGCGATCAAGTCTTCCGCATCCTGATTTCCGATCGTGAGGATGGCGGGTCGCGGGGAGTTCCAACCCGTACCCTGCTTGGCGATCCCCAGAGCGCGGGATATCGCACCTTCAAGGCAGGCGTGATGGAGTTGGCCACCCTGCTGCCTCCTAATTCCCACGGCGAGCCAACGCCCGCCGATAAGGATCCGGTTCCCGAACCGTTCGACAACACCTACAACGTCCCGGAGCACGATGAATTCGTCGTCAAAGTAAAATACCTCCGGGATGATAGTTTTGTACGCAACTACATGCTGGATGAGCCCACTCGCATCCGGCTCGACCAGGCGTGGAACGACCTTTATGCGTCCTTTGAATACCACGACAGCTATTTCCATCTGGTTGCCAAGCATTTCGGTGTGGACCTGAAAGAAAAGCATATCGGTGAGATGGACAAGGGGCAGATCGACGCCCTGCCTGCCGAGGTCCGCAAATACGGCCATGCTTTGCGCTCCGAATATTTCGAAGTGCAAGCGGCCCAGGCGGCGGCGCGTCCAAGGCATGTGGAAGACTGCTTGCGTTTCGCTACCCGCGCTTGGCGGCGCCCGTTATCGGAAAGCGAAAAGGTGAGCCTGCGGTCCTTTTATACGACGGCGCTTGCCTCGGAAGGCGATCATCGAAAGGCCATCCGCGCCCTGCTGGCCCGCATTCTGGTAGCCCCCGCCTTTTTATATCGTATCGAACAGGCCGCCAACGTATCCCCGGCAAACCCGCTCACAAATTGGGAAATGGCCAGCCGGCTAAGCTACTTCCTCTGGTCGTCCATTCCCGATGCCGAGCTTCGCCGCGCGGCCGCGGCGGGAGAATTGACCAGCACTGTCCCATTACAACGTCAGGTGAAACGGATGCTGGCCGATCCGAAGGCCCGCCGCCTGTCCACCGAGTTCTTCGGACAATGGCTTGGCTTCTATCATTTCGACGAGCATCGGGGCGTGGATACCAGCCGTTTCCCCGAGTTTACCGACGAAGTCAAGAAAGCAATGTATGACGAGGCCGTCTCCTTTTTTGAACATGTCATTCGTAAAGACCGGCCAGTTCGCGAGATGCTCTTCGCCGACTATGCATTCCTCAATCGCGCCCTGGCGAAGCATTACGGGGTTAAGAAAGAGATTAAATCCACCGGAGCCGTAGAACGGGTGGAGGGGGCCAACGAGTTCCAACGAGGCGGCCTGCTGCGTCTTGGCGCGATGCTTACAGCCACCTCCGCTCCCCTCCGTACCAGTCCTGTCAAACGCGGCGACTGGCTTTTGCGCCGCGTACTCGGTACGCCGGTACCCCCTCCTCCCGCCGATGCCGGGTCCATACCGGCCGACGATCAACTCTTCGGTGGCTTGTCGGTGCGCCAGCGGCTCGAAGCCCACAAGCGGAACGCCACTTGCGCCAATTGCCATACACGGATCGATCCGCTCGGTTTTCCCCTCGAGCGTTACGATTCGATTGGACGTATAAGAGAAAAATATGCTGATGGCAAGCCCATCGAAGACGTCGGCGCGCTGGCGGATCAGACCCCAATTTCGGGTATCGATGGGCTTCTCAAGTACCTGCGGTCCCAGGAACGGCAGGTTGTGCGTACTCTTTCCTCGCGGCTCGTGGGATACGCTTTGGGCCGTACGATTCAGGCTTCCGATCAACCGCTAATTGACCGTATGGCGGCCCTCGGTGGGAATGCCGCGTTCTCCCAACTGGCTGCCGCGATCGTCACCAGCAGGCAGTTCCGGAATCGGTTGGGGCGGGAAGAAGAGCCGCCTGCGGCCACCGCGAAGACCGTGGCCTTAAAGACAATGCAAAATTCTGAAAAGGCGGGTGGCCGATGACCAAGCTGCAAACTTCGCGGCGGCATTTTTTGCGGGGTGCCGGGGTGGCGTTGGCGTTGCCCTGGATGGAATCCCTGCCCTTGATGGCTCAGAAGGCGGATCCCGCCAAGCCTCCGCTGCGATTCGCCTGCATCTACTTTTCCAACGGCGTTGAGCCGGCCCATTGGTGGGCCAAAGGACGCGGCTCGTCGCTGGTTTTCGGCCCGGCCGCACAACCGCTCGCGCCTTTTCGCGAGGACCTCGTTTTTGTTCGCGGGCTTTACAACCAGACGGCACTCACTTCCACCAGTCCCCATCTTGGCAGGATGAACATGCTGTCGGGGGTACCCGTAAGTCTGGACCCGAGCGACATCCGCGTCGGCACCACGATGGACCAGGTGCTGGCCCGCCAGATCGGTGGAAAGACCGCCGTGCCGAGCCTCGTTCTCGGCATTGAGCCCAACGAGCTCCGGTTGGAAGACGGCCTCTCGATGATTTACGGCTCGTCTCTGTCGTGGGCCTCGCCGACCAAACCGGCCACCAAGGAGATCTATCCTTCGCGTACCTTCGATCAGCTGGTGGGCGACGGTACAGGCCGCAAGCTCGACCGCAGTATTCTTGATGCGGTGCTGCGGGAAACGCATGAGCTGCAGCCGAAGATCAGCCGCGGCGACCGCCGCAAGCTCGACGAATATCTGGAGTCCGTGCGCGATATCGAGAAACGGATCGACCATGCTGCGAAAGAAGAGCGGCTGGAGGGTTGGAGACCGGCGCTGAAACAGCCGGACATGCCCCGGCCTCCCGATGATTTGCCGCAGGATGTACCAACGCACATGAAGCTGATGCTCGACTTGATCGTGCTCGCCTTCCAGATGGACAAAACGCGCATCGTGACGTTGATGTTGAACAACGATCTGTCGCAGATGAATTTCCGGTTTCTGGAAGGTGTGCGCGGAGCGTTGCATCTGGATCTTACGCATAACGGCAAGGCTCCAGAGCTGGAGGCGATGTATCTGCGGACCAATCAGTATCACATGCAGCAGTTTGCTTACCTCGTCAAGCGGCTGAAGGAAGTGGAGGAAGGGGGGCAGCCGCTGCTTGATCACTGCATGCTGATGATGGCGTCGAGTTTGTTCGATGGCGATGCGCACAGCGCCGAGCAGCTGCCGATCGTGCTCGCCGGCCGCGCCGGCGGCGCCCTGCAGACCGGGCGCATCGTCGATTACATGGATAAGGGCAACGACAATCGCCGCGCCTGTAGCCTCTACTTGTCGATGATGGATCGGATGGGCGTAAAGCTGGACCGGTTCGGCGATACGGATAAACGGCTGCCGGGGCTGTGGTCCGATGCAGGTTAAAGCCTAGTTGTCGCGGCGTTTCTCCGCAAATTTCAGCCGAAACTTCTTTACCTTTGGCGCCACTACGTACTGGCAATAGGACTGCGCCGGATTGTTCTTGAAATACTCCTGGTGATAATTCTCGGCCATGAAAAACTCGCTCGCCGGCGTGACCTCGGTCACAACTCCAGGACCCAGTTCCTGAATGATTTCCTCTGCCGCCCGCTTCTGCTGTTCCGACTCGTAGAAGATCGCGCTGCGGTATTGCGTGCCTACGTCGTTGCCCTGGCGGTTCGGCGTGGTGGGATCGTGGATGGTGAAAAATACCTCTAGGATTTCGCGAACCGGCGTGATGGCCGGGTCAAAGGTCACTCGTACCACTTCGGCATGGCCGCTCTCTCCGCTACAGACGTCCTCGTAAGTGGGATTTGGCCGCGACCCGCCCATATAGCCGGATTCCACCGACAGCACGCCCGCCATTTCATCAAATACCGCTTCCAGGCACCAGAAGCAGCCGCCGCCTAAGGTTATCGTTTCTTGCGTCACCATCTTGATCCTGTTCTTCTTAACAAAGTTAGCATCTCCTTAACAAAACTTTAGGAATCATGCGCTCGCTGGCCGCGTCCAGGCACTAGACCGGAAATGCCAATCCACGAAACTCGCGAAGACTGGGACCTTATGATGTCCGTAAAGCACGGAGACACGACGTGCTTCGAGATCCTTCACAAGCGGCACCGTCCGCACGTCGTGCGGCTGATCGACCGTATTACCCACGATCCAGCGGTGGCGGAAGAGCTTTCTCAGGAAATCTTCCTGCGCGTCTACATGGCAAGGGAGCGCTATCAGCCATCCGCCGCATTCAATACCTGGCTCTACCGCATCGCCTTTAATCGAGCTTTGAACTGGCTGCGGTCTCAAGGAAAACGCAACAAGACCCTTAGTTATGATGCCGAACCCGCGGCCGCTCTTCGCCGGGCGCTGGCGGATCCGATTCCCAACCCCGAGCGGATGCTTTTGCGGCAGGAGCAGATTGGCCGAATCCGCAAGGCGGTGTTGGCCTTGCCCGCGCGCCAGCGGGAGGCGCTCATGCTGCACAAATTTGAGGGGCTCGGGTATGCCGGAATCGCCGTGCGTCTGGCCACCACCGTCCCAGCGGTTAAGTCGCTGCTATTCCGCACCTACCTGGCTCTGCAGTCCAAACTGTTGCCGCTTTCGGAATGAGTTGGGTGATGGCGGGGCCCCTAAGCCGGCTTGCCGCAACCGGCCTAGGCTGACGCGGTGGAACCCATCTGGAATGGCTCATCCGCGCTGCCTCCGTAAATGCTCGGAACCTTGGCCCCCATGGGTCGCAGATAGGCGGATAATTGGCCGCGATGGTGAATCGAGTGTTTCAGCAGGAAGCTGACATAGACCACCGCGGGCAACTGAAAGACACCATAGAAATCGATGATTTTGGCGGCGTCTTCGCTGGAAATGGATTGTGCGCGCTTCAATGCCGGACCGAAATTGGCATCGTAGTAGGCGAGTACGTCCTTCGAGGTCGCGACGTCAGCGGGGCGGACCGGATCGCCGGGACTGAACTTGCCGGCCGCGACTCCTTCTAAAAACCAGATTTCACTGGACGCGATATGCCAAGCCAGATCCAGAGCGTTCATCGATTTCGGATCCGGCGTGTAATCGCCCTTATCGGAAGGAACGGCGGCGATCACTTTGCGGGTTGTCTGTGATTCACTGGCGGCGTCCTGACAGTTCATTTGAAGCATCATTTGAGCGTGTTCGGGTGACAATTCTGTAACTCCTTATACGATTGAGCAACAACCAATATAGAGCCTAGCTCGTTTATGCGCGGGATTCCAGTGCGAATGCTACACTCGGAAAAGTCTTTATGAAACTAGCAGAGTTACGGCGGTTGACCATTAAGAAGCAGTTGCGAATCCGGTTCAAGCTGCCAAACGGGATGGAATGTCTGATCGATGAGCATGGTCTGGCGAAAGTGCCCGCGCTGAAAAACCTTCCCGACTTCAATCTGGAACAGGATCTGGCGCAAGCTACCGCCTTCCAGGTCGAAACGCTGGCGGCCGACCCGGCAAAGGTCAAGCCGCAAGCCACCTCGGTGGAGCAACTGAATAAACTGATTGCGTCCGTCAGTCCGGGAGCGGCGCAGGCTGCTCACGACCACGACGAATAGCCCGCAAACGCCTTAGGTCTCCGTTTTTGATCGGCTTGGGATCCTGTGCGCTGTCGAAATCCGTCCCCGGATCGGCTATCATGGATTCACCAGGAGAACCATCAGCTGGCAAGCAATAAAAAGACTGACGCCGCTCTCTAGGGATGACGGCGAAAGGAAAATACAATGGATAAGCTGGCGCAAAACATCCAGGAGGCGTTCCTTAACAATGCTCGCAGGGACAAGATATTTTTAACCATCTATCTGATGAGCGGAGTTAAGTTGAGCGGCCGCATTAAGAGCTTCGACAAGTATTCCGTCGTGCTGGAAACCAACAACCAGGAGCAACTGATCTTTAAACACGCCATCTCGACCGTGGTAGTGCCCAAAGGTGTTCATACAGGCCCGCATTCCGGCGTCATGATGGCGCCCGGGGCGCCTGTGCAGCCATTGCCCCCTCCGGAGGCGGAATAGATCGCGGTACTTAAAGACACTAACGAACGGCCGCATGAGCGGGCAATCCTGGTCGGGGTGGATCGCAAGGCCCGCAGTGTGCCTGGCCAGCAGCCGGAAGTGACTCCCGAAGAATCTCTGAACGAACTGGTCTCGCTCGCGGCCACCGCCGGCGCCCAAGTAGTGGACCGCGTCATCCAGGCCCGCCCCACTCTCGATTCGGCTACGCTGATCGGTTCGGGAAAAGTCAAAGAATTGGCCGCCATCGTCGCCGGATACCCGGCCGATGTCGTCATTTTCGATCACGAGTTAACCCCCACCCAGCAGCGCAATCTCGAGAAGGCGCTGGATGTGAAAGTAGTGGACCGCACGCAGCTCATCCTGGACATCTTCGCTGCCCGGGCACGCACTCGCGAAGGCCAGTTACAGGTGGAGCTTGCGCAATTGAACTACATGCTGCCGCGCTTGGCCGGCAAGGGGATCGCCATGTCGCGATTGGGCGGCGGTATCGGCACTCGCGGGCCGGGAGAAACGCAGCTCGAAGCGGATCGCCGCAAGATCAAGGGCCGTATCCGGAAAATCCAGGCGGAAGTCGAGGCGGTGAAAGCGGGCCGCGCCATTCAACGCAGGCAGCGCATTGATGTCCCCCTGCCAACGCTTGCTTTAGTCGGCTATACCAACGCCGGCAAGTCGACGCTCTTCAACCGTTTGACCGGCGCGGGCGTGGTAGCCGACTCGCGCCTGTTTGCCACCTTGGATCCGACCGTCCGGCAGTTGATGTTGCCGTCGCGGCGGCCGGTGCTCGTGAGTGACACGGTAGGTTTCATCCGCAGCCTTCCCACCACGCTGGTGAATGCGTTTCGGGCCACGCTCGAAGAAGTGCGGCAGGCGGCGCTGCTGTTGCACGTCGTGGATGTCTCGGCCCCGCATGCGGCCGAACAGACCGCGAATGTGCTGCAAGTCCTCCGTGAGATTGGAGCGGACCAGACGCCGCAAGTGCTGGTGCTCAATAAAGTGGACATGCTGCCTGAGGGAGTGGAGCAGGCGGAGTTGGCCGCATGCCGCTTGTTGGGCGAGCAGGCCGAGCGCGTGAAGGCGCGCGCAGTTTCCATTTCCGCGCACAGCGGCGAGGGCATAGAGGCTTTGTTGCGGCTGATCGACGATGTGTTACCAGCGGACCTGCTGCTGAAAACCGTGTTCCGTATTCCTCAAGGGGATGGGGCCACGCTGCACTTGTTGCACGAGCACGCGCAGGTTCGGGAGATTGTGTACGCCGGCGATTCCTGCGAAGTCACCGCCGATGCGCCGGAATCTTTGCGAAACCGGCTGCGGGAATTTGTGATCCAATGAAAAAGATGAATTGCTGCGGCGCTGAGGCATTATGAACATACCGAATAGCCTCACCCTGCTGCGTATCTTTTTCGTGCCGCTGCTGGTGGCCTCGCTCGTCACCGACAACCGGACCATTCAGCTCGGGGGATACTCGGTAGCGAATGAGCACGTGGCGCTGGCGATCTTTCTTTGCGCCGCTGCCACCGATTTGCTTGATGGCTATCTGGCGCGTCGTTGGAAGCAGACCACCACCGTGGGAACGCTGCTCGACCCGATCGCGGATAAGTTGCTGATTTCCGCCGCGCTTGTTTCTCTGGTGCAGGTCCACGTCATTCCGGGCTGGATGGCGATTCTGGTGATCGGGCGCGAATTCGCCGTCACGGGGCTAAGGGGAATCGCGGCCGCAAGCGGCATTACGATCAAGGCGAGCGATCTGGGAAAGACCAAGATGCTGGCGCAGGTGATCGCCACTTCGCTGCTCTTGCTCGGCATCCATTCTCAGGAAATGCGTCCCTGGGCCATGGCTTGGATGTGGGGTGTAGTCTTTTTCGGCGTGGCCTCGGCCGTGCAATACTTCTTGAAATTCTGGAAGCAGCTCGACGCCGATACGAAGATGCGCCGCCGGCAGGAATTGTTGGAACTCGACCGCCAGCGGAGGCGCATCGCGCGCGCCGCTCATCGTAAAATGTCCAAGGAAGTATCGGTGGGTGGGCGCCAGTAGCGTTTACTCGCTGTTTCAGGAAGCCCTGCGGCGAACGCGGCAGGACTTGCGCACCCCAGGGCCGCTGATTGAGCAAGACGGAGCCTGTGCCCGGTTTTCGCTATCCCGTACCGGCCGGCGTGTGCTGGAGGCGGAGTATGAATGCACCACCTGTATTACGCTGGTCGCGCTGTGCGAGTATCTTCGCCGTACCGTGGTGGGCCTGGATCTGGAAAGCGTGGCTGCTATGGTTCCGCGGGACTTACTTGCATCGTTCCCTGAGATTCCAAAAGCGAAACGGGCGCGGGCAGCGTTGGCCGTACGGGCCATCCAAGCCGCCTGCAAATCTTAACCTCGGCTCTGTTGGGACGTGCGCCCATTCGCGTGCCGCTCGCGGCTCCTCGCGACGTCTGGCGGGGTGTCGGACGTGATATCCTCGCTGAGCAATGGCCACAATTACTGCGGTGGAAGCCTGGAACGTCAAACAGCCGGAGAACGCACGTTCCTGGGGCGTGGTGCGGCTCGCGACAAAAGAAGGCGTCGAGGGGTGGGGCGAGTGTAAGCCGCTCTCCCGCGACACGGCCGCATCTCTGCGTGCCGCTCTCAAAGACGCGGATGCGGGTGCTTTTGAGGCGCTGCGGTTCCGGATGAAGGCGCATCCCGCCTGCGCCGCTGTGAATGCGGCGGCACTCGATATCGCCGCCAAAGCCGCCAAAGCCCCGCTTTATCAATTCCTGGGCGGGCCCACCCGCAACAAAGTCAGAGCCTACACTTCTCTGCACGGCGACACCGACAACGGCCTGCTGCAGGCGCTGAATCGCGCGCAGAAAGCCGGCTACAAAGCATTCTCGATACCCGTTCCGATTCCCCCATTCCGTAATTCTGGTAAAGCCCTGGTACTGGCCGCTCAGAAAAGAATGAATGCCCTGCGCAACGCCGCGGGCGAAGATGCGGACTTCATTCTGGCCGGGTTGGGCCGCCTTACTCCAGGCGATGCCGGAATGCTGGCCGCGGCCTTTGAACGGTCCCACCTGATGTGGTTTGACGAGCCCTGCAATACGTCGAGCCTGGGCCCCTTGCGAAAAATTGCTCAGGACAACGTGACTCCTGTGGGCTTTGGCCAGAACGCGACCGAGGCGAGCTTCTTTCAAAATCTGCTGCGCGAGGACGCGATTGACGTCTGCCGGCCGGAGCTCGCTATCCACGGCGTAAGCGGCATCCGCAAAATCGCCGCCCTGGCGGAGGTCTACTACGTCGCCGTGGCGCCGCGAGCCAACGAGGGTCCACTCACCACAGCTTCTGCCTTGCACCTCGCCGCCAGTCTTCCGAATTTTTTCATTCAGCATATTCCTTATCCCGATGGACAGCGGGATCGCGACATGCGGGCGTCCTTGACAGATTACCCGATCGAAATCGTGAAGGATGGGTATGCGCCGTTACCGCTGCGGCCAGGATTGGGTGTGACCGTCCGCCGCGATGCGCTGCAGAAATTTGGAGAGGTGATCGGATGAAACGCCGTAATTTTCTGGCCGCACTCGCGGCGCCGCCATTGAAATCAGCCGATCTTTGCGGCTGCGCTCCAATGATGCAGGCCGCGGGCCCACTCGGGGCGGAAGCCTTTACCACGGTGGGCTCCAAGCTGCGGATCACGGGCATGAAAGTCTTTGGAGTCTCGCTCACGCCACACTCAGACCGTCCTTACGTCTTTGTGAAGCTCGAGACGAATCAGGGCCTCATCGGCTGGGGGGAGGGAACGCTGGAAGGCAAGGCCGCCGCGGTGATGGCTTGCGTGGACGACTTCCGCGAATTTCTCATCGGCGCCGATCCCATGCAGGTGGAGCACCTGTGGCAATCCATGTACATCCACAGTTTCTATCGCGCCGGCCCGGTGATCGGTTCGGCCATTGCGGGCATCGATCAGGCCCTCTGGGACATTCGTGGCAAAGCGCTGGGAGTGCCTGTGTACCAGCTACTGGGCGGTGCCATGGATGTGCGCGGCGTCCGCGGGTACTATCACGCGCGCGCCGGCACGTTGGAACAATTGCGCGCGCTGCGCGCCACCGCCCGGCAACTGGGCGTCACCTGCTTCAAGAGCGGCATTCCCGGTTATTACGAGTGGATCGAGACTCGCGCCTCCATACGCCGCGCGGTGGAATCGATGGAGATGCTTCGCGAGGGGTTGGGGCCGGACATTGATATCGGCGTCGATTTCCATGCCAAGACGAGTCCCAGCGTCGCGTCGGTCATCATCAAGGAGATCGAGCCGCTACATTTGCTGTTTGTCGAGGAGCCGTGCCCGCCCGAAAACGTCAGAGCGATGGCGAAGATTACACGGCGCTCCACCACCCCCATCGCCACCGGAGAGCGGCTGGTGGCCGCCTACAACGCTCGCGAGCTGGTGGAAATGGGAGTTGTCGATATCATCCAGACGGACATCAACCACGTGGGTGGAATCACCGCGCTGTGGAAGACAGGAGCGCTGGCCGAGCAAGCCGGTATATCCATGGCGCCGCATGCCTGTGAGGGACCGATCGGCGGCATCGCCACGATCCACGTGGACGCCGCCATGCCCAATTTTCTGGTGCAGGAGATTTGTAGCGGCGTCACCGCGGGCCCGCAGGAGAAAGCCTGGGAAGAATGGCTGGGCTTCCCCGCAATGCGCATGGTAGACGGCCGCTTTCCGCTTCCCACGAAGCCCGGCCTGGGCTTCGATTTAGACGAATCAGCGCTCAAAAAATATCCGTTTGGCGGTACAAAACCGATGGCGCGCGTATTCCACGGGGATGGCTCGGTTGCGGCGTGGTGATCCTCGCCCCGAGTGCAACGAACATCGCGTCACGTGATAGAATTGCATTCTCCTGAAGGAAACCAACATGCATCGCCTTGCCCTTATCGCCGCGTTCTCCGCACTGGCTCTCAGCGCCCAAACCAAGAAAATCGTCGGTCTCGGTCTCTCTCCCGCCGACGTCAAAGATTACCAGTCGGTCACGGACAAAGCAAAGATCGTGTCGGCCACCAAGGAAAACATTCTCCGGGAAATTGCCGATGCCGATGCCTTCATCGGCAACATCACTCCGGAAATGGTACGTGCCGGCAAAAAACTGAAGTGGGTGGCGATCCGCAGCGCCGGGGTTGAAACCGTGCTTCACCTCTCCGGCGGCCCCGATCTCCGCAATTCCGATATCGTTCTCACCAACAACCAGATCGTGCAGGGTCCGGAAATTGCCGACCATGCCCTGGCCATGCTTCTGAGCTTGACCCGCAACATCCCTCAGTTCATTGAAATGCGCAAGACCGGCAAATGGGTTTCGCGCCGCGACAACCTGCTGGAACTCGCAGGCAAGACCGCGGTCATTATCGGCGTGGGCGGCATCGGCACCCAGATCGCCATCCGCGCCTGGGCGTTTGGAATGAAGGTCATCGGCGTGGACCCGGAAGATATGCCGATGAATCCGTTTGTATCACGCTACGTCAAACCGGACCAACTCGATGCGGTGCTGCCGGAAGCGGATGTCGTTTTCATTTCCGCCCCGCATACCGAGAAGAGCCACAAAATGATGGGTCCGAATCAGTTTGAGCTGATGAAGCGCGGCTCGTTCTTCATCGCCGTGAGCCGCGGCGGCATCTATGACCTCCCGAGCCTGGTGAAAGCTCTGGACTCCAAACGCCT
>DATLCW010000024.1:0-13017 GCA_035526195.1 Bryobacteraceae bacterium
AGACCGAAGATGGGGTGGTGACCTTCGATCCGGCTCGCGGGTATCTACATCTCATCTTCGGTTCTCCGGTCATCGGCGCGACGGTGGCGTATTTCGCGCCGGTCAATCCGAAAGAGTTCGGGGTGATCTTGTATGGGTCGCGTTGGGATGAGGAATGGAAAACGTTCGCCTTCGCCTGGCGGGGTAACAAGTGGCTGGATGTTACCAGGGAATATCTGGGAGCACTGAATTTGAAGAGCGACGACCTGCTGGTGCTTCCGCAATATGGCCGGACGCTACGGGTGCTTACACGGGCCGGTGAAGCCTTTCGGCATAAACAGTGGCTGGCCTGGGACGGGCTACAGTTCAAGCCATTGGATGCCAAGGCGGGCCGGGCAGGCTGGAAATGTCCAGACAGCTTTCGTTACTTCGAGCCGCGCGAACGCGCGCAATATTGCCGGTAAGCTGGTTTTCAGAACAGCAGGCGCAACGCCAACTGGGTGATGCGGGGATCGCGGGCGGAGGTGATCTGGCCGAATGCCGCCGCTCCCAGCGATGTATTCACGCCGGCTAGCTGGGTGTGGTTGAACAGATTGAAGAACTCCGCGCGAAACTGAAGCGCCACGCTCTCGGTGAGGTTCGTGCGCTTGATGAACGATACATCCCAGTTGTTGATGCCTGGTCCGCGGACCAGGTTCCGGCCGGCGTTGCCGAAAGTTCCAAGCGCGGGATTAGCGAAGGAACCGGTACTGAACCAGCGCACCAGTTGTTTCTCTACGACGACCGGAGCGATCACGTCGGGCCGCTGGCCGCCGCCGCCAACGCCGGCGCGATCGCCTGGGATCGTGACGTTCAGAGGCGTACCGGATTCGAAACGGGAGATGCCGGAAACCTGCCAACCGTACAGGATCTTCCGCGATAGTCCCGCGCCGCCGCGGAAAAACGGCAATTCATAGATATAACTGAGGGCAAGGACATGCGTGCGGTCAAAGCTCGAAAGGGCGCGTTCCATGCGCGAATCCGCGTAGGAGTTGATAGGGGTCACGTTATTGTCGAAAGAGCGGCTGAATGTGTAGGACGCCTGGAGAGCGACACCGTGGGAGAAGCGGCGGCTGGCGGAGGCCTGGAGCGAGTGATAGATCGAATTGCCGCTGGTCTCGAAGGTGGTGATTCCGGCAAAGCCCGGGTAGGGCCGGGCGGCGTTGGGATTCAACTGGCCGGCCGCCACGGCAACACTGGCGATGGGCTGATTGATATCGCGGTTCCTGACCAGCGCGACGCCCCGGGAACCCACGTAGCTGGCATCCAGGAGGACTTGGGCGGGCAATTGGCGCTGGAGGCCGAGCGACCATTTCATGTAATACGGTATGTTCCAGGGCGATGCGAAATTACTGAGTGCGATCGGAAAGAGCCGGCGCTGCCCCTGTGCCGGATTCGATAGCGCGGCCGTAAAGATGGAGGCGCTCTGATTGAACGGGTAATTGTTCCGAAGCGTGGATACATTCTGCGACCAGCGGTCATGGAACATTCCAAACCCGCCGCGCAGCACCGTCAGATTGTCCTTGGTGAGAGCGTAGGAGAAACCGCCGCGTGGAGCAACGGTGTTGTAGACGGTGTTGGTAACGCTGTTACCGAAGGGTCCGTCTTTGCCGGCAATCACGATGCCGTTGCCGAAGTTTTCCGTGCCCGTAACGATCTGCCCGTTGGCGGGAAGGATTTGAGGAGCCTTCGTGCGATCGTAGCGGTTGGGGAGAAAGAATGAATAGAAACCGTCGGTATCTTTTTCAGGCTGGTAAAATTCATACCGCAGGCCGAGGTTTAACGATAGCCGGGAGGTGGCCCGGATCTGGTCCTGCACGTAGCCCCGGATAGATTTACCCAGCGCGACACCCCGAACACGTGCGCGGAGTTCTCCGTATATTGAAATGCGCGCCCGGTGAGGAAGTCGGCCAACGCGTCGCCCGTAAACGACCCGTTAAACGTAAAGGTGCCATTGTTGTTGGGCACCGACTGATTTTGCGATTTGTTCTCTTTATCGATCGCGCCGCCGATTTTCAGGGAGTGGCGGCCGCGGTTCCAGCTCAGGTTGTCGATGAGCTCCCAGGTATACCCCGAGATATTCTGCGGCCAGCGGATGTCGATCCCGGCATAACCTTGGGCGAGAGAGATGGAGGGTATCAGGCCGCCGGAGGCTGTGACGCTGTCGAATACGCGGGGGATGCTGAGATTCGCCGCCCGCGCGCGCGCGGCGTTCGGACCGGTGGAGATCGCAAGCGAGGTATGAAAGAAGGCGGAAGTGATCTGGTTGACGAGGTTCGGCGAGGCGGTCCAGTTGGCCGACAAATTCATCACGCGGATGACGTGCGACTGTTCGGAATCCGCGACGTTGTGCATGGGATTGGACGCAAATAACCCATAGGGAGAAAACAGCCTTGTTGAATCAATGTTGTATCGGCCAAACAACAGCAGATTGGGTTTCCAGTTATAGTCGAAGCGGCCGAGCGCGGAACGGTACCGGGTTCCGTCGGGCTCCGTGGAACTGAAATTGAGGGCTCCCTGCCGGAACCCTGGCGTGGGCGGCTGATAGTAGGTCCGGATGAGCGACAAGGCATTCGGATCGATGAGGTTCGCCGGGATTCGATTGTCCGGAAAGGGCTGTCCTGTGGCGGGGTTGGTGATGGTCCTGCCACCGGAAAAATCCCCCGTGATCTGTGCGGGCGTGGGAACGGTGGAGGTCCTCGTCCCGGTGTTCTGCTGGATCCGGCGGTATTCGTTCGATACGAAAAAGAACAGCTTATCTTTGACGATTGGGCCGCCGACGGTGCCGCCGAAATTGTTGTAGCGGTTCTTGGGACGAACCGGCGCGAAGAAGTTGCGGGCGTCCAGCTTGTCATTCCGGAAGAATTCAAACAGCGTTCCATGAAACGCATTCGTACCGGATTTCGTGATCACATTTACTTGTGCGCCGCCATTTCGCCCGTACTCCGCCGAGTAGGCATTCCGCTCGATTCGAACCTCGGCAATGGCGTCGAGATTGACCATCGATAAGTTATTCCCGTTGAACGTGTCAATGTTCCGGCCGCCGTCCAGCGTCCAGTTGTTGGCGCTCGTCTGACCGCCATTGAACGAAAATGGGACCGAGGTGTTGGAACCAAAGCCCGGCTGCTGGGCCTGCAGAGAACTTACGCCGGGTTGCAAGGTCATGAGCTGCGTAAAGCTGCGCGTGTTCAGAGCGATCTCCTGGACTTGACTGCCGGAGATGGTGGACCCGACGTTTCCGGTTGCGGTATCCACCTGAGCGACCTGCGTGGAAACTTCGACGGCTTCGGCTACCGATCCGATCGCGAGCGCCGTGTCCACGCGGAGAGACTGCCCGGCGGAAAGCTCAACCTGGTTGCGGACGGTTTTCTGGAAGCCGGTCTTTTCAAAAGTGATCTGGTAGATGCCAACGGGAACTTGCGGAGCGAGGTAGTTGCCGCTGCCATCGGTGGTTACCTGTCTTTCGAATGGGGGGTCGGTCCGCTGAATCCGGACTGTGGCTTCAGGCACAGCGGCGCCACTAGGATCTTTGACGCTTCCCAGTAATGTACCGGTGTTCATTGTCTGCCCGGAGACGCCAACGGCTATGGCCAGCATAGCCACTACAACGCGAAATTTGCCCATAACTACGAGACTCCTGTTCTGACTATTATATCGCTGAGCGTGTTCTTGGTCGACAGCTTTCAGCCGCCTGAGCGCAGGGGAAACATTTTTATGAGGAACGAATCAGGAGAACATTCCTGAAAAATGGCGGCCGGCCGCTTCGAAGTATTGACATCCGGGCCCGCTGAGAATATGCTTCTAAAACAAATTATCCGGGAGGGAATATGCGGTGGATTGTTTCGGGAATAATTTTGGCATGGGTTTTCATTACCCAAGGCTTTTCGCAGGAATCGCGGGGCATGCTGACCGGGCGCGTTACGGATGCGTCCGGCGCCATCGTCGCGGGCGTAACCGTCCGCGCCGTTCAAACCCAGACTCGCCTGGCCTCCAGCACAACAACCAACAATGACGGGCTGTATCAGATCCGATACCTGCTGCCCGGGCGGTACGATCTTACGGCCGAATATCCCGGATTCAAGACGACGGCGCGAAGTGGAATCGAGATCCGTGTCAATGACCGCGTGGAGCTCAACCTTACGCTCGAAGTCGGATCCATCGGCGAAAAGGTCGAAGTAGTCGGAGAGACGCCAATCCTGGAAACCACGAGCGCTTCCATGGGGCAGGTGGTCGACCATCGGCGGATTACCGAGTTGCCGCTGCTGCACGGAAATCCCATGGCTGTATTGGAAATGGCGGCGGGGATCGCTCAGGCGAGAACGAGCGACCTGGGCCTGTGGGGAGGCCGTGTTTTCGACAACGGTTGGACCACCTCGTTCGCGATCGCCGGCTCCTCTTCCAATACCCATGAGATCACGCTGGATGGAGTTTCCAATACTACGACGTTGGGCGGCGCCGGCGGCGCGGGCCGGCAAACAGTCGCATACACTCCGCCAGCGGATCTTGTGCAGGAATTCAAAGTCCAAACGGCAACATTTGACGCCAGCGTCGGGTATACCTCGGGCGCTGTGATCAACATGAGCGTCAAGCCCGGCACGCGGGACTTTCACGGGACGACCTATTACTTCAAAATACTGCCCGAGCTAAATGCGAATCAGTGGTTCGCCAACCGCGCGGCCCAGCCGAAAGTCAATTTCGGGTACAACCGATGGGGCGTTACCAATACGGGTCCGGTGTATATTCCGAAGATTTACAACGGCCGGGAACATACTTTTTATTCCTACGGCTACGAAGGCCACCACGATTCACCGCCCTGGCCGCAGACCTTGACAGTTCCAACACCCAAGCAGTTGGGCGGGGATTTTTCCGCCCTGCTGGCAGTCGGCAGCCGCTATCAAATTTACGATCCGTACACCGCGCAACTGCTCCCAAACGGGCGGATCGAGCGGCAGCCGTTCCCCAACAACGTCATTCCAGCCAGCCGCATCTCACCTTTCGCGAAAACGCTTTCGAGCTATTGGGGCGCGCCGCGCGTTGCCGGCGCGGAGGATGGAACGAATAATTTCCCGGACCCGAGTCAACCCGATCCAAATCTGTACTTCTCTCATGTGGCGCGTATCGACCACAATATTTCCAGCGCCAACCGCCTTTATGGGCGGGTGGATATCAGCAAGAACATCGAGCAGAATTATCGCGACCAGTTCAAGAACCCAGCCACGGGGAACAATCTGATTCGCCGCAATCGCGGGGTGGCGCTCGACGACGTGCATACGTTCAGCCCCGGACTCGTGCTCAATGTTCGCTACGGTTACACCCGGTTCCGGGAAGACACCGTTCCGAAAAGTGTGGGCTTCGATTCGACGCAGCTCGGGTTCGATAAAGCGCTCATGGCCCAAATCGATCCGCAGGCCTATGTCTTTCCATGTATTGCCGTCCAGGGCTATGCCAGTCTCGGATGTAATAACCCGAACCTGAATGCCACCGACGTGCACACTTTCACAGCCGCTTTCGATTCGCTTCGCGGCGCGCACAATATGAAGTTCGGCGCGGATGTTCGCGCCTACCGGAAAACCAGATTCGGAATCGGACAGGGTGTTCCGCGAGTCGAGTTTGGAAGCAACTTCACCAGGCAGTTTGACAATTCGCCGGCGGCGCCCATCGGCCAGGGTTTGGCCAGTTTCCTCCTCGGTGTTTACACCGGCGGTTATCTCGACAGAAACGCCAGCTTCGCCGAGCAATCGAAAGGCTATTCGCTGTTTTTTCAGGATGACTGGAAAGTGAATCGGAAATTAACGGTCACGCTTGGCTTGCGTTACGAATACGAGGGACCGCTAACCGAGCGGTTCAATCGGAGTGTCGGCGATTATGACTTTAGCGCGCCGAGCCCGATTGAAGGTGCGGTGCGCGCGAATTACGCGCGGAATCCCATTCCTGAAATCCCGCCCGACCGCTTCCGGGTGATCGGCGGCCTGCGGTTCGCCAATGTAGGCGGGCTTCCGCGTGGAGTCTATGAAGCGGATTCCAACAATCTCATGCCTCGAGCCGGACTCGCCTGGACGGTGACACCGAAGACGGTGGTACGCGCAGGCTACGGGGTCTTCTTCGGCTACCTGGGACAGAGACGCGGGGATGTGATTCAGTCCGGTTTCAGCCAGCGGACGGACATCATCCCGACACTCGATGATGGACTCACATACCGCCTCAACATCGCCAATCCGTTTGTCGATGGCCTGCTTAATGCTCCCGGTACCAGTCAGGGCTTAAGCACGTTTCTAGGCCGTGACATCTCGTATTTCAATCCCAACCCCGTCACTCCATATATGCAGCGATGGCAACTGACGATCCAGCACGAGCTACCCTCCCGGGTGCTGCTGGATTTTGGATACGTGGGAAATCGCGGGACCAAGCTCGAAATCAATCGCAATATCGATGCGCTTCCGAATCAGTGGCTGAGCACGTCCCCCGTGAGGGACGACGATCGCATCAATTTCCTGACCGCGCGCATCACCAATCCCTTTTACCCGTTGCTCCCCGGCACATCGCTAAGCGGCACAACGGTTCCGCGCGCGCAGTTACTCACCCCGTATCCTCAATTCGCCAGTATCGGTGTAACTCAAAACCAGGGTTACTCCTGGTATCACTCGCTGCAGACCCGCATCGAGCGCCGGTTCGCGTCCGGATACACGTTCCAGGCCAGTTACACCTATTCCAAGTTGATGGAAGCCATGAGTTATCTTAACGGCGCCGATCCTGTTCCCGAGCGAGTGATCTCGGCTCAGGATTTCCCGCACAGGCTGACATTCAGCGGCATTTATGAACTGCCGTTTGGGCGGGGTAAGCGGTTGCTGGGTTCGGCATCCGGTATTGCCGGCAGGATGATCACTGGCTGGCAAGTCCAGGGCGTCTATATCGGGCAGAGCGGGCAGGCCCTTGGCTTCGGGAACGCGATCTTTCAGGGTAATCTGCGCGATATCCCGCTTCCGAAAGGCCAGCGCACTGTAGATCGCTGGTTCAATACGGCGGGTTTCGATCGCAATTCGGCCAGGCAACTGTCCCTCAATCTGCGGACCTTGAACTCCCGGTTTGGAGGCGTGCGCGGCGATGGGATCAACACGTTCAATCTCTCGGTGATCAAGAATACCGCCATTACGGAGAAGTTGAGAATTCAGTTCCGGGGCGAGGCTATCAACGCGATGAATCATGTGATGTTCGTCAACCCAAATACGAATCCCGCCAGTTCGGCCTTTGGTACGGTAGCCGACGAGAAAAGCAGCGGCCGCGCCATTCAGCTCGGTCTGAAATTGTTATTCTGAAATCGCAGCAGCCGGGCTCCGCCGCAGCGACGCCGGGGTGACCGGCTTCTCTTTATCCGCTTGAGGGTCCTCCTATGCCGGAGCCAGTGTCCCGGATCGCTCGTCAACGAGTTCTCCCTCTGCACACACTTCTATCCCGCTCATCCACTGTTCTAAAATAGGGAATCATGCTGTCTCGAGTTGCGCTTTTCTTGTCACTGTCGGGAAGCGCCGCGTGGTCCCAGCCGGCCAACTTCATTCGCGACAAAATCCAACCTCTTCTCAACGCTAATTGCCTCGGCTGCCATAACGCCAAAGTGAAGCAGGGTGGACTCGATCTCTCCACTCGCGAGGCGTTGATGCGCGGCAGCGAACATGGTCCCATCGTGACGCCCGGCGATCCTTCCAACTCGCAACTGTATAAACTGGTGGCGCACGTCGCCGAGCCTTCCATGCCGTTCAAAGGCAAAAAGCTGCCGGACGATGCCATAGCCCTGTTTTCAGAGTGGATTAAACTCGGTCTGCCCTACGGCGAAGCGAGTGCCGATCCCGAAGCCCCCAGCCTGGCGGAAGTCAGCAAGCACTGGGCCTTCCGCAAACCTCTCGCCGCGGCGATCCCTAAGGGTGCAGCGAACCCGATTGACGCGATCCTCAATGCCGAGTTGACCAAGAGGAATCTGAAACCCCTTCCCCAGGCAGATAAGGGCACGCTGTTGCGCCGCGTGTATATCGATCTGACAGGACTTCCGCCAACGCCTGCGGAACTGAACGCGTTCCTGAACGACCGCGATTCCAAAGCCTACGAGAAAGTGGTGGACAAGCTGCTCGATTCGCCGCAACATGGCGAGCGGTGGGCACGGCACTGGCTTGACATCTGGCGTTACTCGGATTGGTACGGTTGGCGGGTACAGAATCAGGTGCGGTATTCGCAGCGTCACATCTGGCGATGGCGCGATTGGACGGTGGAATCGCTCAATCAGAACAAGCCGTATGACCGTATGATTCAGGAGATGATTGCCGGCGATGAGATCGCGCCCAGCGATCCCAGCATCACGCGCGCTACCGGCTATCTGGCCCGTAACTGGTACATGTTCAACCGCAATGTGTGGCTGCAGGACACGGTGGAATATACGGCCACAGCGTTTCTTGGCATCACGCTCAAATGCGCGCGCTGTCACACCCACAAGTACGATCCGATCCCCCAAACCGACTACTACCGTTTCCGCGCGTTCTTTGAACCGGAAGAGGTTCGCACCGATCGAATGCCGGGCCAGGCGGACACCCTGAAAGACGGCTTGGCGCGGGTGTATGACGCGGATGTCAAAAAGCCCACCTATCGCTTTATTCGGGGCAATGAAGCGAATCCCGATACATCGGTGATTCTCCAGCCTGGGATACCGCAGCTTTTCGGAAAGCCGGATCTGCGCATTGAGCCGGTCTCGCTGCCGGTGGAAGCTTACTTTCCAGACGGCCGGTCCTTCGTGCCGAATGACCTGATCGCGCAAGCCAAAGCTTCGATTGAGAAAGCGGAAGCCGATCTGAAGAAAGCCCGGGAGAAGCCGGAGCCCGCAGCCGTGATCTCCGCCGCGGAAAAGCGGGTAGAAGGTGCGAAATTGGCGTTGCCGGCACTCGAAGCCCGTATCAAAGCTGAGCTCGCCGCGATGGCAACTCCAGTACCCGAAAACGCAGAGCAACTCGCCGTGGCAGCCCGCGAAGCGGAGATGAAAGCCAACCGCGTCAAAGCGGAAGCCGATCTGATTCTGGGCCAATACGAATTTGAGCTTGGCAAGTCGGACAGCAAGAAGCTTGCCTCCGCCACCCGCAAGCTCGAAGCCGCGGTGAAGGCACTGAAAGAGCCGGCTGAAGGCTACACACCGATCGGTCCCAAGTATCCCACGTCCAGTTCCGGAAGGCGGCTCGCGCTCGCGCGATGGATCGCATCCAAGGACAATCCGCTGACGGCGCGGGTGGCAATCAACCATATATGGATGCGGCATTTTGGTAAGCCGCTGGTGCCGACGGTGTTCAATTTCGGCCGCAGCGGAAAGCCGCCCACGCATCCCGTTTTGATCGATTGGCTGGCCCGCGAGTTCATGGATCGCGACTGGGACATGAAGGCGATGCATCGCCTGATGGTGACCTCAGAAGCCTACAAGCGAAGCACCCGCGGGTGGACCAGTGAATCGCCACAGGTGAAACTCGACCCGGACAATACGTATCTGTGGCGCATGAACGTGCGGCGGATGGAAGCGGAAGCGGTCCGGGACAGCATCCTGGCGCTGGCCGGCAAGCTTGATCGTACGATAGGCGGACCGGAGATCGATCAGAGAAAAGGGGACGAGGTCTACCGCCGGAGCCTCTATTTCCAGCATGCGCCCGACCTGCAGATGGATATGCTGAAGGTGTTCGATGTAGCGAGCCCCAACGAGTGCTTCGAGCGATCGGAAAGCATCGTACCGCAGCAGGCGCTGGCGCTCGCCAATGGCACTTTAAGCTTGTCTATGGCGCGCACCATTGCCGCAAGCCTGCCCGCCGATGGCACGTTCGTCAACGCCGCCTTTGGAAGAATTCTCGGCCGCGGCCCTTCGCCCGCCGAGGCCTTGGAGACAGCTAACTATCTCGAGGAGCAGGCTACCCTCTATGCCGATCCCTCCAAGCTCACGGCGTTTTCCGCCGGCTCAACAGCCTTGGTGAAGCCATCGGCTGATCCCGCGCAACGTGCCCGGGAAAGCGTGGTTCATGTGCTGCTGAACCATAATGATTTTGTAACTGTGCGATAGGAGAGCCCCATCATGCCAGGCCCTAAACTCTGTTCCGACCGCCACTCGAGGCGTATTTTCCTTTCCGACACATCCATGGGACTCACAGGCATGGCGCTCGGCGCGATGCTCCCGAAAAAAGCCGGGGCAGCCGGCGATAACTGGATCCTCCCCGATGGCAAGCCGCACTTTCAGCCGCGCGCCAAACGGGTGATCTGGCTGTTCATGCTGGGTGGCGTGTCGCACGTCGAATCGTTCGACCCGAAGCCTGTACTCAACAAGTACGCCGGAAAGCAGCTTTCAGAAACTCCGCACAAAGACGTTCTCGCAAATCCACTTACCAAGGAAAATTTGAAGGCGTTTGTGCCCGGGCAGCACGAAATCAAGCTGACGCTCTATCCCATGCAAAGCGGCTACCGCAAGCGCGGAAAAAACGGAGTGGAGGTTAGCGACTGGTTCCCGCATATGGGCGACATGATGCATGAAGTGTCGCTCATCCGCTCCACCTGGACCACCGACAACGATCACGGCGCCATTCTACAATTCCACACCGGACGCCACATTTTTGATGGTTACCTCCCTACGCTCGGCTCCTGGGTGCATTATGGTCTCGGCTCCATGAACGAAAATCTGCCAAGTTATGTGGTGCTGGGGGAGCCTCCCGGCGATTGCTGTGGGGGCGTGGGCACGCATGGATCGGGATATCTCGGGCCGGAACACACCGGCGTGTATCTCGAGGTGAACCCGGACCGGCCGTTGCCTTTTGTGTCGCCCGGGCCTGACGTCTACCGCGAGGAACAACGCCGCGAGTTCGATTTTTTGAAAAAGCTGAATGGCCTTTCCGCAGTCGAGTATCCGGCGGACGGCGCGCTGCGGGCGCGCATCAAATCCTACGAATTGGCCTTTCGCATGCAAATGGCCGTGCCGGAAGCGATTTCGTTCAAGGAAGAATCGGAAGAGACCAACCGTATGTATGGCCTGGATTCCGACTTGACCAAACCGTTTGGGCAGGTGTGCCTTGCCGCGCGGCGGCTATCCGAACGCGGCGTGCGGTTTGTGCAGGTCTATCATGGTGGATCGGGCAACGCCTGGGACGCGCACAAGGACCTGAAGAAGAATCACGGCGACCTGGCGTCAAAGGTAGACCGGCCGATCGCCGGCCTGTTGCGCGATCTCAAGCAGCGCGGCCTGCTGGACGAGACTATCGTCGTGTGGGCCACCGAGTTCGGCCGGACGCCGGGAGCCGAGAACTCCAATGGCCGCGATCACCATCCCTTCGGATTCTCGGTATGGATGGCGGGCGGCGGCATCAAGCCGGGCGTGATTCACGGGGCAACCGACGAGATTGGCTTCCACGCCGTGGAAAACCGGCACTACGTGACGGACATCCATGCCACCGTCCTTCATCAGTTGGGCATCGACCCCAGGCGGCTCGACGTCCCTGGCCGCAAACGTCTGGACATCGACTACGGGAAACCAATCCGTGACATCCTCGCTTAGTTTTCTCGCTTTCGCGGTGTGGACGATTCCCGCGCTGCAGGAGATTTCCGTTCCCGGCGATCCGCAGATCCGGCCGGACGGACAAGCCTTCGCATATACGGTGAAGGGGCGGATCTTTACGGCTCCCATTCCCTCGGGTGCGGCTACCGAAGCCGCCAGGGGAACGCGCCCCCGTTGGTCGAAGGACGGCAAATTTTTCGCATATATTGGGACAAACGGCCAGATCCAGACAAGCGACGGCCGCACGTTGACGCACTCTTCCACGCCCATCTCCAGTTATGTGCTGGGCGATGCCGTGTATTACCTGACGACGGATGCGGATCCCAAAACCGAACCGGTGATTGCGGAGCGTAATCTGCGCTACGCACGGCTTTACCGGCAGCCGCTCTCGGGAGGGAATGCCGTCGCGCTGGTAAAGGGCGACCGCCACGTAGTGAACTTCGCGGTCTCTCCCGACGGGTCGCGGGTTGCGGTTGCGATCCAGAAAACGCCGATGAATCGCGATGTTTTTCACATCGATCTGCATGAGCTCGATTTGCGAAGCGGCAAGGAGACCGCTTTGGTGGTCCAGCCGGGCCGGGATGCGGATTCCTCCTATTCGCCCGATGGGAAGACGATCGCGTTTCACTCCCAGGGCGGCACCTGGAATTATTTCGAAGCCCGTCACGTTGCGCTTGTTCCCTCGGGTGGCGGGACCGTCCGTTATCTCACGAAAGATTTTCCCTACGACGTTTTCCGCGGCGGTAACGCCTTCACCTGGTCGGCGGATTCGTCCGCCATTATATATACCGCCGGCCGGGGAACGAAGGACTATCTGCTGCGGCAGCGTATCAGCGATGGTACGGCGGAGGTTCTCTGTGAGCGTATCGCCGGCACGGCAAGCTTCACCCCCGATCTTTCGAGAGCGGTCCTGGCGCGCACCAGCGTCTCGCGTCCAGCGGAAATCACGCTGTTGGAAAAGCAGCGCATCACCCAGTTGACCCACGTTCACGATCCACTGGCGCAGTACCCGCCGGTGGTTTCCAAGGTCATCCATTGGACCTCCCCCGATGGGCTGAAGCTGGAAGGCGTGTTGTGGATGCCTTTCCACGCTAAGCCGGGCGCAAGAGTTCCACTGCTGGTGGAGTTGCATGGCGGGCCCACCGGAGCCACTCTCGATTCGTTTCCGGCGCCGCGCACGTATCCGCTTCAAGTTTTTCTGGAGCGAGGATTTGCGGTCTTTTCGCCCAACTTCCGGGGATCGGCGAATTACGGCGCGGCCTTCCGAATGCGCAACGCACTCTCGCAAGGCGTGGGCGACTATCAGGACGTGATGTCCGGAGTCGATTACCTGATCTCCCAAGGCATCGCGGATGCGGATCGGCTCGGAGTGATGGGCTGGTCCTACGGCGGTTATCTCACCGGAGCAGTCATCAGCCAGACCAATCGCTTCAAGGCTGCCTCCATTG
>DATLCW010000251.1:0-4768 GCA_035526195.1 Bryobacteraceae bacterium
GTTTGTAATTGGCAATCCTCCATTGCTTGCAGGCGGAGAAAAGTTGACGGTCACCTGAGCATTGCCTGCAACCACGCTGATCAGCGTAGGAGCGCCGGGAATCGATCCCACGTTCAATGTGGCAGACGGAGCGGCGGTATCAAGAGAAATTGGTGTTGTAACGGCTCCGGACGTATCGACGTAGGCCCCGGTCGAGTTGCTAGTGACGCTAACCCTAAGGGTGCACGTAGCCCCCCCGGGGATGCTCGCAGTGGAAATTAAAAAATTTGGCCCTCCGCTTAACGCGGTACCGTACGCGGTACATCCAGTTCCACTGATGGTGGGATTAGGGGTCGCCGAATTCACGATTGGTATCGGATATACGTCGGTCAACGCGATGCCCTGGAGGGCAACTGCGTTCGGATTAGTAATCTGAATTGTCAGCACCGAGTTTCCACCGGGCGCAGTCACGGTCGGCACGAAGCTCTTTGCAACAACTAGCGGCAAAAGAACAGCGCGCACCCCCGCCGCCGCCATCACAATTCCGACTCCCGAATCGCGGTCTGGACCGGGCGCTTCAATGTCGAGAGCGGAATTAAGCATGGCCCTAATGAGATCGGTCTTGCTGATAGAGGGACGGGCCGATTTGATTAATGCCCCAATGGCGGCGGCTGTAGGAGCGGCCGCTGAGGTGCCGCAGAAAGGCATGAACGGGAGAGTAGGAAACTTGGTCGAACCACAATCTGCTGCAGCCAGGTCTACTTTCGCTAACGTCAGTCCGCCATTGGTTCGGAACAGAATGTTGCCTGGAGTGATTGCGACTCCGCTCGGGTAATAAAATATCCGGCGGGGACCGTCCGAACTGAAGTTCTCAACGGGGTTAATTGAGCCACCTACGAACACCCCGTCGGACGCGGTGTGTACATTAACGGCGCCAACAGCGAGGGCACTCGCTGCAGCGTTGTGACCATACGTGCTTCCGGCGGTGCCATTCAAAATGGCGCCCCTATGAGTGTCCAAACGTAGCGCCCGCGTGGAACCGGAATACTGCGCAACATATATGCGAGATCCAACAGGAAAACTGCATCCGGTTCCCGTACAACGTGAAATTTCGTACGCATCCTGCAATCCCGTCTGTGCGGAGATTCCAGGACTCCCCAAAATGCTCGTGCCGGCCGAATCCATGACGAATAGGTCATAGTCGTTGGCCGAGCCTCCAAGCGGATCGCTCCATTTCAACGTGACCGTAGAGGTCGCCTTGGTAAGGGTTGCGTACGCATTTTCTCCAAATGAATGCAGAAGAACAGGTCTGCCTTCAAGGGCAATGATAGCGGCCGGCGCAGGGGCCGCGCTGGGGACGAAGTCGCCTTCAAAAGTCCCGGATGTACCGTGCGTAAGGTTTCCGGAGTTCGCGGAGGAGGAGAAATACACAGCCCCCGCAGCGGTTACTGTATTCGCGGCCTGCGCGATCGGCCCGTCTTGAAAAGCCCCTTCATTGAAATAACTCAAATCATCAACAATGATGTCGCAGGCAAGTTGAGAACGTAGATTCTCGATGTTGGTGGCGAATTGTGCGGCGCTGGGGTAGCCAGTAGCGAAAACCAAGCTCGCGCCGGGCGCCATGTCGTAGACGATTTCCAGCATCGCTGTGCCTTCATCACCGACGCCCTGTTGTCCTGCAAGGGCGACGATAGACGCCGGAAGGTCGCCCGAAGCGATCCGGGATGGTACGGAATCAGTGCCGTCAGATAGCACGCAGACTATTACGCCCACGCCGGTAATTCCAGTGCTGTGTGCCCTGTCTGCCATGTGCGCCACGACCCCTTCCCAAGTGACCGCACCTACCTTGGGGATGGGCAGAAACATCGGTTTACGCCATTTTTCCCGCTCATCCGGTGTGGGCACATAGCGATTGGTTGTCGCTTCTTCACGCGGGCCGACGAAGCGAACGTCGCTACGATCTGCAATGGCGATAACGGCGCCAATCGACACAACGGCCGTGACGGTCTCGTACTTAGGAAAATCCGAGATGTCCCGCGCCCCCAAAGCTCGCAGAGCACCTAGCAAGTCGCTTGAGACCGATGCTTTAATTACGACAAAGATGGTTCCATCAGCCCCAACGTTCTTGTCGATGAACTCCTGAATAAAGGCTGGTATGGAGGGACGGCTAACACCAAATGCCTTCGTGCGCTCGACGGCGCGCATGGCAAACAAAAGGTTCGAATCTAACTTTGTTTCGGCCGACGTACGCGCGGATTTATCGCCGAAGATGTCGTGAGAATCCTCGATGACTTGCGGGGAAAGCAGCTTCGGAACTACCTCCGCTCTCGTAGCTATCGACCAAAGCAGCGATATGGCCGTCAGCGCACTGCAGAACGCCAATTTGATTATTAGTTGGTAGCCAACGTTCGGCGCCATGCAGGTGCGCGTCATATGCCCCCCATGCCACGATGCTTATTCAAGCTAGCAGCGGTCCCAGAACTGTGACGACGGTTCCAACCTCGGGCACCGCGAGCATTCGCTCCCCTTTGCGGTTCCTGGCCGAAGTGGCCACAGGATACGCTGGACCTAGGGCGTGTCCAACGGCCTTGGGGTTGTCGAGGTTCTTGAGGAGGCAATCGCGAGGCACGAAAGCCGTACCCCGCACTTTGTAGAGCAAGGTCCTAAGGCGACATGGTAAGAGGTACGAGTGGGGGTATCCAAACCGATCACACTCAGAAACAGTGCCCGAGCGTAGAGGGAAAGGGTGGGCCAAGTGTGATTCCGGTTCCGGGTACCAAACTGCAAACACCCGGCCTTATTTTCGAGCCCGTGACAGTGCGCAGTCGGCCGGCCCTATTCACGTTTCCCGCGTGAGTTGGGAATCCGAGTGTGTCGCAATCCCAGCCGACGAAGCGGTGGCACCAGCGATGGCAGGGAGGAGTGGACGGACCTGAATGATGCGCGCGCGTTCCTGCTCGCGTTGATTGAATATGGGCCGGTCGCCTCGACGCAGGTGCGGACGGACCCACGACGCTGGCCATTCATTGGCGACCCATCCGCCATGCTCAACGAGCAATCGGAGTCGAGGCCTCGAAGGAAGGGATGCGCGCCCGTGGATGTGGTGAAGGAAGTGTTCTGATGGACGCCCCAGCCGTGCTCACGAGTTGCGCGGAATGGGACTGGTGCTGTTCGCGGATGCGACACTCCCTGCTCGTCTAACCTCGCGCAGCGATCACCGCGAAAGCCGCGAACTGATCCGCGCCAACAAGGACGCCATCCTCGCGCAACTGCGCGCGCCCGGTGCCATGTAGAAACCACCAACTAGAACTCAAATGGCGGCCGAGCTGCTCGCGCAGGGAATGGACCAAGCCCCTCATCAGATAGCGAACGCGATTGCAGAGCTACCCAGGTTTCTTCGGAGGTCCCGGAATTGCCTGTGGCAATTCACCCAAAGGGCGCCCACCACGGCTCTTGTTCTTGTTTTTGCCGTCGATCAGCATGCCCGCAATGTAGACGGCATCGGGATTGCTCCGTCCAACGCGTGTTGCGCGCTGATGCTTGAGAAGCTGAGACCGTGGTAGCGGCGACCGGGCTAGTGCGCGCTTCGTGGGGTCTATCGCTCCTTGTTTCTTGTTAAAACCAAACTCTCGGACGATGCTTTGCAAAGATTGCGGAGATCCCCGTGGAACGCGCGTTACGGATTGAAGGTCACTTCGAACAGAACCTCTCCAGCCGGGGGGGAGCTAGTAGTAGTGTTGCTTGTCACGCCGGGAATGCTCGGTGTCACGGAAAAGGTATACACACCGGCCGGGAATGTTTGCGCAAAGCAAGCATCGCGGTCCGAAGCTGGTGCCGCCCGAGTAAAAGCGTAGAAGTTTCGAACAGGCGCTGCAAATGTGTTGCTGCTACTGCATCCATTGAATCCCACACGGCCGCTCGTATCGGAAACGAGGTCGGTTCCAAGGCGGTTGTAAATCCGAACCCGTGGCGCGTCGAGATAATCCTGTGTGATCCCCAGTGCGCCAAGGGAGTTGCCTCGAACTATCAGATAGACGACGGTGGAAGATCGCAGCTCAAAAGCGCCGTATAACGGTGTCAACGAGGTGACAAACCCTCGAGCCCCAAGCGTCTGAGCTGATGCCGCTTTCGGGACCGCTGTTCCGATCTGGGAGGAGTCCGCAGGAAAAACGAAACTACCCGCATTTTCAGTTCCTGAGTTCCCTACGGCGCTTGTACAAATCGAAAGCAACGCGGAGGAACATGTGGCGGCAATCCAGGCTGTTCTCTCCATATTTATGAGTCCCCTTCAAGAATGGTGCGGATTGATCTAAAAAGAGGCTAAGAAAAGATAGTAACGATTAAATCGCACGATCATTACGGCAAGCATTGGGCACTAACGATCGCGCTCACCCGCGCCTGGAACTCGGGGCTCTGGACAAAATCCGCACGTACTTGATCTATTGACTTGCCACCAGCATTGATCTGACCCACGTAAAACTGATAACCCGCCAGATCAGGACCACGGCGCATCAATGCGTTATACAGATCTCCCATCAGCATAGGCACGCGCTGCGAGCTGGACCGTCCACTCCATGTGTTCGCATACTCCTGGCTGTTCAAGAATTGTTGCGAAAGCCCGTTCACCTCTGCCGTAACTGCGCCCGGGCCTTGGCATTGCGCCGCTCGAACGCGGCCGAGCCAATAGTTGAAGCCGGCAGAATCTGGAATTCGGCCAAGAATGCCTCGATAAAGGTCCATGGTGACGTTGACTTCCGGGCGCGGATTGGACGAGCCAAAGATCGTCGTC
>DATLCW010000057.1:0-6312 GCA_035526195.1 Bryobacteraceae bacterium
GGCTATGTGGACGGCGCGATTTCACAGGAGATTGCGATCGTCAGTGTTTTCTTCAGGTCCCGTTTGCCGTGGATGACGCGTACAATTTGGAGTGGCTCCACGTCCCGCTAAATGACAAAATACGAGTGAACAGGCCAGAAAAGGACATCTTCTCTTCCTGCTAGACTGTCTTCATGTTTGGTGCGCCAAGCACCCCAATGGACGTCGCTGGTCGGAAAGCCCGGTATGCCCCAAGTGCGGGCAAGGACTACCTCCCCAGCCGCCTCTGTTCCGGTTCAGTTGGAAATGGAGAAGGCGTTCTCCCAGTAAGGTAAAGGAGAGAACGCATGAAGAAGCAACGGAAGCACTATACACCGGAAGAGAAAGTCGCCATTCTGAGGCGGCACCTATTGGAGCAGGTTCCGATCTCAGAATTATGTGACAAGCACGGTCTCCAGCCGACGGTTTTCTACCGCTGGCAGAAGGAGTTCTTCGAGAACGGGGCGGCTGCGTTTCAGCCGAAAGCGAGGCCTAACCATTCCGCCGAGCAGGAACGAATCGACCACCTTGAGAAGAAGATCCAGACCAAAGATGAGGTCCTGGCTGAATTGATGGCGGAGCACGTAGCCCTAAAAAAAAGTCTTGGGGAACTCTGACCGGGGTCTGGGTTCCGCATGATACGCGGGACCAGATCGTGGATTTCGTCCGGCGCTGGTCGGAGAAGACCGAGATCGGCGCCGGACGGTTCATCGAGTGGCTCAACATCACCGCCAGCAAGTTCTACGACTGGCGGGAACGCTACGGCAAGGTGAACGAGCACAACGGCTGGGTTCCCCGCGATTTCTGGCTGGAGGATTGGGAAAAGCAGGCCATCATCGGCTTCCATCTGAAGAATCCTCTGGAAGGCTACCGGCGGCTGACATTCATGATGCTGGATGCCGACATCGTGGCGGTAAGTCCGACCAGTGTATGGCGCGTGTTGGGGCAAGCGGGGCTGTTGTCGAAGTGGAACGGCAAACCGTCGAAGAAGGGCACGGGCTTCGAGCAGCCGCTGGCGGCTGATGAGCATTGGCACATCGACGTGTCATACATCAACATCAGCGGAACGTTCTATTACCTGTGCAGCATTCTGGACGGTTGCAGCAGATACATCGTGAGCTGGGATCTGCGGGTGTCGATGACCGAGGCGGACATTGAGGTCATTCTGGAACGGGGCAAGGAGCTTCACCCGGAGGCACGGCCCCGGATCATCTCCGACAACGGGCCGCAGTTCATCGCCAAGGACTTCAAGGAGTTCATTCGGATCTCGGGCATGACCCACGTCAGAACTTCGCCCTACTATCCTCAATCGAACGGAAAAATCGAACGCTGGCACAAATCGCTCAAAGGGGAGTGCATCCGGCCGGGAACACCACTGTCGCTGGAAGATGCACGGCGTCTTGTGGAGGGCTACGTCGAGCATTACAACAATGTTCGTTTGAACAGCGCCGTTGGCTACATCACGCCGAAAGACATGTTGGCGGGGCGGCAACAGGAGATCCACGCCGAACGGGACCGAAAGTTGGAGGCCGCCCGGAAACAGCGGCAGATTCGTCGGCAGCAAGCCGCTTGACGAATCGCGCCCTGTTGGCGTGGGGTGCGGAGGCTCAAATTCCGGTTTAACGACTATCCACTCCATGGCTGCAACCAGCCATTTCCGCGGTTTGGGCGTTACACGACCAACTGAATCGTGCCGCTTTTGCTGGGACTGATTGGCATCCATCCTGGGCAGTGTGCGTATAGTCGGATGGATGGCATAGCGCGAGGATATCAAGACCGCACGCCACCATTTACCGCCCTCCGGACTGCGACATCACCCAGATCGTGCCCTTGGTCTCGACCAGCGAGATTCCGATTTGGCCCCCAGCCGCCGACCAACCGCCGTGACCGAACGACAGAGGTCCGTGCAGATGCTGCACCGCAAATTCCTCTCCCTGGGGCCGGCGAGAGCCGCTCTCGATCTGCTGACCCCAAAGGCAGTTATGACCATCTCTCGGCGACGTGAAATAAAGCGTATTGCCATCGGGCGACCAGTTCGCGTAATCGTCGCCCCCCGCCTCCGCGATGGTGATCCAGGCACTCTCGGGGATCGGGTGCGGTGCTGAAATGGGAGCGACCACGATGCGGCCGCGGCCCGGGCTAATGCGGGCCGTGAAAGCGATCCACCGCTGATCGGGTGAGAAGCGGCCGTATAGCAAACTGTAGGCGGAGTGCTTCAGCAAAGCCGTCGTTTGGCGTGTGGCGATATCGAGCAGATCGACCTCGTACGGGCTACCGCCGAATGTAAGCAAGCTCTTCTCATCTTGAGACCAGTCCGTGGCCCGGAAGCATCCATCGCACAGTTTCACAGGCGTTCCGCCGGGCACGGCTGCATAAAGGACGCGCTTATCCCCTTCATACACCAAGTACGCGACCATGGCGGCAGAAGGGCTACAAACCGGAAACCTCTGCACATAAGAGGAGTTGGCAACGCTCAGTTCTTTGCCGGTTTCTAGGTTGCGAAACCAAATGTTGGGCGTGCCGGATTGGTCGGACGTAAAGGCTACATGCTTTCCATCGCGCGAAAATGAGAGATTCTCGCCGTTGGCGGGACCCTGAGTCAGCCGCTCCAACTTGCCGGTTGGCGTGCCGTGGTTTAGATCAAATGGCAGGGCCGACATCTCCCTCCTCCTCTCCACGTTGGTGAATGCAATGGTATCGCCGGAAACACAGGATGGTTGTTCTTCGTTGCCCGAACCGTTGGTCAATCTCCTGGGCGGGTCGGTAACTTTGCCGGTTCGCGGGGAAAGACCGATCTTCCATAAGTTGTTGGTGTCGCCGCCGGGGAATGAGAAAAGCACGGCCTCATCGGTCCGCGACCAACACCCAGGCCTGGGAAGAGTCGGTACAGGAGTGCGCAACAGCATGCGGCCGGCCATTTTAGCCGTGGTCAGTCCGGCGCGAGTGAACGCCTCATACGCTCCTGTCCTGACCGCAGTTCCTCCCTTTGTTGAAACGAGCCACCAGTCGAGAGCTTCGGGTTTCAACGCGCTTGTGGACGCGTATCCGATGAACAGCAACCGCTCGCCATCGGGAGACCAAATGGGATTGCGCGCGCTGGTCAATCCCTGGCCAAGTTGTGCCGGCTGTCCGCCGGATGCCGGAATCACCCAGATCGCTCCACTGCCGGGAATCGTCTGTCCGACGCTCGAATCGCCGACCCAATAAGCCACCTGCGATCCATCCGGTGAGAACCGGGGGTCGCTTCCACCGCGAGCCACGAAGCGCGACTCTCCTCCCAGCGCCGGGACTTGATAAATTCCGCCGCCATTTCGATTGGACCGGAAAACGATCCTGCTGCCCTCGCCCGAGAAATCGGGTGTGGTGTTACCGTCTCCATCAAAGGTCAAACGGACCGGCGGCCCTCCTGAGATCTGCCTGACATAAAGGTCCTGGCGGCCGTCAAGACCGCTGTCCGAAGAATAGGCCACCAGATCGCCTGCCGGGGAGATCGCCGGATCCTTCGAGAGGCCGCCTTCGGCCGTGACGCGGGTCATTTTCCAGACTGGGCGCGGAGAGGGCCCATTATGGAATTGCAGCCCAACAGCGACACAGACGACGCACGCCGCGGCCCAGGCAAGCCTCTCCGTTGAACGCGCGTGCGGCCATGGCCGGCGCTGCACGCCAGTCCCGGGGGCGGGGATGTCGGAGATCGGCGGGGAAGGAGGGCTGCCCAGAGCTCCTATAAACCTGTAACCGCGGCCCGGCAGAGTTTCGATGTAGCGCGGCTTCTCGGCGGAATCGCCGAGAGCCTTCCGCAGCTTATTCATCGCGGCATTCAGACCATGCTCGAAATCGACGAACGTCCCCTCGTTCCAGATTCTCTCGTGTAACTCCTCTCGCGTAATTACATCTCCCGGCTTTTCCAGAAGGAGCATCAAAATGCTGAACGGCTGGCCCGAAAGCCGGATGCGAACACCGTGCTTGCGCAATTCGCCCACCGACCCGTCGACTTCGAACGGGCCAAACCGGCGCAGTATCGGATACGCACTTGCCACGTTACACCCCTATCCGACAGATTCTACTACGATCATTCTCTTGATGAGATTGCTCGGTATGTGGCTGAATTTTCAATCACTTTGCTGATGAGAGCGGAAAAGAGCCACAAACGACCCTTTGGGTATCGATTCCCCATGCCGGCGCAGGTATTATCGGCTGGAAGGAGGAGTATCTTGAAAACGATTCTAAGTTCTATCTCGACCTTGTCTTTGCTCGCCACCTTGGCCACTGCGCAGCCGCGCTCCTGCAATTCCGGCGTCGCTATGAAGAGCCCGTGCACTATGGCTGCATATCCGGCGGGAACCGTATTAGAGAATGTCGCCATTGCACCCTCGGGCGATCTCTATGTCTCTGCAATCGATAGTGGGACGGTGTTCCAGGTTTCTACTTCCGGGTCCAGCCGGGTCTTCGGACAGGTATCCGGGCCATTGCTGGGCCTGGCATTCGACGTGGACGGCAGCCTCATCGCGGCAGGAGGGAACTCCGTGTATCGCTTCGAGACCAACGGAACGTCATCTCTAGTGACCAACATCTCGGGTGCGGTATCTCTGAACGGCGTCGCTCGGCTTAGTTCCGGCGTCTTCCTCATCGCCGACGACAGCGCCGCCACGGTTTGGAAGGTCGATCTTAATGCCAAAACCACCGTTCCATGGCTGACCGGCAGCTTGCTCGTTCCGCCGGCAGACGGGTTGCCGATCGGCCCTAACGGGATAAAGGTTTTCCGCGGCTCCGTATACATCTCTGTGACAGGAGCCGGCACGATTTTGCGGGTGCCACTCAGGCCCGATGGCTCGGCCGGGACTCCCCAGATTTACGTTTCGTCGTTTCAGGTGGATGACTTCGTATTCGGCTCGGACGGCAGCATCTTCGCGGCAACCCAGGTGGGAAGCATCCTGCGCCTTCATCCCGGAGGCCAGCGGAGCACGATTCCAACCGGTACGCTCGGGGACGCCGCTGTGGCGTTCGGAGACACACCGTTCGACATCCGAAACATCTACGTTGTGAACAATGGCGGCGTCTTTCTCGGGCTTCCCGATGGGCCACTGCCTGCCAGCGTCATTCGCCTAACTGTCAATATGACTGGAATCGGGGCTCAATAGCGTAGCCCAAATCCTCGCTGGCTGCTTGCATAGCGGCCGGCGACGAACGCGTTGTGATCGCTGCGCAACACAATCCAATTGGCCGGTTATAAACGCCAAACCGTTCATTGACCTGCCTCCGGGCGGTTTACGCGTATGGAAACTGAAACACGGCGTACTCCGCTTGCAACCGCCGCAGCAGGAATGCGCCAGCGCGATGCCGCCGGCACGGCTTGAGGAACTTGGCCGCGCGTATGTTCAATATTCTTTTCGTAGCCAGTGGTTTTCCGCTGCGACGCGCGCCCTGCTGTGAATGAAGATCCGCCAAGCTGACTTCCTTTTTCTTGAAACCAGTTGCGGTTTCGGCGGCTGCCCCCTTCCGCCTGGCCGCAACCGCTTCCGGCTGTGTATGAACTGCCCCTCGGAATTGGCGATATACTCGCTAACGGAGCGCGCCCGCTCTCCATTTCACGCTGAACCAACACACCTCGTTCACACGAGCTTCACCGATCGGTCGGGGTCTGCCGGAAGACGGCTTGGTTCATGCTCCAGCGGATTCGTCACGCCATGCAGACCAGGAGTTTCGAGAAGAAGCCCAGCGGTCAGGTCCTTCATGGGGCGTGCCGCAGCCGGCTTACGTATAAGGGAGTGACAGGGAGGGCCCAAACAACATAGATATGGGAGATTCGATGAAAACATTCAAACAGTTCGTCGTTCCCACTCCAATAAGTCGGGTTGTCAGAGGTAGTTTCCCTGATCGGCAGTTTGACGTAGAGTTCTGGCAACAACAGGGCGATGCGGCGATTTTTGAAGCGGCATGGGAAATGGTTGAGATTGCTGAGGCATTCAAAGGCACACACGTGGAATTTAGGCCGGATTTCAAAGACTTCTTACGTCTTCTAAACAAACATCAAGTCAAGTACCTGATCGTTGGTGGCTATGCCGTCATGAAATACACGGAGCCGTTCTACACGAAAGACATAGACATCTGGATCAACCCTACACCAGAAAACGCCAAGCGAACTTATCAAGCACCTATCGAGTTCGGTGCTCCGATGGCCGATCTGACGGTCCATGACCTGACTCAGCAACATATCGTCTTTCAGTTCGGCATGGCTCCCGCCCGTGTGGACGTGATGACATCCATTGACGCCGTTACATTCAGTGAGGCCTGGAC
>DATLCW010000059.1:0-3685 GCA_035526195.1 Bryobacteraceae bacterium
TCGCCGATCCTGACCGCAAACTCCGGTTTGTACAGGAGGCCAGAGCCGCCTCTGCGCTGAATCACCCCAATATTCTTCACATTTATGACATCGATGTGGCCAGCACAGTCGACTTCATGGCCATGGAGTTCGTGCCCGGAAAGACGCTGGCCCAGTTGATCGGCCGCAAGGGCCTACCGCTGGCCGAGACTCTGAAATACGCCGTTCAGATCGCCGACGCGCTAGCCAAGGCTCACGCAGCCGGGATCGTGCACCGCGACCTGAAGCCAGCCAACATCATGGTCACCGAGGATGGATTGGTGAAAGTACTGGATTTCGGCCTGGCGAAGCTGACGGAAAACCTCGGAGCCGATGACCGTACCCTGGCCATTGACGACATTCCGAAAACAGAAGAAGGCACAATCGTCGGCACGGTCCACTACATGTCGCCGGAGCAGGCGCAAGGAAAGAAAGTAGACGGCCGCTCGGATATCTTTTCCTTTGGGTCGGTGTTGTATGAAATGGTTACCGGAAAGCAGGCATTCCACAGCGATACGCGGCTTTCCACGCTTGCCGCTATTACGCGCGACGATCCGAAACCGATCAGCGAGGTGGTTGAGGGAACGCCGCGCGAACTGGACAGGATTGTCAGCCGCTGCCTGCGCAAAGATCCTGAGCGACGCTTCCAAACGGCAGCCGACCTGAAAGTCGCGCTCCAGGAGACAAAAGAGGAATCCGAATCCGGGAAGGCCGCGGCTGTGGCTGCGCCCGGCTCGCCGCGCCGCCACATTTCCAAGCCAGTGATTGCAATCACCGCGCTTGTGGTAACGGCTTTTGCGACGGCCGTCTGGCTGCTGAACAGGACAGCTCCAAGACCCGCGGGCGGTCTGGTCATCACACGGGTGACCTCGGACCCAGGCCTGACCACCAATCCAGCCATTTCGCCCGATGGAAAACTGATCGCCTACGCCTCGGATCGCGGCGGCGACAATCTGGATATTTGGGTGCAGCAGGTCGCCGGCGGGCAGCCCATCCAGTTGACCAGCAATCCGTCCGATGATCGCCACCCGTCGTTCTCCGCGGATGGCAGCAAGATCGTATTTCGTTCGGAGCGCGAAGGGGGCGGTATTTATGTCATCTCCGCTCTGGGCGGCGAGGAGCGGCTGATCGCGAAGAGCGGGCAGTTCCCGCGCTTTTCCCCGGACGGCTCCTGGATCGCCTACTGCATTGGCGCCGCTGGGTTACGCAGCGGCAAGATCTATGTCGTGAGCGCCACCGGCGGAGCGTCCAGAGAATTGAAGATTCAAATCCCCTGGGCCTCAGTCCCCATTTGGTCGGCGGATGGCAGGTTCCTGTTATTTATTGGCAGCACGGACCCATCGGGCATGGGCAGTACCGATTGGTGGGTGGCGCCGGCGGAGGGAGGTCAGGCTGTCCAGACGGGCGCCGCCGCGGCATTCACCCGTGCAGGGCTGCGGACGTATCGCGGGGTTAGTAATCCGTATGCCTGGAAGGGCGATCAAATCGTTTTCTCGGCTGGGCTGGGCGATAGCAGCAACCTGTGGCAGCTCCCGATCACTCCCATAACCTGGCAAATCAAAGGTCCTCCGCAGCCACTGACGAGCGGCGCGGGCCAAGAGTCCGGGGCTTCCCTGGCGGCCGACGGCAGGCTGGTCTTTACCACAGCCGAATGGCATGAGGACCTATGGATGCTGTCGATCAACGCTAACGCGGGCAAGGCGCTGGGTAAGCCGCAACAACTCACTCGATCGGGCGGAAGCAGTTATCGTCCCTCGCTTTCTTCCGACGGGAGGAAACTTGTCTACCTATCCGACAGATCGGGCAACTCCGACGTCTGGATAAGAGACATGGCTGGCGGCAAAGAAACCGCGCTCACAGCTACGCCTTGGGATGAGTTTCACGGCGTGATCAACGCTGATGGATCGAAGGTGGTTTACAGGTACCGGCAGGGGGAGAAGAACATACTAGATATATTGCCGCTGGGGAGAGGCGTCGCCGAAAGGCTGTGCGAAGGCTGCGGCTCGCCCGTGAGTTGGGCCCCTGACGGGCGGAGGATTCTTTATTACTGGGGCCGCCCCATCCGCTGGAGCACGATAGACTCGTTGACACGCCAGCAGGTCGACTTGATCCGGCACCCGAAGTACAACATTCACATGGCCCGGTTTTCTCCCGACGGCGCCTGGCTCTCTTTCCATGTGCCGATCGAGGTAGAAGAGGGCCGCTCGCCCATTTTCATCACACCGATCCGCGGCGGCGCGGCGGCCGGCGAAAGTGAGTGGATCCCCGTGACCGATGGGATGAGTATCGACGCCGCGCCATTCTGGTCGCCGGACGGGGGCATTCTGTACTTCCTATCCCGGCGAGACGGGTTTCACTGTCTGTGGGCGCAGCCTTTGGACAAGACATCCAAGCGGCCCGCGGGCGCTCCATTTGGCGTCGCTCACTTCCACGGGGCGCGACACACTGTCCAGGAGCAGGGCTTCGGCCCCGGTATTACAGAAGACAAACTGATCTTTACGTTGAGCGACAGCACGGGCAATATCTGGATGGCAAGACCGGGGACGGGGAAGTAACAACTAACCGCTTTGGCTCATTTTGGGCGGCTCTCAACGCGATTCACGGTAGCTTTTCGCCATGGGTGACAGCGGCGGTTCCGCCGGCAAATACGGTACCTTGCGGGGCCGTTGGCCTGAAGGGACCGCGCTGAATGCTGAGGATGACTGCGGCGAGTGAATCGCCACGGAACCGACCAGCGAGCATCGCGGAGACCTTCGGCCACGGCTGTGGTTGCCTGGCCCGGTGAGATCGATCTGGCACCCGATGCGATGTACGCCGAGATCGCGGGCCAACCAGGAGGGAGTGGCCTGCCCCGGCTGCGTCAACGGCTTCTAAATGAGACTCCGCATTTCAGACTTATCAGTCTTTTGCGGCGGCTTCTTCTATTTCGCGGCGAAGCTCCGCAAACAGATGCTCCGAGTCGAACGGGATACTTGTGTCCCGGATGCCCAGGCCATGGAAGGTTGTCTGGATCAACGAGCCCTCTTGAAACCGGTGAGCGATCTCCGTTTCAGGATCCATTTGAATGATGTGAGGGACGCCCAGGCCGGCATAATCCCGAAAGCGCTGCAAGGTTTCCTTTACGGTGTCTCCGGGAGAGAGAACCTCAATTACCGCGAGAGGCGTCTCGTTCATAATTTTCTGGACCCTGGTGGGCGTGGCGCACAACAATACATCGGGGATTCTATACCTGGCGCGCTCCACTATCTGGATGCGCAACTCCGGTAGAGCCTTGCACTTATATTCCTTTTCGAACTTGCGAAAGTAAGCGATCAGGATGGCCTGCAGCAGCGAATGAAGGTATTCCGGCTCGCTACGATGGACGAGATAGCCGTCGACGTACTCGATGTCCGGGCGATAGCTGGATTCCAGGTATTTGTCGACCGCACGACCGGTAAAGTCGGTGCAGTCGCCATAGAGCAAGTGTATCTCGATATTTCGGGTTCGCGAAGCAGCCTCATGTGACGCGTCAGGCGTGCAAGCGATTTCCTCAGGCGCCGCTAGCGACCACGTCAAAATGAAAGCTTTATTCCCAGTTCCCCCACCCTCGGGGCCGTTTGCGTTGTGAGAATTCTGCCGAAGTTCCCGTTGGTAAAGGTAGTGTTCGGATTGCCGAGCACCGGGTGGT
>DATLCW010000078.1:0-31554 GCA_035526195.1 Bryobacteraceae bacterium
GATATTACCGTCACTTCGTAAACCGGGGACGTGTCCTTTGCAAAACGCGTGGTAGATTGCGCCGCGGCCGGCAACACTGCCAGCGCGAAAAGTACATTGGCGGAAACGAGAGGAAAGAATTTCATTCTACCGTTGCCTCTGAGGTGGTAGGGCAGTTAATATGCCACTCCACCGGAGCGGGTTAAGTGATTGCTTGCTCGATGAATGAGGTAAGCGCGCTCCGCCGGCCGCCGGGATTTCTTACAGCACCTTGTATTTATTGCGTTCTATGGCATAATCGGCCTCATGAGGACTTATGGCCCGCGTCGACCACTTGCTATTGAACGGGATACGGCGTCCAGTAGATGCCGATTCTGAAACGAGTCTATTGACCGTTCTGCGGGACCATCTCGGCTTGACCGGAAGTAGTACGGTTGCGGCGAGGGCCAATGTGGCGCCTGCACGGTGCTGCTGGAAGGCCGCACCGCGCGGTCGTGCATCACTCCGATGCGGGCAACCGCGGGCAGGCAGGTTACGACGATCGAGGGGCTGGAGCGAGACGGGAAGCTGCATTCGCTACAGGAGGCGTTTCTCGAAGAAGATGCGTTGCAGTGCGGGTATTGTACTCCTGGCATGATCGTCGCGGGCCTGTCGCTGCTGCGCCAGAACGGCAATCCCAGTGAACAGGAAGTTATCCACGCGATGGACGGAAACGTGTGCCGTTGCGGCGCCTATACGCGAATCGTGAGAGCCATCCAGAAGGCGGCGGTGCGGATGAAAGGATCCGCGAAATGAGCGTTCCTGAACCGGAGCGATATGAACTCGCGGCCGCGCCCGCCCATGATTTCGAGCTTGCACGACGGGAGTTGTTCCGGCTGGTGGGCGGCGGGCTCATCGTTATTTCGCTGCTGCGGGAAGCCTTTGGCCAGGAGTCCGGCGGAGGACGGAGGGCGCGCGGCACGCAGCGGGTTCCAGCCGATATTGATGCCTGGCTCCATCTCAATGAAGACGGCGGGGTGACGATTTACACGGGTAAGGCGGAGGTTGGCCAGAACATCCGCACGGAACTGACGCAGGTGGTTGCCGATGAGTTGCATGTCCCGATGGCGATGATCCGCATGGTGATGGCTGATACCGGGCGGACGCCGTACGACGCGGGTACATTTGGCAGCCGTACCACACCCGACATGGCATCGCGGCTGCGTAAGATAGCGGCAGCGGCCCGCGAGGTCCTGCTGGATCTCGCCGCGGACAAGTGGAAGGCGGAACGGGACTCGCTTTATACCGCCAATGGCAAAGTCACGAATCAGCCGACCGGGCAATCCATCAGTTTCCAGCAACTCACCCAGGGAAAGAAGCTGATGAAAACGGTGCCGGATTCGGTGGCTGTGGCGGCGCCGGGCGCGTGGACGGTGACAGGAAAGTCCGCGCAGAAGGTGGACGGCAGGAGCTTTGTGACTGGCCAGCACCAGTTTTCGTCCGATGTACGGATCGAAAACACTCTTTATGGCAAGGTGCTGCGTCCACCCGTGTTTGGCGCCACTTTGGTTTCTGTGGACACGAAGGCAGCGGAGGCGATTCAGGGCGTCACCGTGGTGCGGGATGGCGATTTTGTGGGCGTGGCGGGTCCGAATCCGGAATCGGCAGCCGAGGCTCTCAAGGCGATCCAGGCGGAATGGAAGACTACGCCACAGATCTCTTCGAGGGAAGTGTTTGATTCCTTCAAGCCAGTGAACGCGCCGGCGCCCGCCCACGAGAACAGCCTTCACTCCCGGTATACGGTTGCTTACATTGCTCATGTTCCGCTGGAACCGCGGGCGGCCGCGGCGGAATGGAAGGATGGCCGGCTCAAGGTCTGGACCGGCACCCAACGGCCTTTTGGTGTGCAGTCGGAACTGGCGCAGGCTTTTCACATTCCGGAGAGCCAAGTGCGGGTAATTGTGCCCGACACCGGTTCGGGGTACGGCGGAAAGCACACGGGAGAGGCGGCTTTGGAGGCGGCACGATTGGCCGCAGGCGCGCGACGTCCTGTGAAGCTCGTTTGGACCCGCGAGGAAGAGTTCACTTGGGCTTATGCCCGGCCCGCGGGAGTGATCGAGGTTTCAAGCCGCCTCGATCAGGAGGGGAAGATCGTGGAATGGGAGTTTCACAATTACAACTCGGGCGGGTCGGCCATCCGTTCGCTTTATGATATTCCCGGGCAGAAAGCGGAATTCCATCCGGCGAAGTCTCCCTTGCGGCAGGGTTCGTATCGTGGCTTGGCGGCAACGGCAAATCACTTTGCCCGGGAGTCGCATATGGATGAGCTCGCTCATCTCGCGAAGATGGACCCGTTGGAGTTTCGGCTGAGGCATCTGAAGGATGCCCGGCTGCGCGCCGTTCTGGAAGCGGCGGCGAACACCTTTGGATGGAGTACACGCAGCAAAGGCGTGGGGATCGCCGGAGGTTCGGAAAAAGGGAGCTACGTGGCCAGTTGTGCCGAGGTGGTGATGGACAGCGGCACTCCTACCATCCGGCGTGTGGTCACGGCTTTCGAATGTGGCGCCATCCTGAATCCCGATCACCTGAAGGCGCAGGTGGAAGGCGGAGTGATCATGGGAATCGGTGGGGCGTTGTTCGAGGCGGTCGAATTTGAGAACGGAAAAATCCTCAATCCGCGGCTCTCGAAGTACCGTGTGCCCCGATTTAGCGATATTCCGAAAATGGAGATCGTGCTGTTAGACCGAAAGGATCTGCCATCTGTAGGGGCGGGGGAAACGCCGATTGTGGCATTGGCTCCGGCAGTGGCAAATGCCATTTTCGATGCCACCGGGCAGCGCCTCCGGAACCTGCCGTTGGCTCCAGGCCCGTATCGCAGCCCTGGCTACTCGAAAACAGTGTAATGCCGATATGGCTTGCGCTTCCAGAAACCGGCAACCCAGGTGATGCGCCCATGCGATTGCGACCAATAGCCGTCAATCGCGAAGAGGAGCAGCGCTAGCAATTTGGTTCTCATGGATTGTCGTCCTTCCCGAGGCAGTTATTGCACGGCAAAGGCCGAAACGATAAGTTCCATCTATGCAACGGATAGCCTGTACTGTTCGGATATTTTGGTGGTTGCAGGCGCACCAGGCTGGTGCTTTTGAGCCGCGATGGAATTAAAAAACGGCGGGAGTGCCGCGCCAGCCGATCGTGCAATTTCGCACCGCCCAGCGGAAACAGTTGGAATTCGAGCGCGCTCTTTCTGAGTAGCTCTAGGGCTCTTTTGCTGTTTCCGCCCTCATTGCCGACCGAAGGAGGACGGCGTCAGGAAGGCAAAGATCTAAATTAACTTTGGCTTGTTTAATACTGAAATCGCGGGGTTTTTGCCGTCTCCCCCGCATCGATACGGAGCCCGCGGGGATGTTAAAGCGTCCATGAGAACAGCGCGCGTGCTCCGCACCCCTCCACCGCCGCGGGTCTTCTGCCGATATCCGGATATGGATAATCCACTCGCTCCCGGCACGAGATTCGGGCCTTACGAAATCCGCAGCATCCTTGGTTTTGGAGGAATGGGTGAAGTGTATTGCGCCCACGATACGCGGCTGAACCGGGATGTCGCAATCAAAGTCCTGGCCGCGGACCTCTCGAGCGATGACGGATTTCGGATCCGGCTGCAGCATGAAGCTCGCGCCGTTGCGTCCCTGAATCACCCCAACGTAGTAGCGGTGCATGACGTGGGCGACAACTACATTGTCTCGGAATTGGTGGAAGGGGTTACGCTGAGATCTGTGGGTACCCTCGCCGTCCGGCAGTGCCTGGACGTGGCGGCGCAAGTGGCGGACGGCTTGGCGGCGGCGCATGCTCTGGGCATTGTCCACCGCGATATCAAGCCCGAGAACATCATGGTGACACCGCAGGGACGCGCCAAAATCCTTGACTTCGGGCTGGCCAAACCGGTAGCGGCGGCCGGCGGCACCGGCATGACGAGGGCGCTTACGCAAGCCGGCATGATCATCGGAACAGCGGGCTACATGTCGCCGGAGCAGCTTCGCGGCGAACCGCTGGACCACCGTTCCGACGTGTTCAGTTTTGGCGTAGTGTTGCACGAGATGCTCAGCGGTCAGAAAGTGTTTACCGGAGACTCCGCCGCCGACGTGATGAGCGCCACCCTGGTGAGCGATCCGCCGCCACTTCCGGACACACTGCCGCCGGGAGTGTCCGGTGTCGTGATGCATTGCCTCGAGAAGGACCGGTCGCGGCGGTTTCAGTCGATGCAGGACCTGGGGGCGAGTCTCCGCGCTCTGAGCCTCGGGTCGCAGATGGCGAACGCTCCGGTGGAAGCGCCGGCGCCGAAGCCCCGCGCGGGGCGGAAGCGTGGCCCGGTGTTTGCCGGCGTGGCGACGTTGCTGGGGCTGGCGGCGGGATTGGCCGCTGGAAGTCTTCTTTTCCAGAAGGATTGGCCCACGTACTCCCAACAAACGGCACTGCGGGGGTTCGTCGCTTCCGGAAGGTTCACGGCGAGCCGCGGGGCAATGGTGTTCACGGCCCTTTGGAACACCGAGCCAAGCGATATTTTCTTTACCGAATCGACATCGCCAGAGGCCCGTTCGCTCGGTCTGCGAGGCGCACACTTATTTTCTATTTCAGCGAAGGATGAGTTGGCGGTTTGCCTGGATTGCCGTTACCGCGGCGACAATGGCCAGCGCGGAACCTTAGCGGTGCTCCGGCTGAACGGTGGTGCTCCGCGCGCTCTGATGCCGGATGTATCCAATGCCGACTGGGATCCGCAGGGAAACCAGCTTGCAGTTACTCGAACGGTGGCTGGCGTCACCAGGTTGGAGTATCCGCCGGGCACCCTACTTTACCAGACGGCGGGAGCAATCGGCAGTTTGCGTTTTTCGCCGGCCGGCGATCAGATCGCGTTTTCCGAGCACACCGAATCGGGAGACGATCGAGGCACGGTGGCCGTGGTTGACTTGCAAGGCAACCGAAAGGCGCTCACCAAGGAATGGGAATCGCTGGAAGGACTCGCGTGGGCAAAAGGTGGCCGGGAGATCTGGTTCTCGGCGGCGGATTACGGTTGGGGGGACACGGTCTACGCCGTCACCACTTCCGGCAGACAAAGGATGTTGGCGCGCTTTCCGATCGGCGTTAAAGTAGAGGATGTCGCCCCCGAAGGCACCTTGCTATTTGCGCGATTCGATGACAATCGCGGCGAGACATTTCTGCATTCGACGACGACGACGACGACCATGGACCGCTCGCTGAACTGGCTGGGAAGTACGGTACCGGCGGACCTTTCCCCAGACGGCAAACTGTTGCTGTTTTCGCAGTACGGAGAGGCCGGCGGTCCGAATCACACCGCCTATCAATGGAGGTTGGATGCACCCGCGCCGGTACGTTTGGGAGAAGGCCACGCGATGAGCCTGTCGCCGGATGGCAAACGCGCGCTGGTGGCTATACTGGGGCCGAATCCCAAATTGGTAGTTTACGAATACGAGAGGCCGGTTCCTCAGCCGCTACGATACACCGGCCTCATGTATGAAGCGAATGCCGTCTGGTTCCCCGACTCGCGGCGGGTGCTCTTTGCGGCTCATGAAAAGGGCCGGGGAACGCGTTTGTGGATACAGGACGTGCCTTCGGGTACGCCGAAAGCGGTTTCCCCCGAAGGGGTCCGGCTGGAAGGAAAGGCGCTATCGCCGGACGGTGCGTGCGTGGCCGGGCGGTCCTTCGATGGACTTCTGCGAGTCTACCCCTTGGATGGATCGGCGCCTCGGATTGTGCCGGGAGTCGTGGCGGAGGACCAGTTGATCACCTGGACCGCGGATGGGGCAAAGGTGATAGTGCGGTCTACCGGCACAATTCCGGTTCACCTTTACGAGGTGGAACTTGCTACCGGGAAACGAAGTCTTTGGAAGGATCTGAGTCCTAGTAACCCTGTTGGCGTGTCCGAGGTGACGAAGGTCATGATCCCGGCGGCCGGGGAAGCGATTGTTTACGGACAGAATCGTAAGATTCGCAGTCTGCACCTGGCTCACGGATTACGCTAAGATGCGGCGAGCACCTGGAGACGATTTTGCAGCACCTCCGCGACCACGTCGCCGAGGCACAGGAACTCCGCCAGTTCGCAGGGTTTGCGGAAATAACTGATCGCATTCAAGCCGGCGGCCTCCATCAAATGGCGGGGCGATTCCAACGAGGTCAAAATGATCACAGGAATGGCACTGAAACGCGGGCTCCGGCGCAGTCTTTCGAGAATCTCTTCGCCGCTATGCCGGGGGAGATTCAGGTCTAGAATCAGCAATTGCGGGCCGTTGAGCCCATTCCCGGCGTCCAGCCGATCGAGAAATCGCAAAGCGTCTTCCCCATCCTCGATCACCTGCACTTGGTGTGCAATTCCGCGCTCCTTAAGGGATAAGCGAATCAGGTAGATATCCAGCCTGTTGTCCTCGACAAGTAGAATACGAATCGGCTGCATTTTTGCACCACATTCAGACTCACCGGATGCCATCCATCCTAGGGCATTCCACTACTCCGCGGTACCCGGGAAAGCACTAGTGTCTCAGAAGAAACGAACGGTGTAAGTGAACAGCGCCGCGCGTCCCATTTCAGGCGCGAAGCCTTTAATAAACGACAAATGATTTCGATACAACGCGTCATTGGCGTTGGTGAGGTTGAAACCGAGTAAGTGAAGAAAGTGTTTCGAAGTTACGGAATACAACGCCTTCAGATTCAAGGTGCCATAGCCCGCCGTGGGCGTTTCATTGGTATACACGCGGTCCTGGCGGTTTACCACAATCCATTCCGGCGCGATACTGAACGAACCGCGACGAAACTCTAACCCGATGCGGCCCCTTAAAGGGGGGATTCTAGGCAGCGGCAGAGCAGGTATCAATTCGGCATTCACGGCGTCCAGTCCGGCATGTAGCCACACGCTCGAATGGACAGCGGTGCTCAGACGGCCTTCGAAGCCCCGGTAGCGGCTGGCGCCTTGCCGGTATTGACCGACCACCAGGCCGTCGTTCACTTCCCCGGTAGGAGCGAGAAAGACGTAATTGCTCAGGCGGTAGTAAAAGAAATTCGCTTCCGCACGGACACGGCTATTCTGTTGCCGCAAAGACAAATCGAGACCGTTGCCCCGCTCCCGCCGCAGATTGATGTCGCCGATTTCGAAAGTTACGTTGCCCGCGTGGGGACCGTAATTATAGAGTTCTTCGAGCGCCGGCGAGCGGAACGCGCTCGAATAGCTGGCCACGAATGCGCCGCCCTTCCACAAGGGAACATTCGCTCCGATGGAAGTGGCGACGCCCGTGAAACTTCGGCCGGAGAGTCCCCTGGGATCGTACTTGTTATGCTCGACGCGAGCCCCGAACTGCAAACGGAATTTCTCGAAGTTGTATTGTTCCACGCCAAAGAATGCAATCGCATCCTGGCCTACGGGAGGCGTCAATGCCTCCTCGCCAATCGCTTTGTAGTCGCGTTTTAGGCCCCAGAAGCCGAAGCTGCCGGACAGCTTGCCAACGCGCTTCTGCTCAAATACGCCGCGGTAGACAAACTGCTTGTTGAAGAACTGGTTGGCGACAACCCCGTTATCCTTCTCATCGTGATGCCAATCACTGTAGTTCAGGGAGAGTTGAAAGAGCTCGGCCACGGAGCCAAGCTTCTTAACGCCGCCGTTCAAGCGGACGTTGTGTTTGCGGAATGGGAGTGTGGTGCGCCCCTCGTGCGAACTCGCGGGATCAAGGGGGATGCCATACAGCCCGTCCTGGGCAGCATAAGATCCGTTGAAGAAGAACTTCTCCCCATAGCGCCCCAGCCCGGCGCTCGCGTCTCGGATGTTACTTTGCGAGTTCAGCACTTCTCCCAGCGGCGTGTGATAGGGATCCTGATAGATGGCTCCCCCGTTTCCGAACAGCAGCCAGTTCCGCAGACCGTACTCAAATCCCGCACTCGCGCCGCGGCGGTTGTTGTTGGTCCCGCCCAATGCGGTGATGAAACCGCGCAAGCCATCATGCGGTTCACGGTGTACCTCATGATGCCCGGAAATAACATTCACCACGCCGCCGATCGCATTGCCTTCATAAAGCAGTGTGGCCGGTCCGCGAAGCACTTCCACACGCTCGATCGAATTCGGATCGATGGGCTCTCCATGATCTCCCGATTGAGAAGATAGAGTGCCCGAGCGGACACCGTCCTGGAGGATCAATACACGATCGCCGTCAAAGCCGCGGATCACTGGCCGCGACGTCCCGGGCCCGGAAGATCGTTTCGCGAGCCCCGCCTGATTCTCAATGACGTCGCCCAGGGAAGTGGCGGTTTGTGAGGTGAGATCGGTGGTGTCGAGCGAGGTAGCCGATTGCATCGTCTCCAGCGTCGTCTCTTCCCGGCCCGACGCGGTTACCGTCACCTGCTCGCGCACCGCCGCCACTTTCAAGCGGAAATCAACCACTGCCGTTTGCCCGGCGGTTACAACGATGGATTTGCGCTCATCTGTCAACGCATGCATGTGGGCAACAAGTTCATACTTGCCCGGGGGAACGCCTTCCAATTTGAAAAGCCCTTCATTATTTGTCTGCACCGTGCGGCCCAGCGGAATCACGAGAATGGTGACATGATGAAGCGGGTCGCCCGAGGCGTCCACCACCACCTTGCCGGTAATCGCGCCGGTGGATTGGGAGTAGGCGGCCACGGCGGCGCATAGGAGAAGAACGAAACTCATGCTGGTTGTGAGTATCGCAGAGCAACGCGTTCGCTCCGACCATTTCCCGCTGAACGGGCGCTATTGGGGGCGCAAACGGGGCCCTTCGGCCGGTAAGCGGAAAGGAGCCGCATAACCCTCGCAATACGCGTGGTTTATGACATACTTCTTGCTATAATCCGAAGCGGGATCAGTGTCACACACAAACGGATCGTACGGGCGGGTTCGTGTATCACTGAATGCAGAAGGGGAGGACATGAGTCCAGTAAAGGCTTCCGAAACACCCGAGGTTGACTCGCAGCCACGCACTAGTAGCGTGCCAGACACCGGATACAAAGTCTATAACCGCATCATCGACTGGATCTCCAGCGACCGGATGCAGTTATCCAATGTCACCGAACGAATCAATGAGGTCGTACGCAAGAGCGGCATTCGCGACGGCATCGTGCACCTGCAAACGCTGCACACAACCACCGCGGTTTTTATCAACGAGTGGCAGGATGCGTTGGTTCATGACGTGAGAACGTTCTTTGACAAGGTAGTGGATCGCGATGACTACTACCGCCACAATGATCCTGTTTACTCCGACTGCGAACGGCGGAACGCCGATTCTCATATGCGAGGCATGCTGATGGGGCAGACGCTGTGCCTCCAGGTAAGGAACGCGAGCGTCCTGCTGGGTACCTGGCAGAGTATTATTCTCGCCGACTTCGATGGCCCCCGCAGCCGCACGCTGGCCGTCCAGGTTTCGGGCATCTAACGCCGCCGATGCCGCAGTACTTCACTCTCTCCGAGGCCGAAGCCTTATTGCCTGAAGTGGAAAAGTCGATCCGCGCCGCCGTGGAGTTGAAACGGTTCTACGATCAGGCCGAAGAGGTCTTGCAAAACGAAAGCACCCGCATTATGATGAGCGGCGGAGCGATGGTGAACTCGGAGCGGCTGCAGGCGGAAAAATCCCGCCGGGATACCTGTGCGCGGCAACTTAAGGAAGCCATCGAGCGCATTTACTCGTTCGGCTGCGAAGTAAAGGACCTTGAAATCGGCCTCATCGATTTCATTACGCTCTACCATGGCCAGGAAGTCTGCCTCTGTTGGAAGCTCGGCGAAGAGGGAATCGAGCACTGGCACGGATTGGAAGAGGGTTTCCGGGGACGAAAAAAAATCGACGCGGAGTTCCTTGAAAACCATCGCGGTGCGCGGGAGATGTAGCGCTTGACCCGCCGTCGCTCTCCGGGTCGCTCCTGAAGCCAATCTCCGGTTGCCGCCGTCCCGACATGGGAAGAAGAAAGCACATCGTCATCGGAGCTGCGGGCGGTAGTCTTAGATCGATTATTGCCCGTGCCGCCGCCAGGACTGTACCGCCACGGCAGGTGGCAGGCTATCATGAGTGTACCTACCGCGCCAGCGGCGCACTCGGAGGATCGTAGAGCGTGAATATTCTCGTAACCGGAGGCGCCGGCTACATCGGCAGCCACGTGGCTAAGGCTCTGTCAAAGGCCGGCCATGTCCCCACTGTCTTCGACAACCTCGAAATGGGGCACGAATGGGCCGTCAAGTGGGGTCCCTTCATCAAAGCCGACCTGGCCGACCAAGGGGCGCTGGAAGCCGCCTTGCGGGGCAAAGACGCGGTGGTGCATCTGGCGGGCTACATCTTTGTGGGGGAGTCGGTAAAGGCTCCCTCGAAGTATTACCGCAACAATTTCATCAACAGCCTGAATCTGCTCGATGCCATGACCGCTACTGGCGTACGCGATGTCGTCTTCTCCTCCACGGCGGCGGTTTACGGCGCACCTGCTCGCGTGCCGATTCAGGAAGGGGATCCGAAGATTCCGATCAACCCCTACGGGGAATCCAAGCGGTTCACCGAGCAGTCCCTGGAGTGGTATGGAACCGCGCATGGCATTCGCTGGCTGGCGCTGCGTTATTTTAACGCCGCCGGGGCCGACCACGACGGCGAAATTGGAGAAATGCACGATCCGGAAACGCATCTGATTCCGTTGGTGATCGATGCCGCTTTGCGCAAACGCGGGCCGGTGCAGTTATTCGGCACCGATTACCCCACAGCGGACGGAACGGCTATTCGCGACTATATCCACGTGGCCGATCTCGCCCGCGCTCATGTCTTGGGGCTCGAGTATCTGCGCTCCCAAGGAACCCCTACGGCGCTCAACGTCGGGACCGGGTCGGGATATAGCGTGCGCGAAGTGATAAAGACGGTGGAACAAGCGAGCGGTCTGGAAGTTCCTGTTAGCGTAGGGCCGCGCCGTGAAGGCGATTCGCCGGAACTGGTGGCCGATGCCTCTCGCGCGCGTGGTGTGCTCGGGTGGGAGCCGCGAGCCTCAAGCCTGGAAGAGATCGTCGCCACGGCGCTGGCATGGCACAAATCCCACCGTTGAACTGTCTGCTTAATGCTAAAATTACGTTATCCCACCTTTTCGCAGCCGAATCCATTTTTGAATCTTACCTATGAATGATAAGCCGGAGAGCAAAATAATCCTGGCGCTCGTCAGCGATTTGATGTTCACAGTAAAGATCACCGAGGCTGCCAGACGCAACGGCATGGCTGTGCAGTACGTCAAGACGAATGGCGATCTGCTGGAAAAAGCATCGCAACATCCCGCGCTCATTATCATGGATCTGAACATCAGTTCGGCGGAACCGGTGAAGCTTATCGAGCAAGTGAAGCGCAGCGAAGCAACAAAGAAAATCAGCGTGTTGGGCTACGTTTCCCATGTTCAGGTCGACTTGAAAATGATGGCGCAGGAAGCGGGAGCGGACGTCGTGATGGCGCGGTCGGCTTTTTCCCAGAACCTGGCTCAGATCCTAAAGCGGCACAGCGGGCCGTGGTAAGGTTCCTGCAATCCGAACTGACTTGGGGGGAACGGCTGGGGCTGGCATGGCAGCTTGCGTGGCCGGCGGTGGTGTTGGATTTCATCTGGTCATTCGTGGTTCACGTGATTCTCGATGTGAAGTCCACGGGTGTGGACGCGCTGTATCTCGTGCCTTACCTGCTGGTCATCGCACCTTGGCTGGTTCGTCGAATGTTCCGCCGGACCTATCCCAACTTTCGTTTGAAAACCATGATTCACGGGGCGCCGGCGCCGATGGGATACACGGAAAGCTTTAAAGTAATGTGGCTGCTGAGCTGGCGGACATCCGTCCTGATGCTGGTCCTGCTGCTGCTTGTTTCCATGGCGCTCGGGCTGGTCCATGTGCAACTGGCGACGCTTGTTCCCTCGACCGAGGAGGCTCCGTTTTTTAATACGGTGGGATTGAGCGTCTTCGAGAATGGGGCAGCGCTGCTGCTGATGCCGCTGGTGATTCCAGGGATGTTCGCAAAGCGGTATCAGGGTTTTCGCGTGATGGCGGAGCGCGGGCTCCCTGAGCGCCGCTGATGCACATTTTCGCCTGTGGTAACGTCTTAATTTGGTGAAGAGGTCCGTGATGATGCTTAGCCCGTCTCCAAAGCGCCGCCGCAGCCGCGGCTTTTCTCTCATTGAGATCATGATCGTCGTGGCGATCATTCTTGTCATCGCTTCGATTGCCATCCCCAAGATCAACCAGCAGCGTATGCAAGCGCATGAAATGGCGGCGATTCGCACTCTCACAACCATTCATACGGGACAAACACAGTATTTTTCGCAGTTCGGCAGGTATGCCACGAATCTTCAGGAGTTGGGGCCGCCGGCCAGTGGCGAAGCCGGTCCCGCCGCCGCCGACCTTATTCCCGGAGAGTTGGCCGCGGGGAGCAAATCAGGATTTAACTTCACCGTGGTGGGGGGACCGGGCGGTTACACGATTTCGGCGGTTCCCGTGGCGTTCGGCAATACCGGCAGGCGCACTTTCTTCTCCGATCAGACCCTGGTAATTCGAGAGAACTGGAGCCAGGAGCCGGCCAATGCGCAAAGCAAGGAAATTAAGTAGTTTAAAAATTCACGATGGAAGTGAAGGAGAGCGGATCGAGACTCGCTCCGCCGACTAACGCTCCGTCAATTTCCGGCTGGGCCATCAAGCCGCGCACGTTGTCCGGTTTCACGCTTCCCCCATAAAGGATCCGCACAGAGGCTCCGGCGGGCGAACCATATTTCGCCGCCACCAAGCCTCTGAGGAAACGGTGCGCCTCGGCGGCCATATCGGGTGTCGCGGTTTTTCCGGTGCCGATCGCCCATACCGGCTCATAGGCGATGGCGACTTCAGCAAACTGGCCGGAAGTCAACCCTGAAAGGCCACCTTCGAATTGCGTGCGGAGCACGGTTTCGGTGCCGCCCGATTCGCGCTCTTCCAGCCGCTCTCCTACACAAACGATGGGCTTGAGTCCGGCCTCGATCGCAGCCACGGAACGTTGAAGGACGGTAGCATCGGTCTCGCCGAAAAACTGCCGTCGCTCGCTGTGACCGATGATTGCCCACTTGCAGCCAACCGCGGCCAGCATCGGACCCGAAACCTCCCCGGTATAAGCTCCCTCTTTCGCCCAGAAGAGGTTCTGCGCCGCTACTTCCACGCGCGTGCCGGCGGTAGCGGCCACAGCCGCGGGCAAGTCGACAAAAGGAGCCGCGATTACCACGTCACAATGCGTGGAAGTGGCTACCAGCGGAAGGAATTTCTCAAAGAAAGCAGTGGCCTCGGAAGGCGTCTTGAACATTTTCCAGTTGCCGGCCATCAGGGGTTTGCGCATGAGTAACCAAGTTTAACAAGACGCGCCGGCGACTTGCCCTGGAAACCGCTATGTGAGCTTGAGATCTTTGCGCTTTGCTTCACTGAGCGCCATGAATGGCGGGCGCACAGGGCTTTCTCTGAGCCCGCGCTTCGAGAGCGCGTATTTCATGGTGGGGATGCCGTCGTAGCCGGCCATTGCCTTCGCCGCCTCATTGAATTTCTGCTGCGCGGCATGAACATCGCCGCCTGTGCGGTGGGCTTCAAAGATGGCGGCTGTCTCCTTCAGGAAGATACTTCCGTTGCCCGTAAGTCCTCCCGCTCCGTGGTTCTTCAGATTCGCTTCGAGGTTGCCTGGAACGCCTGTGAGCATCTTCAGCTTCGGGAATTCCCGCAGGAACGCGATCATGGCATCTTCTTTGCTGAAGGAGTCTTTCATGCCGTAGAGGCGCTCAAAAGGGGCGAGACGGCGTAGCAGGTCCGGCGTGATAGCGGCGCCGCTCAATTGCGGAATATTGTAGAGCAGTACCGGGAGCTTGGCGGTTCTGAGCACTGGCTCGAAGAATGCAGCCAGACCTTCGAGGGAGGGGTTCTTGTAGTAGTAGGGAGGCAGTACGAGAACGGAATCGGCCCCGGTGACGGTCGCATGATCGAGCAGCTCGAGCGTCTCCGGAATGTTGGAGGCGCCTATCTGGCACATCACTGACAATCCGCCCCGGTGACGAATTGTGCTTTCGAGCGACAGCTTACGTTCTCTGATCGAGAAAGAGGAGAACTCGCCCGTCGTCCCCATTACCAGCACGCCGTCGGCGCCGCCGGCGGCAAGATGTGCGAGATAGTCCTTGTTCAATGCGTCATCGAGTTTGCCGCGGGAGTCGAGCATGGTCAGCATGGCAATGACAAATTGGGGCGCAGCGCTGGAAGGAAGCTTCGAGGAAGCGGCCATGGCGGCGGAGCTGGCGAGAAAAACCCGGCGCGATTGCATTGTTGGACGCAGTATATCATCTGCCGGGTCATCATTATGTTTTGTGTATGAGCATCTGTATATGAGCGATTCTTGTTCGGGTGGCGATTGCGGCCATACGCAAATCGTCAGCAGGCTGAGAATGCGGAACGATTCCCTGCCCCCGATCCTCCCTTGCCGGCGCTGCGATGAGCTTGCGTGCGCAAAGATACGTAACATCCGGAGCTTCGTGCCCTTGACCGTTATGGCGTACAGTTGAACCCCAGAAACTCTTCCTCCAACCCGCGCCGGTTAAGATCCGCTCGGAACCATTCTGCCCATTCAGGAAGGACGGGGAGACCGAACCTTACAGCAAGCGATGCAGTCGGGCGAGCCGTCATAGAGGACAGTCCGGCGCGCATGCCCGTCGGCCGCGAGCGTGGTCTCAAAGAGGGCTCGCGTGAAGTACCGCGCATCGCAGTCGATGCCCACCGTTTTGTCCGGCAGCTAAAAAAACAGATGCGTTGGATATTATCGGACTCCGCTACCGTCCTTCCTTAGCAATTTCGTTGAGCCGGGAGTTGAGCACTGGTTCGAACACTGAGAATTGCTCGTTGTGCGCTACCGGAATCGATCTTGGGTTAATCGTACTGAGGCCACTTCGGCAGGTCGAACCGATTCGGGTTTGCAGCGAACAGGCTCCAGTACCCGGTGGAATCTCCGCGACGTGTTCAAAGTGGGCGGCAGGTGTTGGCGGGCGCGGGAGCGTGGTTGCCCGGAAACCCGGCTGAGTTTCCCGCTGGCTCCGGTGACGTATAGCCCGGGAGACTCGTGGCAGCGAGGGAAGTCGAGAGCTTGCGGCATCCCGATCCGCAGGAGAACATGAAACAAGCCTTCCCGCCAGACTTCTGGGATACTATCGGTAGAGCTTGTTCAGGGAATGAAAGATCTGATTGCGGAACTTCGTTGGCGCGGCTTTCTCGCGCAAACTACAAGTCAGGACATCGACGAATTTCTTGCGCAGCGGCGTTCGATTTATGTGGGGTTTGACCCCAGTGCGGCCAGCTTGCACCTGGGCAATCTGGTTCCGGTGATGGGCTTGGCGCATGCACAGCGGCATGGCCACCGGCCGATCGCGCTGATCGGAGGCGGCACCGGGCTGATCGGCGATCCGAGCGGCAAGTCGGCCGAACGTATGCTTTTATCGGCGGAAAAAGTGGAAGAGAACGCGGTGGGCATCCGCAGCCAGCTTTCCCGCTTTTTCGATTTATCGTCGCAGGATAACGGGCTGTTGCTGAACAATGCGGAGTGGCTCAACAAGCTGAATTTCGTCGAGTTTCTGCGCGACATCGGGAAGCACTTCTCGGTGAATGAAATGATCAAGCGGGATTCCGTGCGCACCCGCCTGGAAGAACGGGACCAGGGAATCTCTTACACCGAATTCAGCTACATGCTGCTACAGGCGTATGACTTTTTGCATCTTTGTGAGCACCACGATTGCAGCGTGCAGATGGGCGGCAGCGACCAGTGGGGCAATATCGTCTCCGGCACCGATCTCATCCGCCGTATCCTAAGCAAGCGGGCGGAGGGGATCACGTTTCCGCTGCTGACCACATCCACAGGAAAGAAATTCGGAAAAAGCGAAGAGGGAGCGGTATGGCTCGATGCGGACCTTACCAGCCCTTACCAGATGTATCAGTACTGGATTCAAACCGCCGATGCGGATGCGGTCCCCTACCTCAAGCTGTTCACGTTTCTGAGTGAGGCGCAGATTGGGGAGTTGGCTGAGGATGTAATCCGCGCGCCGGAACAGCGGGTAGCGCAGAAGACCCTGGCCGCGGAATGTACGCGCATTGTGCATGGGGAGGATTCCGTTCACTCCGTCGAGCAGGCGTCGCAGATTCTGTTCGGCTCGGCGGAAGTTGTTCCGAACCGTTCCACACTGGCGCTGCTCGCGCAGGAAGTACCTTCGTCCACGGTGCTACGCGGACAACTGGAAACGGGCTTGGCGGTGGCCGATCTGCTGGTTAGCACAAAGCTTGCCGACAGCAAAGGGGCCGGCCGCAAGCTTGTGGACGGCGGGGGAGTTTATTTGAACAACCGGCGGATCGGAGCGGATAAGAAGACTGTGACGGTATCCGACCTGCAATGGCCCGACTCCATCCTGCTGCGTACGGGCAAGAAAAACTATCACCTGTTGCGGATCCAAAGTACGTAGGATTGGGGGGGCTGAAGATGCCTTCAGCCCCGTTTTTGAACTTAGCGTACCGGAAGGTTTACGCGATTGGAGGTTTGGCCGCCAATGGAAATGTCCAGCGCCTGATCCCCGGAAGCGGTTCCGGGAGGAACCACGACGACGACGACGTGGGTGCCGGGCAATCCGGGATAGGCGGTGGCCGCCAGAACCGGCAGCGGACGTCCGCCGAGGGTTGCGGTGACCGCTGAGGCAGTGCTGAACAGCCCCTCGGGAACAGCCTTGCCGGTTTGCAGCGCGGGAGTGGTTTGGCCCACGCCCGTGGCGAAGATGGCGAGCACATCGCCAACCTGTGCCGCATTGCCGGCGGTGATCAATGTGAAGTCGGTGACCCTGCCGATCAACCCGCGGTTGGGGCCGCTCAACCAGATGGCGGGCGCGAATGCCCGCACATTCACCGTCAACGTATTGCTGGAGCCGACAGCGTTCTTGACGATCACCGGCTGGGTCCCGGGCTGCACTTCGTAGGGAACCTGGACGTCCACGCGGGTTGGCGTTATTTTCAGCACGGGAGCCTTGATTCCGCCCACTGTCACTTCGACGCCATTGAGCGAAGTGGGGACGTTCGAGCTGTCCCACGAGAAGTAATCGGTCTCGGCATAGGAGAGGCGCTGGCCGAAGATGGACATCCACCCGCCGGGAGCAACGTCTTTGATACCGGTCTCATAGTCCGCCGTAGTGGCCACGCTGATCGAGGGCGCTGAGGAGAAGGCGGGTGCAATTTGAGCCCTTATCACGCCGCTTGGAGTTACCGTGCTGTGCAGATTGATGTAATGCTTTTCGGGACTGGCCAACATCGAGTTCACGGTCGCCAGTCCGGTGGCGGAGGTAACGAGAACGGGAATGTAGATATTGCCAAAACCATCCGTGCTGGCCACGGTGTTGTCCGCCGACAATCCAGTGCTTATGATGACCGGCCCATTCTGGCCGGCGACCTGATTGTGGATATGCAGGCCGGTGAAAGTCACCGCGGCCGGAAACCGGTAGTTGACGTCGAACACGACACGGGCGGCAATCGCCTCTCCGGCATCGTTGCGCAGCGTATTGACGCGAACCGCGGCCACGCCCGAGGCGTCGATGTTGACTGGGGGTACCTCATTTGAGGGCAGCATGTTCATCAGGAACACGTTCTCATCGGTGCGGCGCAATTGCCCGCGAATGATTCCGCCGGGGAACTCTGTCGTGTGAATGTTGGCGTAGTATTGGTTGGGATCGGTGAACAGGCCGTTGAGCGTACTCACCTGAACCGGATTGGTCAGGTTCACTTCCACCGGGAATAACAGACTGCCGCCGCCGTTCTCGGGCGTGGGCATGGGTGTGATGCCGCTGCTGATCGTAACGGCTGCATTGACGCCGGCCGGACCCGCGTGGATATGATATCCCGACAGCGTTACCTGCTTGTCGAACTGGTAGTCGGCTTCAAAGAGAATTAGGCCGGAAGAAAGATTGCCGCCGGCATCAAAGGTGCGCATCGCCGTAACGGAAGTGATTCCGGATGCCGCCGCTGTCGTGATCGGCGGCACTTCATTGGCGGGCGACATCAGGGTCATCAGCGTGACCGTTTCCGCCTTCTGCAACTGGGCGCGGATTACTCCGCCGGGATTTACCGTGCTGTGCAGATTGACGTAGAATCCCGCGGGATTTGCGATCATGTCGCGCAGAGTGGAAACGGCCGCCGTGTCGGTGGGACGGACCTGCGCGGACCGGTTGATGACGCCCCGGCCGGTGGGGTCTTTGATGGTTACGGCGCCGCCAAGTCCCGTGTTAATCATGACAGGACCGTTCACTGTGGCATCGCCGCGGTGGATATGCAGGCCGGTAAATTCCATTTCCCCTGGAAAGGTGTAGCTGACGATGAAGTCCACTGTTCCCGAGACCACTTCGCCGGCGGCGTTGCGCACCACGTGAGCGCGCATCACAGCGGATCCGCTCGCATTGATGTCGATTGCCGGAATTTCGTTAGACGGAAGCATGGTTCCGCGGAAAATGATGGTCTCCGCGCGCTGGCCGAGCAGCGTAATGGCGGAGAATAACGCTAAAGTAAGGAAACGTTTCATGGAGACCCCCTCGGGTGGTTATACACCGAAGCGGTACTAGGAGGCAAATGCGAATGTTTCGTTATTCCGTGAGAACGTCTCAGACGATCGCCGCTTTTCTCGTCCTCAGCGCGGCCACGCTCGCCGCGCAGGATTTCGACTTGCTGCTCGCGAATGCACGTGTGGTGGATGGCTCCGGCAATCCGTGGTATCGCGCCGATATCGGCGTCCGGGCGGGGAAGATCGCGCAGATCGGCCGTTTGAAGGGCCGGAGCGCCAGACGAACCATTGATGTGAAGGACCAGGTGGTATCGCCGGGCTTCATCGACATGATGGGGGCTACCAGCCTGCCTTTGCTGCTGGAGCCCACGAGCGCGGAGAGCCAGCTTCGACAGGGCATTACTACACTGCTCGCCGGAGAAGGGGGCTCGGCCGCACCGCAAACCAACGGCACCTTTCCCGCCGAAGCGAAGAAGCGCGGCTTTGCGTGGAAAACGTTTGGCGAGTACTTCGCGATTTTGGAGAAGGCCGGCATTGCCATGAACGCCATTCACAACGTGGGGGCGGCGCAGGTACGCCTGGTGGTGATCGGCGATCGGGATCGCGAGCCCACGCCGGCTGAGTTGGAGACGATGAAGGGTCACGTCGCCCAAGCCATGAAAGATGGCGCCGTCGGCCTCTCCACGGCGTTGATCTATCCGCCCGGCACCTACGCCAAGACTGCGGAATTAGTGGCGATGGCGAAGGTGGTTGGCGAGTATGGCGGCGTGTACCTTTCCCACATGCGCAATGAGAGCAACCAGGTGTTGGAGGCCATTCGCGAGACGATGGAAATCGGTAAACAGGCGGGCATCCCGGCGCACATTTTCCATCTCAAAGCGGCGGGAGAAGAAAACTGGCTTCGTATTCACGACGCGATTAAACTGATCCAAAGCGCTCGCGACGCCGGCCAGGACGTAACGGCGGACATCTATCCCTATATCCGCAACGGCATCGGCTTGCGGTCGTTCGTGCATCCCAAATATTTCGCCCAGGGAGCAGCTCCTTTTCTGAAGACCTTGAAGGATCCGGCGGTGCGAGCCGCACTGAGAAAGGAAGTGGAAGAGACCTCGGATTGGGAGAACTGGTATCGCCACGTCGGCAGGAACTGGGACAACGTACTGGTGGTGGGAGTATCGGGGAGTCTGGACAAAAAATATGAGGGCAATTCCCTGGCCCAAATCGCGAAGATGCGCCAGACGGACGAATGGACCACGTTCTTCGACCTGCTGCAAGCGGGGAGCGTCAGCGTCAGCCCAAAAAGCATGAATGAAGAGCAGAAGCACGCCGCTTTGCGCCAGGAGTGGGTGAGCGTGTGCACCGACGCGGGCCCCGTGTTTTTTAGTGAAGCGCGATTCTCGCACCCCCGGGCATTCGGATCGTTTCCGCGCATCCTCGGAAAGTACGTGCGCGAGGAGAAAGTAATCACGCTCGAGGGAGCCGTGCGCCGCATGTCCTCTCTGCCCGCCAACTTCCTGGGTTTGACCAACCGGGGCAGAATCGCGCCGGGTATGGCAGCCGATCTGGTGGTGTTCGATCCGTTAACCGTGCGCGATACGGCGACCTTTGAAAAGCCGCTCTCCTATCCCGAGGGAATGTCTTATGTGATTGTGAACGGCCAGGTGGCGATCGATCATGGAAAACTCCTGACTTTGAAGGCGGGTGCGGTCTTGCGCCCTTCCTTCCGGTAAGCACGTTCGCTGATCCTTAAAGGCTCTGGATTTCGCTCTGGTCTAGTATCTAGGGAGGGAGCGTTATGAAGAAAGCGATTGCCCTGTTTCTTACCGCCGCCGTTCTGGCGCCGGCCCAACATAAGCATCATGCATCCGATGCGAAGAAGCCGGCGGAGTTGCTGGAGGGGCTTGGCAGCCATACCCACCCCATCGCCACCAGATCGGAACTGACGCAGAAATTCTTCGATCAAGGATTGGCGTTGATTTTTGGCTTCAATCATGACGAAGCCGCGCGTTTGTTTGCGCGAGCCGCCGAACTAGATCCGCAATCGCCCATGCCGCACTGGGGAATCGCGCTTTCTTTGGGTCCGAACTACAATATGCCGCCGTTGCCCGAACGCGAAGAGAAGGCGTGGAGAGCGATTGAAAAGGCAATCGAGCTTTCCAGTATGGCGATAACGAGCGCGCTTATGTGGAAGCGCTCGTCAAGCGGTATTCCAAGGATTCTAACGAAGACCGTAAGAAGCTCGGAGAGACTTACAAGGATGCCATGAAGCAGGTCTCGGAACGCTATCCGGACGACCTGGATGCGGCGACGCTGTATGCCGAAGCGATCATGAATCTGCGGCCGTGGCAGCTCTGGACCGCGGAGGGCGAACCCGCCGAAGGCACTCTCGACATCCTGCAAGTTCTGGAAAGAGTGTTGCGGCGCAATCCCAACCATCCCGGCGCCAACCATTACTACATTCATGCGGTGGAGGCATCCAAGAATCCGGAGCGTGCGCTTCCCAGCGCGATGCGGCTCGGCTCGCTGATGCCGGGAGCCGGTCACATCGTTCACATGCCTTCGCATATCTTCCTGCGGGTGGGAGACATGGAGTTATCGGCGGCAGTGAATGTCACGGCCTCGGAAGTGGACAAAAAGTACATTCAGCGGTCCGGAGCGAAGGGCGTTTACCCGTTGATGTACTACTCGCACAATCTGCATTTCGCCTCCTACGCGCGGATGATGCAGGGGAACTTTGAGAAAGCGCTCGATTACTCGCAGCGTTTGCGGAAGAACGTGCAAGGCGCCGTGGATGAGATGCCGATGATTGCGCCCTACGGGGCTTTCGAGTGGCTGATCCTCACGCGGTTCGGAAAGTGGAAGGATATGCTGAAGCAGCCGGAGCCGGTGGAGAAAAATGCATTCCTGCACGCCATGTATCGCTACTCCCGCGGCCCCGCGATGGCTGGACTGGGACGGGCAAAGGATGCGGAGGCGGAGCGCGAGCGCATGGAAGCACTCCACGCGCGTGTTCCCGAGTCCGAGACGTTGATGACCAATACCGCGCGCAGCGTGTTAGCCATCGCGTTCGCGGACCTGGAGGCGCGCATTCCACGGGCGAGGAAAGAACACGGCAAGGAAATCATGTACCTGCGGCGGGCCGTGGATCTGCAGGACAAGCAAAGTTACATGGAGCCGCCCGAGTGGCACTACTCGGTACGCGAGGCGCTGGGCGGCGCTTTGTTGCGGCAGGGGGACGCGGCGGAAGCGGAAATGGTCTTCCGCAGAGATCTCGAAATCAATCCACGCAATGGCCGTTCTCTGTTTGGTCTGCTGGAAGCGCTGAAGATGCAGAAGAAAACGGTCAGCGTGGACTGGGTGAACAATGAGTTCAAGGAGGCGTGGAAGTACTCCGCTGGCGCGCTGCAGATTTCCGATCTGTAATATTGGGGTCAGTGAGGTTCACGGGGCGCGTCCGGACCGCTCCCCGGTAATAGTTACCCTACAACGCTACGGTGATCGCAAGTCTTACTTGCGGACGATTACGGTTATAGAGGTAATACCCCTCGTCGGAATCGTCGTAATCCACGTAGACGTCGTCGGTTGCATACCAATTGTCACTCCAGTCGGTGGGCCAGGGATCTACCATCATGAACGAAAATCCGCCGTATTCAAACCGCGGATAGCCCTGATAGATGACCGGGCGGCTGCGGATGCGAAAGAAGTTCCGGCTGCCGAAATACCGGCCAAAACTCGCCTGGGGGATGTAGTATCCGCCATAACCGCCGCGCTGTCGCCAACTGCGGCGTTCGTATCGCCCATACGCCCAGCCGCCGCCTTGGCGGCGGTTGTCACTGCCCTGCCAGCCACCCTGGCGCAGCCATCCGCGCTGCTGTTGCCAGTTCAGCGCCTCCTGCTGAGTGCGCCGCGGTTGCTGCTGGTAGGTCCGCTGGTTACGTTGTTGTGGCTGCTGTCTCTCGCGTTGGTCATAGCGCCCTTGCCGTGATTGTTGCTGTTGCTGTTGCTGTTCAAGACGCTGTTGCTGTTGCTGTTCAAGACGCTGCTGCTGCTGCTGCTGTTGCTGCTGTTCGAGACGCTGCTGCTGTTGCTGGTCCGTGCGTTGGCGCCGTTCCTGCTGCTGCGGCGGCGCTTGCTGCTGCACGGGTTGCTGCTGAGCGGGGGGAGCCTGCTGCTGAACGGGCGGCGCTTGCTGGCGCTCCTGTTGCCGTTGTTGCTGCCGTTCCTGCTGGCGCTGTTCCTGGCGCTGGCGGCGCTCCTCTTGCCTCTCAGGATTACGGGGCCTTTCCTCCTGGGCGGATACGGGGGCCATCGTTCCGCAAATCAGGAAGATGCCGGCGGCGCCAAACGTCAGTTTGAGTTTCATAGTGGTTACGCTCTGATCTTTGATGAGCACGTGGACGGCCAAGCTACTGAATCAATCCCTTTCTCATTGCGAACTTGACCAGTTCCGTAGAACTTCGCAATCCCAGTTTTTTCATAATGCGTCCCCGATGCGCGTCCACCGTGAACACGCTCACGTCAAGCGCCGTTGCCACTTCCTTGGCCACTTTGCCGTCGGCCAGCAATTGCAGCACTTCCCTTTCCCGCGCGGTGAGTAAATCAAAGGGATCCGCAGTCTGCTGGTAATCGTCGAGAACCATTCGGGAAATTTCAGGGCTCAAAAATCCGCCACCCTGGGCCACCGACCGAACCGCGCGCAGCAAGTCCTCGTCAATAGACTCCTTCAACAGGTAGCCGCGGGCGCCGGCTCGCAGGGTTTCGCGCACATACACGGAATCCTTGTGCATGCTGAGGATCAGGATTTGGCAATCGGGACAGTTCTCGCGAATGCGGCGCGTTGCCTCGACGCCATTCATTTCCGGCATCGCGATATCCATAATCATGAGGTCGGGTTTCATTTCCAACGCCAACCGGACGGCATCGGGACCGTTTCCTGCTTCGGCGACGACTTCCATGTCTGGCTCCTGGTTCAAGATGAGCCGGAATCCTTTGCGGACTACGGCGTGGTCGTCGGCCAATACGATTCGAATCTTACGCGGCATCCGATTTTCTCTTCAGCGGCAGTTTGACGGTAATGGTGACGCCCTTGCCGGGTATCGAGTCCATTTTAAACGTTCCACCGGCTGCTCTCGCGCGAGCGCGCATACCTACGAGCCCCAGTCCCTCCCTTCGACCGGAGCCCCGGACTCCCTCGCCATTGTCGGAAACAGTTAAGACCACGTGGTCCACGGCGGGAGTCAACTGCATTCTGACCGCGGTTGCGTTGGCATGGCGGCCAACGTTGGTCAGGGCTTCCTGGGCGATACGAAACAACTGAGTCTCGGTTTCATCGCTCAGACGGTCGTGGAGCGACGTTTCGAACTCTACTTTGATGTCGGTGCGCTGGGAAAACACGTCGGCGACCCAGCGCAGACCGGCATTCAAACCGAAGTCGTCGAGGATGCTGGGCCGCAATAGCTGGGAGAGGTCGCGCGTATTTTCGATGGCGTTCTTTATGAGCGCGAGGCAATCCTCCATCCGAACGGGATGGTACTGCCGGGTGTTGTGCATCGTCACCAGGTTGGCCTCAATGGCGCTCAACGCCTGTCCGAATTCATCGTGCAGCTCGCGCGAGAAACGGCGGGCGGTTTCCTCCTGATCGGCCATGGCGCGGGAAGAAAGCCGCGATAGCTCTAAAGTCTGCCACTGCTGGCGGCGGAACATCTGACTCACAATACGCACGGTAAGAATCGCGCCTGCGAGGGCGGTGGTCAGAGCAGTTCCGAGCAAAATCAGGGAATACCGTACTCTTTCCCTGCTCCCTTCGCGCTCACGCGCCTGGGCCTGGGCGGCGGTATCGAAACTGGCGGCGGCCAAGGCCCCCAGCGAACTGATGAGTGCCTCATGGCTACGGAAAAAGGCGATGGGCGGAGCGTGCTGCGACTTCAAAACGGCCCGCCCTTCGGCAATGAACCGCTCGACGCCGCTCTTCACGTCACTCCACAATTTCTGATCTTCCGAGAGGAGGCCTTCCTCCATCGTGCGGCGGATAGCATGTTCGAGCGTCTCCAGACGCTTCAGTAATTCGGTCTGGTTTCCGGGATTCGGGTTCGCCGCGAGCTCATAAAATACGGCGCTGAGGCTGTCCTCTTCGCGCTGGATCTGGTCGATCAGGCGCAAGGTGGAGCGCTGCCCTTCCACCAGCCGCGCGGCACCGGATTCGGTGGAACGGATGGCGTCGATTTCGATATAGAACGAACCGGCAAGCATTAACACGAGCAGCGACAAACCGGCGATCAGTACGGGTAAAAGCCGCACCCCGTGCGGATCTTCAGGCTCCATTCTATTAGGGTGACACAGCGGGCCGTCTCAGGGATGTGGCTGCGCGTCTGATCCGACGGTACGCACCAGGGCGCCGGCGGCGGGTGCTTGCAGCGCAACGACCTCGCGCGGAACAAGGCCGCCCCACACGAGAAATGCGAGACACGCGGACAATGCCCAGCGTTCGCGCGGTAAAGCATCGAAAGCGGTATCCCGGGTGAGTGTGTCTTTTCCCAGGAAGAGGCGCGCGAACAGCCGGAATCCATGGTAGGCATTGAGCGCGATCGCCGCCGGCAGCGCCGCGCCCCACCATGGATACTCCGCGAGCACGCCATGAAGCAACAAATCTTCGCCCGCGAACCCGAGTGTGCCGGGCAGTCCGACCATTGTCAGCGCGCTGATTACGAAAAACACCGCCAACCTCGGCATGGTGGCGGCGAGACCGAGGAAAACGTCCTCCCCGAAAGCGTGGCCGACACGGACTTCCACGCTTCGATAGACGGCGATAAGGATCGTGGAGGAAACGGCAAGAACGATCCATTGCATGAACGCGCCGGCAACCCCTTCGTGGCTGGCCGTCGCCAGGCCGGTAAAAATGCCGGCGGACTGGCTTGCCATCAGCAGTGCCAACACGCGCCGGGGATGGCCTTCCGCCAGTCCTAACACGGCTGTGTATATGGTCGTGAAGAGCGCCAAGCCGCCCAGCCAGGGCAGTGCGGTGGCGGCTATTTCGGGAAACAGCGGCATCGCCACACGGGCGATCAGAAACACACCGAGCTGCGCATTCACGAGCAGCGCGGCGAGCAAAACGGGGCGGCCGTCAAATAACGCCACAGTGGCCCGGTGAAAGGGAAAGATGCGATCGCGCAGAATCGCCGCCAGAATCAGGAAAGCGAACGCCCAGGGCCCGCCGGCCCCACTCCGGTTCACAAAAGATAAGGACAGCGCGTGCTCGCCGGCCGCTGTGATGAGGACGGCGGCGGCGGCCAGACACAATCCGCTGGCGCCGAGTACGATCCGGACCATCCTGGCTGGCTTACGGAACACGACCGGGAACAGCGGCACAAGCCACGCTGCAAGCAACAGCAGCAAGTTGGCCGATGCATATACGGCGAGCGTGGAAGCGGTAAGCGTCAACAAACTTACCAGAAAATCGCGGGTGGCGTCGCGCTTTGGGGCGGCAATCAAGGCGACAAGCGCGATGGCGGTGAACAATACCATGGGAACGGCATTCAATCCATCGGCAATCAACCATGCTTCGCTCGTTCCCCAAGGTTCGGCGAGCGCGCCGCCGCCGGCCGCCAGCACCCTCCGCAATACATCCAAAAGCAGAGCCATGGTGACGACCAGCGCTCCGGTGGCGAGACGCCGCGCCCGGGAGTCTTCATTCATGCGGCGGGCGGCGGCGGCAGCGGCCAACGGCAGCACGATGCAGACGGTGAGAACCGGCAAGGGCAGCTCAGCCATCGAGACCCCGTTCTCCCGTCCGGGCGTGGGTGCCGGTGAGGCGTTCTTCGAGCGTAGTCATGCGCAGCGCAAAACGCCGCAGGGACCGGGCTGCGAAGCGGTCTAAGATCGCGTCGTGATGGCCGCGATCGAGAGCAAGCCGGTACAGCCAAAGCCGCATCCCTTCCGGTATTAGAGCTTCAAAGTGCGCGCCTGTTTTCGCGAGGTGTCCTCCGGCCGCGGCGTGCATCTCATGATGCTCGTGCAAGATGGAGGGCGCCTTGAGGAATTGGAGTGTGCGCACGATCGCGTGCCCGGCGATATGCACCACAGCCACCCACGACAATCCAAAGCCAATCTCGATAAAGATCAATCCGAGCTGCGAGATCGACGAATAGGCAAGCGAGGTTTTCGCATCGGTACAAACGCGCGCCACCATTGTTCCATGGATCGCGCTGAGCGCTCCCACGAGAATGACCGCGGCGGAGGCGTGTGCCGAGGCGGCTAGCAGGGGCTGCGCCCGCAACAACAGATAGGCGCCGACGTGGACGGAAATGGCGCCGTAGAAAATCGCGCTCGACGGCGTAGGCCCTTCCATGGCGCGCGGCATCCAGCCGGAAAAGGGAACCTGGGCCGACTTGCCCATGGCGGCGAGCAAAAACAGAAGGCCGATCAAAGTAGCGCTGGCGCCGACCAAAGCAGGATCCTGCTTTGGCCAGGAACCGTTGAAGACCGTGGTGTACAGGGTGGAGCCAGCCACATGATGCAGAACGAAAGCGCCGATCATCAGACCCGTGTCGCAGGTTCGATAGGTGATATACACGCGGATGGCGCTTCGAGCGGGCTCCGGACGGGATTGAAAGAAGGCCACCAGCAGCGCCGAGGAAACGCAAATCAGCTCCCATCCTCCGATCAGCAGATCGAAGGAGCCCGCGGTGAACACAAGCAGCGCTCCGAACGCGAACAGATGAAGGAGCACGAAGAATCGATGAAACCCGGGATCGCGATGGAGGTAACGCTGGGAGAAAATAGCCACCAGGCCTACGAGCACGACTGTGAGAGCGGTGAACGGTAGCGACAGGCGGTCGACAGAGAGCACCATCGGGATTTCAAAATTGCGAACGGCATACCAGCTTCCGCTGCCCGCGCTAATCGAGTGCACCCCGGCAGACCACATGGAGGCGGCCAACCCGGCAACAGCTACGGTCGCCAACCCGTAAATCAACTTCGCCGACCGTACGATTACGGGCTCTTTGGGCGTCCATCCCAATAGCCAACCCAGCCCCAAGGCCAAAAACATAAGACCCGGCGCGAGGACGATGGAGACAAGAAGAACCTGCGGGGCGGGCATAGTGGATCGAAGAAACTCCTAAACCTGCGCGTAACCGGCAATGCGGGCCATGGGAAGGTGCTGCAGCTTGCCGCGGAACCAATCGACGGAAGCCGCCACCGAAGGCAACTCCTCGATACCACCAGCGAGCTTTTCAAACCCCTCGTCGCGCCGCACGTGAACTTCCCCGGTTTCGGGATCGAGCGTGGCGAGGCGAACCCAGCGGTTATCCACGAGCTCCGACAAGCCGGGATTCGCGGCAATGACGCGCTTCACCCGTTCGGGAGTGGTTTCCACTAGAAAGAGAATGCGAACGGGTTCATGAACTTCCACCATTTGCAGCGGCAGCCCGGTTCGCAGGTCGCTGGCATGACCATTCATCACTCCGATCAGGCCGGTGATGTTATGCGGAAGCTTGGTGCCGCAGCCATACCCTTCGTTGTCGACGTAAGAGAAGTAGTATTCGAGACTGATGCCGCCACACACCGGGATAACAGCGCCCAGCAGTTGGGCCAGACCGCGATCGCCGGAATCGAGCGTGGCATCGTAAGAGACCAGGAAAGCCCGCCGGTCCAGAAAGAGGCCGCGCGTCAGCTTGCGGCGGCCCACGATGCAGACCGCGTTAGTCGCGTGTCCGTACTCCGGCCTCGGCTCGGCCAGGTGCTCCGCCCGCTCCTGTACGTGACGCAGAGCAGCCTCGGGGCTGTCATCTTTGGCGGCGGCTTCAAAACGCCGTGCGCGCTCCATGGCGTCCAGGCTCCGTGCGCGATTCAACCTGGTACGAATGTGATCAAGATCCGGGCGATGGCTGTTCGGCACACACTCGACATCGTACAAGTCCACATCGTCGTTGCAGGTATCGTGATAGCCGCCCACAAACCACGTATCGCCCGGAATCCGGATTCCTCGTTCGACGAGGCCTTCCCGGACTTCCGGGCGGTTTGCCATGGCTGCGAAGATGCGTCCGTTGGGACCTCCGCGGCGCCCTCCGCAGGCTCCGCAATCATGCGCCGACTCATGCGGATTGTTTAAGCTGGTCGATCCATGCCCCAGAATTACGACAATGCGGGCGAAGCCTTCCCGCAGCCCGGCGGGTCCAAGGACACCCGCCACGCGGTCGATCTTTTCCTGAGTCGTGAACCCTTGCAGTAATTTCTCGAGAGGCAATTGAGCCTGGGCATCGCGAATAAAATCGAGCTCGGTACGCGGCTGGGGCAGGAAGCGTTGCTGCAGCGCTTTCCGCACCCGCCCGTAATGCCTGGGAGCAAGCACTCGCGCGGCTAGCGGGACTATGGAAAGCAGTCCGAATCCAGCCGTGCTCGCCCAGCCGCGCAGGAGGGAGCGGGAGGAGATCGATAGCCCGCGCACCGCGCGCGACAGCAACTTTCGGCGGCTGCGGCGTGCCTCATGAAGATGCTTATGTTCTTCGACGGGCTGTTCATTCACCGCGTGCTGTGGTTTGACTACCACGGGACAGAGCGGGACTCCGTGCGCATCGTCGATACCGGTGTAGTGCATGGCGACCCCAAAGAATCCCGCGGCACTATGAGTCTCGACATCGGGGGCGACCTCTTCCAAGTGCCGCCGTATAGATTCCTCACGCTCATCAATGCAGAAGAAAACCTGCGCCGAGGGGCGTTCCGTTACGGCCGCTGCGAGCGCCGTCTGGCGGTGGCGGGACAGCGGTTGCAATATTTCGAGCTCGTGACGGCGCTCATAAGCGAGGTGCAGAATACGCCGCCGCTCCAGATCGCTGAACGCCTGAATTTCATCCACCAGGCGCTGCCGCAGAATCGCTTCAAAGGAGTAAATATCCGCCGCGGAGAATCCCAGTATTTGAAACACATCAAAAAGCCGCGCCGCCTGCGCCAGACGTTCGCCAAGGCGGTTTTTGGCGGGGGTGGCCACGTGGCGCCATTGAGCAAGGTTCGAGATGCCATTCGCTTTGCCGACGCTGGATGCCGCTGCGATTTCCATGGTTAAGCGGACGGCGAGAAAGTCGAGCAGGGAGCAAGGGACCCGCTGATGCGGGGTCAGCTCCGGCTCCTGCTCCAGCCGGTGCATCATACCTGCCCAACCCGGCAGTGCGAGCAATTCTGCTCGGATGATCCGCTCCCACTCGGCTTCCGGCGCGCCGAACCTGTCCAATATGGAAAGCACAATCGCCTCGGCGTCCATCCCGGTTCCGGCTTGGCGGCGGAACTCGACGGCCAGCTCTTCCAGATGCTCCGAATATATTGCTCCGGGTTGGGAAAGTAGGGCACGAACACAGCGCAAAAATCCCTGTTGCCGATTCGGCATCGGCCAATACGCCATGCCCTGATCGAGGAACGCCCCGCAGAGGCGGATCAGGAGTGGATGGATTATCTCGTCGAGGTCAATGCCGGTCTTTTGCAGAAAACCATCGTGGGGCCGCGTTACCGGCTGCGAAGCCGGCGGCTTTTCTTCGAACATAGTTTGGCAAGCTTCAAAAAGTTCCCTTAATCCCGCAGCTTCATCCTGGCGGCTGCCGGATTTGAAGCGGGCGGAGATCTCGCCATCGGCGCCGGACCGCGTTTTTTGGAGAAGGTCCGTCTCTTCGATCCGCCACTGTATCGTGGCCGGCTCGAAGCGGCGATAAGGAGCGAGCAACAGCTTTTTGCGGAGGGTACGGCGGTCGAGGCGGCCGGGGAGAATCGCCGCGGAAGTTTCCCTATCCAGTATGGCTTCCACATCTTCCACTTGAATACGCTTGGTTTTCAAGTGGTCCCGGTAAGCTTCTTCCCGCAAAAACGGCTCGGTCCCGTACACCTCTGAGGCCTCACCCACTGCCTGTTCGAATGGCAGGTGCTGGAAAGCGTGGAGCGTATTGTGGTGGATGAATACACCAATCGGCCCTTGTGCCGGAAGGTAGTGGGAGGCGTGCTCCACGGAATGGCCGAGCTTCTTGCGGCGGTCTTCAAGGGGCTGAAGGCGTAACGGCGAAGTGTTGGTCATAGGCAATTAGCGCGGGTGGAAGGCATCCTCAATTGCAAGTAAACGCAGGAAAACACAGGAGAATCAAGCAAAATAGGGACGATGTACAGAACAAGGCTACGGATTTCTACGAATGACTGTTACTCCATTGCCTATCCAATATCCAGCGCGCATGCTGAAAGGTGCAGGCTCATCCTGCCCAATTGCAAGCAACCATGAATTCTGTAACTGTCCGGCAAGATCTCCTCGCCTCGGTCGTCGTTTTTCTAGTGGCGCTCCCGCTCTGCATGGGGATCGCGATCGCCTCCGGAGCCCCGCCGGCGGCGGGCCTGATTACCGGCATTGTCGGAGGAATCATTGTAGGGCTATTTTCCGGCTGTCCTCTTCAGGTGAGCGGACCCGCCGCGGGTCTAGCCGTTCTGGTTTATGAGGTCGTGTCCAAGCGTGGCTTGGAAACGCTTGGAGTAGTGATCATCATCGCCGGGGCGCTGCAGATCTCCGCAGGATTGTTGAGGGCGGGACAGGTTTTCCGCGCCATCTCGCCTTCCGTGATTTTTGGCATGCTCGCGGGCATCGGCATTTTGATCGTCGGCGCTCAGTTTCACGTTATGGTGGACGACCAACCGCGTTCCAACGGACTTAGAAACCTTCTTGCCATTCCGGAATCGATTGCCAAAGGCATCTTTCCGATCGAGGGCAAGGTACATCACCTCGCCGCTTACGTCGGTTTAGGCACGATCATAATTCTGGTTTTATGGACCCAGTATGCGCCAAAGAAGTTGAAATGGATTCCCGGGGCCCTGATTGCCGTGGCCGCGGCCACCGCCATCTCCTCCATTCTTTCCCTCCCCATTCGATACGTGCAGTTAAGCGATAACTTTCTGAGCAGCATTTCTTTCCTCGAACCTGGAAAGTTTCTGCAGTTGTTCAGCGGCGATGTGTTTCTGTTAGGGTTGACGTTCGCTTTTGTCGCCAGTGCGGAAACGCTATTATCGGCGG
>DATLCW010000091.1:0-14833 GCA_035526195.1 Bryobacteraceae bacterium
GAAGGGCTTCTTCGTGCCCATCGATTCTGAGTCGACGGATGCGCTGTGAAGTATTTGGTCGACGCCAACGTATTGAGTGAGCTGACGAAACCGACGCCCGATCCGCGTGTCGTGGCGTGGCTTCGCGCACATGAACCAGACATAGCTGTCAATCCTGTCATTCTCGGCGAACTGCGATTCGGTATCCTCCTCCTTCCCAAAGGGAGGAAGCGGACCGCCTTGGAACGGTGATTCGACACGGGGGTCGGACGTCTCCACTGTCTGCCCTGGGACAAGGACACAGGATTGAAATGGGCGGAACTGCTGGCGAAGCTTCGCACAACCGGGAAAGCTATGCCGATCAAGGATAGCTTCATCGCGGCGACGGCAGCCGTCCACGATCTGGCGGTCGTCACGCGAAACCGTGCTGATTTCGTAAACGCTGGAGTGCGCATCGTCGATCCGTTCGCTGGATGATGTCTCGCGTGGGTGCGCCCGCCCGCACCCCTATCGGGATCTTTCCGCTCAGATCCGATGGATTCTTTGAAGACCAGGCCATCGGTCGAAATCACTGTCGAAGCTCAGAATCGATCTAACCCCGTGGCGCTCCATCGTGCAATGTGGAGGGCGTCTCGGGCAGACAGCAGCGCGCGATGCTGGATGATCTCACCAGCACGCAGAACCTCCGTTTTCCCGATGGGGAACACTTCATCGACCAGGTCCAGCGTAACCTGGAGCGCTGGTCCGATTGCTTCGCGCTTTTCTATAGCGGTATAGCGATGGAGAATCTCCTGCGACACTTCAGCGTCAGTCACCAGACGCTGTCCCGCTGCAATCAAGCGCTCCAGGATGACTTGTGCCTCGGTCTTGTGCGGATGGGCCGATCCAATCAAGTACATCGGGATGTTGGAATCCACGAAAATCAACCCCCGTACCCGCGCTCGATTTCGCTCAGCATCTGGTCAACGTCCGCAGTAGGAAATGAATACTGAGCACCGCGCCGAACCGCCTTCAGCTTCGTTTCGGGGTCAATCACCGGCCGGCTTGCGCGCGCCTCTCGAAGCACTCGCCGAACCCACTCCCCCACGGACAAATGTTCACGCTTCGCCAAACGCTGGATTTCGGACATTTCGGAATCCGGAAGCAGTACCTGAAGACGCTTACTCATGCCGTGAGCATACAGGCTCATGGGCAGAGTAGCTGGCTTAAATAGCGGAGAGGTTGTTGGAGACCATGGTTTTTGCGGAGCCAAACATCCCTCTGTTGCCAACAAAGGTCGCTCAGCAATGAAAGGTGCGGCGGCAAGTCAGGTTTTGACGGAGCGAGCGAGAATTTCGATCATGTGTGACTGGCACGCGTACTCGCCGAACATCCATTTAGCGCCGGTGCATGAGACGCGGCGGTGGGCCGCTGATGCTGTTGGTGGTCCCGTGCTCCCCGCCGTCTTCTTGGTCTTACCAGGGTCAATCGCGTGCTCCGACAGACTGCGCTCAATCCTGACGATCGACTTCGTAAGCTCGCAGAAGCCTGCCGCTGAGTAGCGTCCACCGGCGGCGGAGTCAACGTTCCGCGCGATGTTTTCTTAAGGTTTTCGCTTGACAAGCCGCACATGCCCAGCTACACTTAACCAACTGGTTAAGTGTAAAAGGACCGAAGAGACGAGTGGAGGGTATCGATGCTGGACCCCAACGGATCCTTATATCGCCGGCTCGGCGGCTACGATGCCATCGCGGCTTTCGTAGACGAGCTGCTTCAGCGGCTGGTGGACGATCCGCAGATTGGCGTGTACTGGAAGGGAAAATGTAAGGACAGCATGAAGCGGGACCGTCAGCTGCTAGTCGATTTTCTGGGTCACGCGACGGGCGGATTGATACAGTACACGGGCCGGGACATGAAGACCTCACACGAGGGGCTGGGAATCACCGAGGGCGAGTGGACCGTCTTCGCGCAGCACGCGATTGACGTTTTAGATGACTTTGGCGTGAGGGAAACCGAAAAATCGGAGGTGCTTGCGTTGACCGGCAGTTTTGAGAAGGACATCGTCGAGGCACGCGAAGTTCCCGGAGCCGACTGATGCTGGGCACGGCGAATCAACCGATTCGGCTGGATGCGGTCTTTGGGACTTTATCGGATCCGATCCGGCGGGCGATGCTCTCGATGTTGGCTCGGGGAGAATTGTCGGTTACACGCCTGAGCGAGCCGTTCCCTGTCTCGGCGCCCGCAATATCCAAACACCTGCGCGTCCTCGAAGCGTCGGGGCTGATCACGCGCCGCAAGACGGGGCGGGTTCACTATTGCCGGTTGCGCGCGGAGCCGCTGTGGGAAGCGGGCAGTTGGATCGAGGCACAGCGCGCGTTTTGGGAGCGGCAGTTCGATGCGCTCGAAAAATATCTGGATGAGGAGCAAGAGGAATGCAAGCTGCAGCCGGGGAACGAACCGGGAACGCCTTCCGGCTCCAAAGGCGCTTCAAAGCGCCCCCTGAAAAAGTCTTCCGCGCGTGGACGGATCCGCAAGTCCTGAAGAGATGGTGGTGCCCGGAGGGATGGACGCCGGCCGAAATGGAGGTTGATCTCCGCGCCGGCGGACGCTACCGCATCGGCATGCGCCGCCTGACCGGGGGAGCGACCGTATATGTGCATGGATCGTTTCTTCAAATCGATTCGCCGGAAAAACTGGTATACACGTGGCGCTGGGAGAACGCCTTTGAGGGCATGCCGGAAACGCGCGTAACCGTGCGGTTTGCCGCGGACGGCGTCTTCACGCTGGTGATGTTGACGCACGAGAACCTGCCTGAGATACCGGTCTGTCTGCAACACCGCAGCGGCTGGATCGCAGCGTGGGATCGCCTGGAAACAGCCCTATAATCGCTTTTATTCAGTTCCAGCATTAGTAGGGACAGGCATCTCCTACCAAAGGTTCGCCTCGGAAAGGGAGGCTTCACGATGAAAACACAGACGATTGCTTTCGCAATTTGCTTGCTTGCTGTGAACGTGTGCTTTACGCAGCAGGGAAATGACCACCAGAATCCCGGGCATGTGCTGGTGAATCCAACTCAGATTCAATGGCAGGCGGCCGGACCTTCGTTGCCGCCGGGCGCTCAGCTTGCGGTGTTGGATGGCGACCCAGCGAAACCGGGCGCGCAGTACGCCATCGGACTGAAGCTGCCGGCCGGCTACCAGATTCCACCCCATTGGCACCCGATGGATGCCAGCGTGGTGGTGGTGAAGGGAACCTTCGTGATGGGCCTTGGCGATAAGGTTGATCGCAGCCGCGGCCACGAGCTAAGGGTCGGCACTTTCATGCGAATGTCGAAAGGTGTCCGGCACTTCGAGTGGACCAAGGGAGAGACCATCGTTTACATATCCGGCGCCGGTCCATTGGATACGATTTACGTCAATGCAGCCGACGATCCCCGGCATAAGTCCGGCTCACGGTAGTTGCCGGTGAAAGCGCACGCGTCCCCGACGGCACTGGCGGTCCACGATAGCCACCAGCGCATGAGGGATCTGCTTCCTCTCATCGCCGCTGGTGTGGGCTTTGCCAGCGTCCGGGTGCTGCTTGGCAGGCAAGTGCGGCCAAGGCTTCATTCGACAGTAACAGACGGATCTTGTTCGTTGGTGAGCAACGGGGAAAGTCGGTGAAGATTGGGAATGGAATTATCATTCGCTTCAAACGAATCTCAAACGGTGAGTTCTAATCTTGTCCTGGCGTGGGCGCCGATCATGGACGGATGTCCGGATTTCACTCGGATGTTATACGCAGTGAAGATTTTTTTTGGGTTCAAGTGGAGCCCGTTTTGTGGCTACGAGAGTTCGAATGTTGTCCAGACTGGGGAGCCACCAGAAATCGCCGTTCCGAATCTTCCGGTTACGGGCGACCCCAATTCAACACTCGAACTCGCTGTGCATTTTTGGCCCATTTTTGGCCAACTTTCGGATGGCCGACCGACCGGGCGCTATCGCACTCTCTCTAGAGAGAGGCCACTGCAAGCTTAGAGACCAATCGAGTTGCGCAACTCGACGGATGAAAGCTGGCGACCCTTCCGTGAACGCGACTTTGCATGCTGAATCATCATGAGAAATGCGCAACCGCGCGAACTTTTGATTTAGCCAGGCCGCCCCATATCGGCCAACTCGGCAGCACGATGGTGACGATTCGCGAGGTTCCTATGCGGCGGGCTTGATGTTCTGATTCAGGCGAAACAGGTTGGTTGGGTCGTACTTTTTCTTTAGCGCGGCAAGGCGTTCGTATTTGATAGCTCCATAGGCGGCCCGGACGCGGTCTTCACCCTCTTCCCCCAAATAGTTGATATACGCCGCGTTGGCGAGGAACGGCTGCATCGCATCCCAGAAAGCGCGAGTCCAACGGATGTTCGCCTCGCCTGCCGTTGCATCCGTCCAGGCCGATGTGACGAGAAAGTTGAAAGGCCACTGCCGGCCGCCGAACGCTGTAGTTTCTTCCGGAATTCGGCTCATCGCACCGTTGCCGTTGTGCTCGAGGACGACGACGGTGCGCGGTGACGGAACTTTCATGACGAACTCGAGGATCGTGTCGATTGCATCATCGCTGAGTTCCTTCAGATAACTCGATTTCCAATAGTTGTATAGTCCGCGCGGCCAGAGGAAGTCTGCCATTTTCTGGGCCGCGCTATAGGGCATATTCTGAAACATGTCTGCCAGCGGTGGACCGAACTGACGCAATGGCCGAAGAGCCTGCTCGCCCGTCTCCAGAGGTCCGGCATACACTCCTCCCATGCCGACGATGGCGCCGTTGCGCAAGCCTTCGGGGAGCGGCAGGCCGGCCGGCGCATTGAAAATTACAGCGCCGGCCGTGAATTCTTCCGGAGCGGTGGCTTCAAATGTCCGCCAAAACCGGAGAGCCTCGCGGCCGTTGCCGACCGGGTGCAACACCAAACCCGCAAGCACCACGCCCGCCGGATGGACCTCGAACTCAAACGAAGTAACAATGCCGAAGTTTCCGCCACCTCCCCGAATGCCCCAGAACAGATCTTCATTTTGAGTCGAACTGGCAGTCAAGAAAGAGCCGTCCGCGGTCACGACATCCACGGAAAGCAGATTGTCGAGCGCCAAACCATACTTGCGAACCAGCCATCCCAGACCTCCTCCGACCGTCAAGCCGGACACTCCTGTGGTGGACACAAACCCGCCGGTAGCGGCAAGACCGAATGCCTGGAGATCATCGTTTACCTCGCCCCATGTCAGCCCGGGCTCGACGCGGACCGTACGCTTTACAGGATCGATCCTCATTCCCTTCATCCGGAACAGGTCAATGAGAATCCCGCCCTCACAGATCGACGTGCCCGCCACGTTATGACCGACGCCGCGGACAGCTATTAGCAAGTTGTGAGCTCGTGCGAAATTCATGGCGCGAATAACATCGACAGCTCCGGCGCAACGGGCGATTATGGCCGGACGTTTGTCAATCATCGCCTTAAATACTTTACGCGCATCCTCGTACCCTGCGTCGCCTGATCGCAGCAATTCGCCGCGAAACCCAGCTTGGAATTCAGCGATGATCTGCTCGTCGATTGCTTTGCTGGTTAGACTTGCTTCGGTTTGCATGGCTTGCTCTTTTCCTGATTCGCTTACGTGTATCCAGCCAGTATATGCCGATTGGTCGCCGGACCGGATCACATGATTGGCCGGTTGCGCGCTCAGCCGCAGCGCCCATCAATACAGGGTGCGCTCGGACATTGTGGAATTGGAGACGGCCATAACGTCGTGAAGCCGGAGAATGTTGGTGCTCTCTTCAGCCGTCGTGCACGGTTGACGGCGCACTCGGAAGTTGTCCTACGTTCCAGTTTCAACCGTCGGGTTCACTGGGAGGTTAGCTTCGCATCCTGTGACCTCAGGTGCGTCTTTGGGCGCGAAGCAGCCGAGGTCGAGAAGTGTCCAAGCTGGGGGCCTGTTGGGGACAATGATCGGCGTTCCACGCCTATTCTCCTGAAAACGCACCGGGTTGCCAGGTTCGATCACACTGCCGGTTGGGGCGGCGTAAGTTCGAAACGTGTCCAGACTGGGGAGCCGAAATCTACACCGCACCGCAGACGAGAACAAAGAACCACATCTGGAAGAATTCACCGTTTGCGTGAAGCCAGGCCTGTTCGTCCAGCCACTCCTCAACTTCGGAGGAGGAAACGGTACCGTTTTCAACGGCTTTAGACAGCGAACCAGTCATCGCGCGGACAAAGAACTCGTGGGGCGAGTCGATAGCAAAGACCTCAGTCTGGATGTCCTTAAGGCCGGCTCGACGAGCGAGCGCGGGCAACTCGCGTGCAGAATTCGGATTTGGCATAGACGCGGCGACAGTCGATGTCATTTTGCGCGTCAATGCGGGTTTACTCGAGTAGATCGCGGTGCAGTCGAGGTCGGTGTCGATCAAGCAGACGCTGCCTCCTGGTTTCACGACGCGTTTCATTTCGTGAATGGCGGAGAGGCGGTCGGCCAAGTAGAGAAAGACTCGCTCGGTGCGCGCGATGTCGAAAAAACCATCAGGATAGGGAATCGCGCAGGCATCGCCAACCCGGAATTCGATTCCAGGACGGCTGCCGGCCCGACGGGTGGCAACTTCGATTAACGCAGAACTGATATCGAGTCCAGCGGCGAGGCCGGCCGGGCCGGTGAGGCCGGCCAGAGGAAAGGTCGCTCCACCAATACCGCAGCCTACGTCGAGCACTTTCTGACCAGGAGACAGGTTCAGGCGCTGGGCCGCCCGCGCCCGGAAATGTTTAATATTAGCCTGGTTATCCAGGAAGTCCAGGAAGTCAATGAAGTACGCGGGTGCCGAGTCCGGCTGTGGAAAGTTGCTGATCTGCGCCATGCGGAGACAACAGCGTAACACATCGCTGAAGCACGGCCGGCCGGTGATTCGGACGCCATCAAGAAGCACTTCGGCCCTTGCCAGAGGATCGATTGTCCGCTTCGTTTTAAACAGGGAATGCCGTACGCCGCCTCAGCGTTTTGCAGGAGTTCGGGGAGGTTTCCGTGTGAGTGCGATACACTCATCGTCCCCTATAATCGAAAGATAGGTCCTCACGCCTATGAGGAAACGCCTTTTTTTCGGCACCGGTCTGGTGTTGCTGGCCATTCTGGTGACGCTTGTGGTCTGGCAGAGCAGCTTCAGCTTCGGCGAATTCGGACCGACCAACGCCCCGCAGACTTACATTTTTTGGGGCGTGTCGACACTCGTTTTCCTGCTGACGGTGACGCTCGGCTTCATGCTGTTCAAAACAGCGTTGAAGCTGTACGTCGAGCGGCAAAGGAATAAAGAGGGATCGCGGATCAAGTCCCGCTTGATTTTCGGCGCGCTGGCGCTGAGTTTCATGCCGGTACTTTTTCTGGTGATCTTCAGCGTCAACATCCTCAACATCAATCTGCAGCGGTGGTTCAGCCGTCCCGCGGAACATATGCGGTGGAGTCTGATCGACGTCGGCGTGGCGATGGACCGCGAAGCGCAGGCCAGAGCGAAACTGCTGGCGCAGATGATGGCCGACCGCAAGGTGACCGCGGGGCCGGCTGTGGAAAAGCTCTGTGCCGATCAAAATGTCGAGCAGGCGTGGATTGAAACGGCCAACGGCCAGCGCACCTACCTCTGCGGCCAAATGCAGCGGCCTGCGCCCGATTCGGTAGAGGGGCGCGCGGCGTCCGCGGGCGACTCGCAGATTGCCGTACGGCTGCAAATGCCGGTGGACTTCGCAGAGAAACAGGACGAGATTGAAAGACAGGTCAAAGCGTATGATGCGTTGGCCGTGCAGCGCAAAGAGATTCGTTATCTGTATCTGCTGTTGTTGTTTCTGATCACGCTGTTTATTCTGTTTGTGGCGACCTGGATCGCGCAGTTCATGGCTCGCCAGATCAGCGATCCGATTTCCGCCATTCTGGAAGCGGCGGAAGAAGTGCGAAAGGGCAATCTCGGCCATCGTATTAACCTGACTGCTCTCGATGAGTTGGGTGTCCTGGTGCGCGCGTTCAACCAGATGACGCACGATCTGGAAGCGAACAGCAGAGAACTGGAACGGCGCCGCCGGTTCACCGAGGCCATCCTCGAGAGTATTCCCACGGGTGTGATCTCGCTTGCGCCGGATGGCCGGGTGCAGCGCTATAACCGCGCACTGACCAAAATTTTCCCGGCGTTGAAACCGGAGCCCCGGCTCACGATCGACGATCTTCTGCCGGCCGAAGAAGTGAAAGAAATCCGCTATTTAATGAAAAGGTCGCAGCGAACGGGCGTTGCTTCGCGGCAGCTCGATTTTCGCAAGGGGCGGCAGACCGTTCACCTCGCGGTGACCGTAGCCGCCCTCGAAGAGAAGGGTAGTGCCGGTTTTGTCGTTGTGATTGAGGACACCAGTGAGCTGCTGCGCGGTCAGAAGGCAGCGGCGTGGCATGAAGTGGCGCGGCGGGTGGCGCATGAAATCAAGAATCCGTTGACGCCGATCGCCTTGTGCGCCGAACGGTCGATCCGGCAGTTGGACCGGCTAGGAATCACGCCGGAATCGAGCCGTGTTCTGCGGGAGTGCTGCAGTACGATCCTGAGTGAAGTGGAATCGGTGAAGGCGCTGGTGGACGAATTCTCGCAGTATGCCCGATTTCCGGCGGCGCAACTGTCTCCCGGCGATCTGAATGAAGTGGTGGAGAATGCGCTTGCCGTGTTCCATGGCAGGCTGGATGGGATTGAACTAAGGAAGGACCTCAGCCCCGGCCTGCCGGTAGTGAACATGGATCGCGAGCAGTTAAAACGGGCGGTGGTGAACCTGGTGGATAACGCGGCTGAGGCGATGCAGGATTCGCACATCCGTAAGCTCACCATCGTGACGCAGGCGGTCACTTCCGAAACCATCGAACTGATCGTAGCCGATAGCGGCTGCGGCGTCTCCGCGGAAGACCGCGAGAAGCTCTTCCTGCCTTATTTTTCGACCAAAGGGCGCGGCACGGGCTTAGGACTGGCAATTGTGAACCACATACTGGCTGACCATCATGCGCAGATTCGGGTGGAGGATAACCGCCCCGCTGGCACCCGCTTTATTATCGAGATTCCGGCTGTTGCCATTGCCGAACCGGGCCTGCTGCCGGTTGAGGCTGAGGCATGAAGCGCTGCCGCGTGCTGGTGGTGGACGATGAGCCGGGAATTCGCCAGTCTTTGAAAGGCGTACTGGAAGACGAAGGCTACGAGGTCTCGACGGTGGAAACGGCGGAGGAATGTTTACCGGAGCTGGCGCAGCATCCCTATGATATCGTGCTGATGGATATCTGGCTGCCGGGGATGGATGGATTGGAAGCGCTGCTGCGAATCCAGGAAATGCCGCTGGACGACCGTCCCACGGTGGTGATGATCAGCGGCCACGGCACCATTGAGACGGCGGTGAAGGCGACGAAACTGGGGGCATTCGATTTTCTCGAGAAGCCTCTTACCATTCAGAAGATCACGGTCACGGTCAAGAATGCGATCCAGCACCGGCGCTTGGAAATCGAGGTGCAGCGGCTTAAGGAAGAGAGCGGGCCGGGGCCGGAGATCATAGGCGAGAGCGTTCCGGTAAAGGCGCTTCGACAACAGTTGAAGCTGATGGCGGGGACCAACGGGCGCGTCCTCATCTATGGCGAGAGCGGTGTGGGCAAGGAGTTGGTGGCGCACGCCATTCATGCCATGAGCCCGCGCGTGAGCGAGCCATTTGTGGAAGTGAACTGCGCCACGATTCCTGAAGAGCTGATCGAGAGCGAGTTGTTCGGTCATCGGAAAGGGTCCTTTCCAGGCGCGCTTGAGGATAAGACGGGGAAGTTCGAGAAGGCGAACGGCGGCACGCTGTTTCTGGATGAAGTGGGCGATATGAGTTTGAAGACGCAAGCGAAGGTGCTGCGCGTTTTGGAAGAGCAGCGCTTTGAGCCGGTGGGCGCCTCCGAGTTTACACAAGTGGATGTGCGTGTGATTGCGGCTACGAACAAGAATTTGGAACTCGAAATCGATCGCGGCAATTTTCGTGAGGATCTCTTTTACCGGCTGAACGTGATTCCGTTCTATGTGCCTCCGCTGCGGGAGCGTGTGGAGGATATCGCATTACTTTCCAATCATTTTCTCAAAGCCTACACTACCGCCTATGGACGGAAGCCGAAAGAACTGACGCCGGAAGCTTACGGAGTGCTGCAGGATTATCATTGGCCGGGCAACGTGCGCGAGCTGAGGAACCTGATGGAGCGGATCGTGATCATGAACCCTCAGGTACGTGTGGATGCGCGGCATATTCCCCTAAATCCATCCCGGCGGGCCGTATTTGAGCGGCCGATGGATTTTTACGGGAGTCTGCAGGAGGTACGCGAGGCGGCGGAACGCGAGTACATCCTGAAGAAACTGGAAGAGACGAAAGGAAATGTATCCCGCGCGGCGGAATTACTGGGGCTGGAGCGGAGCAACCTGTACCGTAAAATGAAGGCGTTGGGGATCGCGACGACGTAGACCGGCCGCGTCAGCGCGGCAGCACGGCGATACCCCAGGGCGCGCCGCCGCATTTAATTTTCCTGGTCACGGTCTGGGTGGCAAGATCGACCACGGAAATATCGTTCGATGAGCCGTTGGCGGTGAACAGCGTCTTTCCATCCGGCGACAGAGCGATTCCCCAGGGGCGCGGGCCAACCTCTACCGATCCGGTTACCTGATTGGAGTTCGTATCGATGATGAACACCTTGCGCCCGCGCCCTGTACTCACATAAAGCTGCGAAGCATTCGGAGAAAGAACCAGGCCCATCGGTTTGATCACGCCTTGCGCGCCCAGGGAAATGGTCTTCAGAATCTCGCCTTTTCCCGCATCCACGAGCACCACCGTGCCGTCATTCTCCGCATTGACATAGAACGTAGAGCCGTCCGGCAGGAATACGATGGTTCGCGGACGGCGGCCCACTTTGATCTTTTTTACGAGCCTGGCGGCGGCGGTATCCACAACGGCGACGGTAGATTCTTCTTCGGAGGTCACAAGCACGAGCTTGCCGTCCGGCGTCAGTGTTACACCTTCTGGTTCGTCTCCCGTTTGGATGGTGTGGGTAATTTTTCCCGCCGCAAGATCGATGAAACTTAGCCCGGAGGCATCTTCATTACTGACATAGAGCATTTTTCCATCCCGGCTGACATCGAAGTTCTCGGGATCCGATCCACCGTGGATTACCTTGATGAGTTTGTTCTGCCGCACATCGAAAATTCCGATCCCATCGGCCGACTTATCGGGCGGCGGTAGCGTGCTTTCGTCCACTCCGGGAGGCGCGGGCGGGGTTCCGCTTAAGGCGACGTAGAGGGTTCCTCCATCGGGGCTCGGGTGAACTCCGCGAGGGCGTTTGCCTAACGGGACGGTCGCAATCACTTCCAACTTTGTGGAATCGATCACGCTGAGATCGCCGCTGGTCTCATTGGTGACGAAGATACGATATCCTCCTGGGCTTTCCGGCGCGGCAGTACGCGAGGCGCAGCCCGACAGACAGAGTGCGAGCCATACGATGTGGCGCATTTATTCTCCCTTGAAGGTGAAGGATACAACAGGCTTCCCCCGGGGGGCGACTGTGACTTGTTGCTCCTGCGTTCCGAGCTCTTCCTGCCACGCTTCGATCGTGTATGAGCCCGGAGGCACATTCCCGATTTCAAAAGTGCCACCGGCTTGGACGACCGCGAAATATGGATTGTCCGTCACGCCGATCCAGGCGCGCATCCAGCCGTGGATGTTGCATTTTACGCGGATCATCGTCTCAGGCCGGGCGAACCGGCGCGTTAGCGGAGCAGACCCCGCGTCCTGGCTCTGGTTCCATTCGCGATTCACCTGAGCGCGAGGATGAATGTTGTGCGTCACGGGATCGGAGTTGGTGACCTTCAAAGTTTGGCCGGTTTGTATTCCGATCACCTTGGGATGAAACCAGCAGCCCCTCTGGTCGATGGTGACTGGTTCGGCCGGAGGAGGAAACACCTTGCCTTCGAGACCGCGCTTGATGTGGATGAATACCGCTCCGGGTTCGTCCGTAACGGGAATCTTGTGGAGGCCGGCACATTGGGGATCCTCATCCATGATCACTTTTCTCGATGGCCGCATTTTTCCCGTAACCAGCACTTTTCCCGAGATGACACCCGCCGTGGATGGATCCACTTGTGTGTAGGCCACCTTGGGTGGGGACTCCGTCCGGGTCGAGCAGGCCTGCCCCATCAGAGCCGCAGCTAGAGCCACCAGCGATTTGCAATTCATTGGATTCCGTGGCGGCCGGAATTGGACGGCGTATCGCCGGTAAGCGACTCAAGGAACGCGACCAGGTCCGCACGATCCTGAGCAGTGAGCTTCAGCTCTTTGATCTCCTTATCGAGGTGCGGATTGGAATTGCCTCCGCCCACGTAAAAATCTACCACTTCCTTAAGCGTTCTCTTACTGCCATCGTGCATGTAGGGTGCGGTCTTTGCAACATTTCGCAGGGTGGGGGTTTTGAAGGCGCCTTTGTCGGATTCGTTCCTGGTTTGGTCATACCGGCCAAGATCCGTGAGCTCACCTGAGGAATCGATACCGGCGCCGATGTTGTGAAACTTTCCATCGGTGAACAGGGCATCCTTATCGCCGATGGTATGGCAGACGGCGCAATTGCCTCGTTTGGCATCGCTGAAAATCGCCAGACCCCGAATGGCTGGCAGAGTCATCGCCGCCTTTTGTCCGCCGTATTGATAGCGGTCGAAAGGAGAATTTCCGCTCAGCAGCATCCGCTCGAAACTTGCGAGGGCCTTCTGAATTTTCAGCATACGGATCGGACCTGGACCAAACGATGCCTCAAACAACTTTACATACACGGGATCGCCGCTCAGGGTGGATTCGCAAGCCGAGTGCGGCTGGTTCATCTCGATCGGATTGGCGATCGGACCCGCGGCCTGCTCTTCCAGACCCGCGGCGCGGCCGTCCCAGAATTGCAGGGGAAAATAAGCGGCGTTGAGCAGCGTGGGTGCGTTGCGTTTTCCCATTTTCCCGGTAACACCCGAGGAAACAGGCTTGCCATCGGAGAATCCGAGATCCGGATTGTGACAGGAAGCGCACGACAACGTTCCATCCGCCGAGAGCCTGGGATCGTAGAACAATCTGCGGCCAAGCGCGATTGTCGCCGCAGTAGGCGGATTATCGGAGGGAATGGGCAGCGGCGGCAATCCTAATGGCACGTCGATTTTCACAGAGACGCCCTGGGGTTTCGTGGAAGCCGGGGTACTGCAGGAAACCCAGCAGGTTGCGGGCAGGCACGCGAAAAAAGGGAACAGGTGACGCAACGCCCTCATTGCTCAGCGCTTCAATCTCTGCAAACCGCGGAGAGCGGCTTCCACTAATTTCGGAGCAGCTTCCACTTCCAGAAAACTCGATTTCGCCCGCCACGTTTCATAGCCGCCCTGGCGGTGCGCTTCGACGGTTGGGATATAGCCCAGATAGCTGTTGGCCAATTCGATTAGAAAGGTGGGCTTGAAGGGGCTCTTCTGTTTCACTTCCAATCCCAGTTCCACAAAGGCTTCACCGGGAAAGGTGGCGATCCCTAAATCGCCGATGCGGAATGTCTGTACGGGCGCCGCCACCCGCGCGGGATAGCTCTGCAATTGAATCGTCTCTTTGGCATACACATGACGCACGTCACTGACGTTGTTGGTATCCTCCGGCAGTATCTTCTTCGCGGCTTCCACTTCCGCCGAGGTCGGGCGGCGCGTTGCCAGGTCGACGTTTTCGAAGGTGGAGTCGAGTTCCACCCAGTCCCGAAACTGGATTTGCTTCCAAACGCGTTCCGATTCCGCGGCCAGCGCTTCGGCTACTTCGCGCATCTTGGAAAACGGCGCATAGGGCGTGGACGGCCCGTTCACATCCACATTATTGATGTTGCCGGAACAACCGTTGGCGAGCATTCCCACGAAATCCGGACCGGCGTTCAACCGGCGCTGCATCCCACTGCTCCAAACCGCGAAATAATCGGCGCTGATCACCCGTGCCGGCACGCCACCGACGTAATGCAACGCAAAGCTCCCCAGCGCGCAAAGCGGCTTGCCATCGGTGCCTTGCACCGCCAGCAGGCATACTTCCGGATCCACGGGACCCGCCACTTTCAGCACTTTCCTGTTGCCAATGCCGGGATTGGTGCGCACTTGTTCCCCGGCGTCTCCGAATGGATTCGCCGGGATGCCGCCCGGCTCCAACAGGTAACGCCGGTTAAAGACAAGTTTGTCGGCACGTCCCGTGCCCCAGCCGATGCGCGCGGCCTGCATCCGGTTGACCGCGCGCCGGACGCCATCGGCAATTCGCACGCTTAGAAAATCGAGATAGGAAGGATCGGGCTCGCTTTGAAACAGCCGGGCGGCGGCGGGCGCGCTGTGCGTATGGGTGGCGGAAATCAATACCCGCTCGGGCGAGATGCCGGTGTTTTTCTCAATCAGAGACTTCGCGCGCGCAATCACCTCCGGAGCAATGGCGCAGGAGTCGCAAACCACAAATGCTAAGCGCGCGGCACCGTTATCCAATACCAGCGCCTTGGCGTGCAACTCATCATGGACATCCTCCGCGATCTGGAATCGCATGTTGCCGGCGATGTGGCTGCCGAGGGCAGGGGTGATGTTTACCACAGCGGCGCCGGCAATCAGCGGCCTCGGCTGTTGCGCCGCCAATAATCCAGTTGCCAGAAATGCGCGCCTCGTGAAATGGGAGTTCATGGAAATGTATGATAGTTAACTTATGGCTGAAAAACCTGAACGTCAATTCGGATTCAATACCCGCACGCTGCATGCCGGCTACGCGCCTGACCCAACGACACACGCGCGCGCGGTACCTATTTACCAGTCTACTTCCTTCACCTTCGATAACTCGGATCAT
>DATLCW010000095.1:0-7375 GCA_035526195.1 Bryobacteraceae bacterium
CATGTAGCCGGCCCAATACCATGGAACGGCTGTATCCGGGAATCGCTGAACGATGTATCGCTGGCCGGCGACCAGGGCATCAGCCTTCGACATCCCTTCAGCCAATGAAGAATAGAATGAACGCATCAGCGTGGCGCTGAATCCGTCGTCAATGGCCCATAATGTCGAAACCACACTTCGTGATCCGGCCAGCAGAAACGCTCGCGAGAGGTTCGCCACGCCTTCCTGACCCTGAACCGTTCCCACGGCCGTGTCGCATGCCGACAGTACAGCCAGATCGGAACGGAGCCGCAGACGGACGATTTCCGGGACCTCGAGCAGACCGTCTTCGCCGGCAGATGCGTCCGGCAGGAACACCAAAGCTCCCCGGTCCGGTTGATCGCTGGCAATGCCATGGACGCCGAGGTGGATCAGCATGCGCGGACTCCGCAAAGCCTGTTTTACGGCCGCTTCTGTTGCCTGGCGGCCCTCCAGCAGCAAGCGATCCTGCAGGATCGGCGCGAGGACATCCGCCGCAGCGATGGCTTCGTCACGGGACCCGGGCAGGTTATCGAGCTTGTATCCGCGCTGCTGAGCGATACGGGAAGCATCGGCGTTATACCGGACACCTCCGACCGCGAGGAGGCTGGGAACGGAGTTTGTCGGCTTTTGCTGAAGCAGGACGTATGTACTAGCGGACGGCGCTCGAACAAGTGAGTGCGTTTCTATGAGGCGCTTGCCTCCCACAACCAGCGCCGCGAACGGAACGTTGTGCAATCGCGCGTCGGGAACGACGATCAGATTGGAATGCGTCCGAACCTCCGGAATGGACGAGAAAACCAGACGCGCGAGCGCGTCGCCCTCCGCAAGTGCCTGCTGCTTCGCCCGGACCGCGCCGATGAACCTGTCTGCGGCCGTGTCGATTGCACCGCGATCGCCAAGGGTTACGAGTCGTGCCTGCGATTTGGTGATGACCAGCGCGTAGGCCTTGTCGGCTGTGAATACGTACTCAACGAGCAGGTCGCGAGGGTTCAGGTAGCGCTGAACTGTCGAAATTGGCAGTACTCGACCCGCCTGCCGGCGCACCATTGTGGTTGAAGGTGGTTCCTCTGCCATCCATCGCTTAGGGGTCACTCCTCCAGTGGTCAAAAATTGCACGCTAAGGAATCAGGCCGGTTTGCTGACCCTGAGCGGGCGCAATTTGCGGTTGCGAAGCCCAGCATCCTTTCTCCAGTGGTAGTCGCCGGTCAAGTTGATGTGCTCCCACTTCAGCGGTGACAGGTGGGCGAGCGTCTCGTCGGGCACCACCTGCCCGGTTTCGCGGATCGCGGCGACCGCGCGCTCCAGGTAGACTGTGTTCCAAAGCACGATGGCGGCAACCACGAGATTCAGCCCGCTGGCGCGATGCCGTTGATTCTCGTGCGTGCGGTCCCGCAACTCGCCCAGTCGGTTGAAGAAGACTGCCCGGGCCAGCGCGTTCTTCGCCTCTCCCTTGTTCAGCCCGACATGGATGCGCCGCCGCAGTTCGACGCTGCTGATGTATTGAAGCAGGAACAGCGTCCGCTCAATCTTACCGAGTTCCCGCAGCGCCACCGCCAGACCGTTCTGCCGTGGGTATGCGCCAAGCTTGCGCAGCATCAGCGATGCAGTGACCGAGCCGTGCTTGATCGATGTGGCGAGGCGGAGGATCTCGTCCCAGTGGCCGGTGATCTGTTTTTTGTTCACGATTCCTCCGATTAGCGGGGCGAGCGTCGCATAGCGGGAGGGTTTCTCCATGGAGTAAAGCCGCGTGTCGCCAAGGTTGCGAATGCGCGGGGCAAACCGGAACCCGAGCAAATGGCACAAAGCGAAGACGTGATCGGTGAATCCGCCGGTATCGGTGTAGTGCTCTTCGATGCGGAGATCGGTTTCATGATAAAGCAGCCCATCAAGGACATGGGTGGCGTCGCGCACCGTGGCGCTGATGAGTTTGCTGTGGAATGGGGCGTATTGATCCGAAATGTGAGTGTAGAAGGTCGCGCCCGGCTCATTGCCATAACGGGCATTGACTGACCCAATGCCTTCTCCACCGCCTCCGGCTTTGAATCGCTGCCCGTCGGAGGAACTGGTCGTGCCGTCGCCCCAGTGCCCGGCGAACTCAAGCTGATGCTGATGATTCACGATTTCGGCCAGCGCCTTCGCGTATGTCTCATCCCGGATATGCCAGGTGGCGATGCGCGACAACGTTGAAAGCGAAACTCCAGGACACGCATCTGCCATCCGTGTCAGCCCAAGATTGATGCCATCGGCAAGGATAGCGGTGAGCAGCAGCCCACGATCCGACACCGCGTCGCCGGAACGCAGGTTTGTGAAGTGCCGCCCAAAGTCGCACCAGCTATCCACCTCGGTGAGCAGGTCGGTGATCTTGATGCGGGGCATAAGCCCATATGCCTGGCGAGTCAGCAACTCGGCTTCTTCCGACTCCTGGTTGTCGAGCGGTGTGATCTTCAACACACCCTTGATCACCGAGGCCTCCGGCAGCGCGTTGGTTTGCGCAAGGCGGTCCACCCTCTGGAACTCGGCATGAATAAGTTCGATACGCTGCGAAAGGTATTTTTCGGAGTCGATCTCAATCGCCAGCGGCAAGCCCGCCGCTCGCATCGCGGAAAACGTCTCAGCAGGAAGCAAGTAGTCATCGAAGTCCCGATACCGGCGGCTGCCCGCCACCGACAGATCACCCGCACGCAGACTCTTTCCCAACTCCGACAGCACGCACGTTTCGTAGAACCGCCGATCGAGACCTTCGCTGGTGAACACATACCGCCCCCAGCGAGGACGGACAAATCCACACGGCGCGTCATCGGGCAGCTTGCGCGCGCCCGTTCTGTTCAACTCACGGAGCAGTTCCACCGCTCGCACAAGCTCCTCGGTCCCTGGCGCTGGCCGGAACTCGAAAGCCTCTATGAACTGCGGGACATAGCGGCGGAGCACCGGGTAGCTGTTGGTCATGAACGCCAACGAGTCGAATTCGCCGGGCTGCGCTAGCTTTTCGGCTTCGGCCACACTCGCGGCCAGTTCATTCCAGGGCAGGACCCGTTCCACGGCGGCGAACAAATCGGCATTCTGGGTCTTGGCGTCGATCAACGCCCGACCGAGGGCAGCATAGCGTTTCAACGTCTCGTTGATTGCTTTGCCGTTCTCCTGAAACTTGGCCAAGTGCCTTCGCTCCGCCTTTTTGAACTGCTGACCAAGATAACGTTCGTGCATCTCCAGCGCCTCGTCGATCAACTCCGTCATCGCATCGAGGACCCCGGCGACAAGCGTTCCGTATCGCCGATCGGAGTTGAAGGCCCGCAGGTGCGTCACATCTGTGTTTGCCCCTTCGCGAGCAATCTGCACCAGCCGGTTTTGGTGCAGACGAGCGGACCATGTGGCTGGGATGCCCAGCGAGCGAAGGAATGTCAGGCGCTCCAGGCAGGAGAGGATATTCGTCGGATTGGCCGCTCCCAGCGACTGCCGTACCCAGCCGAGATACGTCTGCCGTGATTCCCCGCGCGAGTCGAGCAACCCATCGAGTTTCGAGTGTTGCTCCGGCGTGAGATCTGTGGAGAGCACGGCGTATGCCTCTCGTCTGGCTCTGGCACGACATGCGAGCGCCAACCGTTCGATCACCGGCAGCGTTGGAACCACAATCCGGCGGCGGCGAATCTCAGCGGTGAGCAGCGTGACCAGCGCCAATCCATTGTCCGTTCCACGGGCCTGTGCAGTCAGCCAAATCGATAGAGCCCGGTAGTCCTTCACACCGAACGTCGTGAAACCGTACTCGTGCATCACTTCGACCAAGTGCTCGCGCCGGGTCTGATCGCGCTCGGCATAACCGAGAAGATGTGCCGGTTCAGCGCCAACCTGCAGGGCGATGAACCGGAGCATTGCGGCTGGAGCGATTTCCTCCGGCGTCCACGCCCGGCCCGGATATTGGAGAAAGCAGAGTTGCACGGCAACGCCCAGCCGGTTCGTATGAGTCCGGTGCGCGGCAACGAAGTCGAGATCGGCGGGACTGAGCGTGTAAAGCGCCTCGTACTCTCGAAGGCTGGTTGGGAGCGCCATGATCTGAGCGCGTTGAGTTGGAGACAAAAGATCCCGCCAGGGCATTTGCTATCCTCCTGTGAATAAACTATAGTTTTCGGACATACTGTTATCGCATGCCCAAACCGCATAAAAAGCCACGTGTTTCGACCGCGGATCGCAAGGGGGTTTTTGGACAGGGCGCAAAAGCGCTTCGGGTAGGGCTCTATGCTCGGGTGTCGACGCACGACCAGCAGACACTCCCCATGCAGATGTCCGCGATGCGGGAGTACGCGAAAAGGAGACGATGGGCTGTTGTGATCGAGGTGAAGGACGTGGGCTCCGGGGCCACGACACGTCCAAAGCGGGAGAACCTCATCGAGTCTGCCCGGCGACGAGAGATCGATCTGGTCCTGGTGTGGCGCCTGGATCGATGGGGGCGGTCGTTGGTGGATCTGGTCAGCACGCTCCAGGAGTTGACCGCGTTGGAAGTAGGCTTCGTTTCATTGAGCGAAGCGTTGGACCTGACGACTCCCAGCGGTCGAGCGCTGGCCGGGATGCTGGCGGTGTTTGCGGAGTTCGAGAGGGACATTCTACGCGATAGGGTGAAGGCGGGAATCGATCAGGCAAGAAAGGATGGGAAACCGCATGGGCGGCCAAAGACCGCAGGGAAACTGATCCCCGAAATGAAACAGCTTCGCAAGGACGGGCTGAGCAATCGCGCCATCGCCAAGCAACTTGGGGTTAGCCGGACCTCAGTCATCCGGCTGCTGCGTGCCAGGAGCGCTCCCAAGGCTTAGCGTGCAATTTCTGACCATTGGAGGAGTGTCCCCTATCTGTTTTTAAAGTCGGGCCGCCCAGCTGCCCGGCACAGCTTTGTCACGATCAACTTGCGTATAGGCGACGAATCGCTCGTAATCCAGGCGGCCTGAATCAGACCCAGTCGTGTGCCGGTTCCTCCTGAGCCCGAACGACATCAGAATGCAAACCGCGCGCTCAGTTGAAACTCACGGCCGGGTGTGGTCGCCTCAGTGATGCTGCCGAACTGCGGCGTGTTGACAAACCGGTTCGGCGTGCCCCAGTTGGAATGATTTAGCGCATTGTAAGCTTCTGCGCGCATCTCGAGCCGCACCTTCTCGCTCAGCACAAAAGAGCGCACGATCGCCGCATCCAGCGTCTGCAGGCCGGGTCCGTAGACGGTATTCCGTCCCACGCTGCCGAACGTAAACGCCCGCGGTGTTGCAAACGCGGCCGGATTAAACCAGGTATCTGTCGTCCGCGTCCCGGGTCCGAACACGGGCTGGCCGGTATAGTCGGCCCGAATGGGATTTTCCCCGACGGCGGTTCCTGCATTTGCCGTGTCCCCAAAAACGGAGATTGTGAAAGGGAACCCGCTCTGGACCTGGTACAGGGTCGATACTCGCCAGTTGCGTGTCAACACGCCGGTGATGCCGGTCGCACGAAGGGCGGGGATGTCATATACCCCGCTGACCACGAACCGGTGCCGTATATCGCAGGCGAGTCCTTTCTCCGACCGGAGATCGTTGTTATTCTGCGGGATGGTCGCTTCGAACATCGGAGATCGGAAATCAGGTGCATCGCTGAGACTTTTTGCCCAGGTGTAATTCGCGAGCAGGCTCAGTCCGCCTGAGTAGCGGCGGCGAAGATTGATGTATCCTGCGTCGTACCAGCTGCGAGCTGTGTTCTCCAGCATGTTCACCGTGCTTACGGGAAAAGTGGTGCTGCTGACGGCGACATTCGCCGGAATCTCTGTACCCGGCAAAAAACTCGCCGTCGGGAACGGGCGGCGCGGCTGTATGGCTCCGGGACCAGGTAATGCGTTGTTGATCAGATGGGCTCGCTGGAGGTGAAATCCGCGAACACCCTGGTACCCGATTTCGAGGGTCGTGCTCGACGCCAGACTCTTCTCGACCGACGCACTCCACTGCTGAACGTACTGAGCCGGTGCATGCGGATCGAACGCGGTGAAGCTGACCACCGTCGAGCCCAGGACGGGTTGCGGAAAGTTGAAGCCGTTGATCCCCGGAGTGAAATTGTCGCTTTGCTGCGTGATCGGAAACAGGAGAGGGACGTTGTGCAACTGGTTGCACCACGTGTTCAGGTTCACTGGCGTATAGAAGATCCCATATGCGGCGTGGAGAACGAGGCCGGCAGAGTCGATGTGATGAGCGATGCCAAACCGGGGAGCAAAACGCAGCTTGTTCGGATACAGCAGGCCTTTCGGCATTCCGTTCTGGCTGCCGACAAACGCAACGAGTTTGCCGTCGGCCTGGTACAGGTTGCTCCATTGCCGCGATACGTCGGCAAGGGGCGCCATGAACTCGTAACGAAGACCGGCATCGATCGTCGTACGCCGGCTGACGCGCCACGTGTCCTGAACAAACGCGGACGCCTGCCACTGCCGCAGGTCCATGGTAGGAACGCCCGCCTGCACCTGCCGGGACGCCGGCAGGCCAAGCAGAAAACTTGCCAGGGCCGCGCCCGTTCCGTCATTCGTAGCCGTCTGCGTTGTGAAGCCGGAGGTGAACGCATAAAACCCGCGGCTTTGTACGAGAGCCCACATGGGCCAGATGAACCAGCGATAGCTGCCCCCGAATTTGAGGCTGTGCCGGCCGCGCTGCCAGCTCAGGTTATCGGCGGCCTCCAACACCGTGTCCCACATGTGCATTGGCGTGGCCAGCCACGCATCTCCCATAGGCGAGTAGCCCTGCACATTGAAATAGGGAGCTCCCCAGGCGCCCGTCCCCCCGAAATTGGTCCCCGTAATCCCGAGATCGCCGACGACATCGTTCACCCCGTTGTTCTCCGTGTAGTGAAACATGGCGAGGCGCGAAGCGCTCGCCGACACCGTATTTACAAGGTTGGGGCTGAATACATGGGTCCAGATAACGGAACCGTTCTGGCCGAGATTGTCATGATTGAATCCGTAGCCCGGCAGCAGCTGCGGCACAAAACCGTGTTCGCCGCTGACCGAGTAACGAATGAACGCGGAATCTCCGCCGCCGAACAGACGGTCCACGCGGACCGTCCCCTGATCTGACCTTATCCGGGCGTTTCGCACGTCGAGCAGATTGTTCGAGGCCTGCCCGCCGTTGTTCCCAAGCACGACAGGGACACCCATCATGGTCATGCCGGCCATCATCCCGTTCTCCATATTGGGCCGCGGGACGTAATTCTGCAGGAACTTGTAAGCCGCGGGGTTCATTCGGTTCAGAGGAATGACATTGCCGGGAAACTGCTCCCGAAGCACCTGCGGATTCGAGGCACTGGCCGGCAGAGCGGGATTAAACGCCGGATTGGGACGGCTGCTCGCGGGGTCGTAGATAGTAAC
>DATLCW010000118.1:0-17065 GCA_035526195.1 Bryobacteraceae bacterium
ACCGTGCACGAGATTCTTGCTGAAAAGGAAAGTCTGGCCATCCCGCTGGCCCGCAACTTTCCTCCGTTCCGGACGCCGGTGATCGACAAGACCATCCACACGATAAGCAAGGAAAATGCTTTCTTTTCCCTGGCGACGGCGCTGCCGGACATGATCCCGTTCGTTCAACTTCCCTGGGCGATCGGCGAGTTCGCCTCCGACACCGCCTTCCTGACCATGAACCAGGTGCGGATGGCGTTCCTGGTAGCCGCGGCCAGCGACAGGAATATCGGGTATAAAGAGCAGCGCGGCGAGATTGGATCGATTCTCGCCGGGGCGTTCGGCTGGCGCGCCATTGCCCGTGAATTGGCCGGCAAGATCCCGTTCGGCGGCGGCCTGGTTCCAAAAGCGGCTATCGCTTACGCCGGAACATTTGTCGCGGGCAGAGTGCTCGAGAGGATCTATCGCGAAGGGTATGAGCTTTCCAAAAACGAGCGCCGCCTCTCTTACGAAGGCGCCTTTGAAAAGGGTAGGCGGGTGGCTGGGGAATTATTGGAACTGCTCAGGCCGAAACGGGCTACGGCTTAACCATACAATCGGCACAATACCTCGTCAAGCTCCTTGACCCTGTACCTACGTACGGGGTTTAAGCTGGGAACTGTAGAACATTGGAGACAGCACCATGGGCTTGAAGATTGGCGAAGTAGCACAGCGCGGCGGAGTGAACCTCCAGACCATCCGCTACTACGAACGAAAACATCTTTTACCGGAGCCGCCCCGGCTCGCATCCGGGTATCGGGTTTACCCCGATCAGACGGTGCGCCGGATCCGGTTCATCAAACGCGCCCAGGAGATCGGCTTTACGCTGGTAGAGATTAGGGAGCTGCTAGCCATCCGCATTGATGCGGACCGGGACCGCTCAGACGTCCGCGCCCTCGCTCAAGCGAAGATTACGGATATCGAGAAGAAGATTCAAACCCTTTCCCGGATGAAAGAAGCCCTTGGCCGCATCACAGAGCGCTGCTCCGGGTGTGGGCCTGCAAGCGCCTGCCCGATCCTCGAAAGCATTGATTCCGAAGAGGTGCTGCAATGACCTGGAAACGATTTGCTGCTGTGTTGCCCGGCGTAGGCGCCTCACTCCTTCCGAAACTGACGTGCCCGCTTTGTTGGCCTGCTTATGCCGGACTCCTAACCACGTTGGGGCTTGGATTTCTCATATCCGAGCGCTACCTCTTCGGGGTGACAACTGTGTTTCTGGTTGTTGCGGTAGGCGCGCTTGCCTTTCGGCATCGGGAACGTCGCGGAGTTGCTCCAGCCATTCTGGGCCTCGCGGGGGCAGCAGGGGTGCTTATCGGGAAATTCAGATTGGAGTCGATGGCGGCGACGTACGCGGGGCTCAGCGTTTTAATTGCCGCATCGCTTTGGAACAGTTGGCCCAGGGGATCAACTGGGGATAAGTTAGTTCGACTGCATGTAAACAGGAGATAATTATGGAACAGAAACGAAAAGTGGAAGTTTTTAGCGCGGGATGCCCCGCATGCGAACCAACGGTGCAACTCGTAAAGAGCATCGCGTGCCCATCGTGCGACGTTGAGGTGCTCGACATGAACAAGCCAGACGTCGCAGTGAAGGCGAAGCAGTACGGTGTGACGAGTGTGCCAGCAGTCGTGATCAACGGAAAGCTCGCTGGATGTTGTGCCGGAGCCGGGCCTGATGAAGCGACTCTTCGCGAAGAGGGTCTCGGAGTCGCCCTTTAAATCTGAAAAGTTCCTGGCTGCAAGTATAACGGCTTACTTTACCGTCTCGCCTTCGCGGAGCCATTTCCAGAAAGAATGCAGCCCGTGGCCAAAACGAGTGTCGCGCACGCCCTTCACGCCTAAAAGCGCAGCGAGACTCTCCTCGGATTGGCGGTAACGCGGCAGAAAGCGGACCATGGTCGTGGAAGCTTGCAGTAGCAGGGGGTAGAAGAGTCCGCGGCCGATTTCGTACCCGGCGGTGTCATCCAACCGGGCGGAGCGCAAGGAGCCGAACAGCCACGGGTGGTGGCAGAACTCGAGTCCTCCGTCTTCGCGCCGCCGCAGGTGGCCGTAGGCGCGATTCGGGATGTTCCGGATACGGCGTGCCGTAAAACCCGCCAGTTGTTGCCCGGGCTGGGGAGATTTATAACGGTTTAAAACAAGCGTTCGAAGCAGATCGGAGGAGAATACGGCTCCGAAGACGAGGAGGCGGAAAGCCCATCCGGCGAGCAGGAAGCTGATAAGGATGACGAAGGCGGAGAGCGCCGCTCCCAACCGCGGCTCAAACAGCGCGCACGCCGCGAGCACGGCGAACACCACGCTGCGTGCGCCTTTCAGCAGCACATCCAGAAATGGAAACGGACTGAGCAGCACCAACACATCAATGGCATGGCCCACCATCCATACGGCCGTGGTGATGAGGACTCCGGCAACGATCAGCAGGAATGCCACAGAAGCCGTACCGGCTTTTTGGACGGCCGAGGCCGCATCCTGCGCGTACACGGCCGGAATAAAAGAAAACATGCGGAACACCGATTCCATCCCAAGGATCTTGGCGGCTTCATGGAATACCACCGGAAATCCGATCAGCAGCAGGGATGCCTTGTTCAGCATCAGAACCTCTACGGCGTCGAGCGGTTTCTTGAGAAGCGGCGCGGCGCCGCCAATGGTGTCCTTACAGAGGATCAGGGTGAGCAGAACAATTACGGGAATCCAAAACCAGGGAGATGTGTAGGAGGGAAGGGTGTGGCGCAATTCGGCGGGAGTTTTAAAGTGCTCATAGGCGCCGAGGACGCTGACGCCCAGCAGTGGCGAGACCGCGGTGCTGGTAACGGTGGAGACGGCCGTCGCAATCTGCTGGCCGCGGGTCAGAGCTTGCGCCGTTTTAGCGGGGATCGCCTCAGGCTGCGCGCGGGCTGCCGGCGCGAACAGCAGAACCGCGAGAAGCAGGCGCATCAGACTGATGCTACCACCGTTGCTACCATGCTTCTATGCTCGATTCTATTCCGCCATTAATTGAAGGCCACGCCGTCAGCAACGTGCGGGTGGTGATCTATGAGGATCTGCAATGCAAGGACTGCGCGTGGTTTCGTACAAAGATGGATGAGGTGCTGCTGCCCGCCTATAGCGATCGGGCGGCATTTGAGCATCGCGAGTTCCCGCTGCCGAAACATAGTTGGGCGCGGCTGGCGGCGATCGCCGCGCGATACTACCCGGGGGAACTTGGGGTGGTGTTCCGGCGCGAGATACAGGCGGATCGGGAGGGAATTACGGCCGCTTCCCTTCCCCTATGGATTCGCGACTTCGCCGACCGCCACCGGACCACCGAGGCGCTGCTGGAGGATCCCTCTCTCATCGCGGCTGTCGAAGGCGACTATCAGATGGGGCTGGCGCGCGAGGTAAAAAAGACACCCACGTTGTTCCTGGATGAGCAGATATTCGTAGAACGGATTTCCATGGAGAAATTGATGGGAGCGATCAACAAGGCGCTGGAGCCGCTTCAATGAAGCCGGTGGCGCTGATCACCGGCGCCAGCCGCGGGATAGGACGAGGCATCGCGCTGGAGCTCGCCGCCAGCCACCGTCTGGTGGCTACGTATCGCGGCCGGCGGGACGCGGCGGAGTCGCTGCAAGCTGAAACTGGCTGCGAAATTTTCCAGTGTGACATTGCGTCGCGCGAGGACCGTTTTGCGGTGATGGCGTTTTGCCGCGAGAAGTTTGGACGTCTCGACCTGCTGATCAACAATGCCGGCATCACGCAGCGCCAGCGGCTGGATATTGTGGAGGCGGGTGAGGAGAGCTTTGACGAGTTAATCGGCGTGAACCTGAAGGGACCGCATTTCCTCACGCAACTGGCGGCGCGTTGGATGCTCGAGCAGGGCAGCGGGAAGATTGTGTTTGTCACGTCTATCTCTGCTTACACGGCGACGGTGCAGCGGGCGGAGTATTGCATGTCGAAAGCCGGTTTGAGCATGTGCGTGGCATTGTGGGCGGCGCGGATGGCTCCGCACAAGGTGCAGGTCTTCGAGATACGGCCTGGCATTATTCGGACGGACATGATCAGCGCCGTGGAACAGCAGTATGAAGAACGCATCGCCGCGGGATTGTTGCCGCAGCGGAGAATGGGAGAGCCCGCGGACGTGGCGCTGGCGGTACGGGCGATTGCGGATGGCTATCTGGACTATGCGGCCGGCCAGGTATTAAATGTAGATGGCGGCTTTCACATGCGGATTTTATGACCATGCTGATCGTACACGTCCACGTTCACATCAAGCCTCAGTTTGTGGAGGCCTTCCGCGCCGCCTCGTTAGACAACGCGCACCACAGTGCCAGGGAACCGGGAATTGCGCGCTTCGATGTCCTGCAACAGGCGGATGACCCGACGCGCTTCCTGCTGGTGGAAATTTACCGTACTCCCGAGGCGTCCGCACAGCATAAAGAGACGACTCACTACGCACGCTGGCGGGATACGGTGGCGGAGATGATGGCGGAGCCGCGCACCAGCGTCAAGTATTCCGCCGTGCTGATGGCCTAACATGTATTTCGAGTTCTCCACCGCGGCTCGAGTTATTTTTGGCGCGGGATCCATCCGCGAAGTGCGGGGGGCAGCCAAGGGCATGGGTTCCCGGGCTCTTGTCGTCACCGGCAGCACGCCGGAGCGGGCAAGCTGCCTGAACTTGTCGAACCAGGTGGTATTTCCCATCCGCGGCGAGCCGCGCATCGAACGGATTCGCGAGGGGGTGCGGCTCGCGCACGAGGAACAATGCGATTTCGTGATCGGCTTGGGCGGAGGCAGTGCGATGGATGCCGGCAAGGCGATCGCTATTTTGATGACGAATAGCGGCGAGCCACTCGATTACCTGGAGGGGGTTGGGGCCGGCAAAGCCATTGCTTATGCCTCGGCCCCTTTTGTGGCCATTCCGACTACGGCCGGAACCGGGTCGGAGGCAACACGAAACGCGGTGCTGACTTGCTCCCAACGCGGCGTCAAGGCGAGCTTGCGGCACCCGTCGATGCTCCCGCGACTGGCGGTGGTGGATCCGGAGCTTACGTTTCCGCTGCCGGCTGAGATCACGGCATCTACGGGGCTCGACGCGCTCACACAATTGATTGAGGCTTTCACCAGTATCCGGGCGAATCCTGTCACCGATGCGCTGTGCGTCGACGGAATTCGACGTGTAGAGGATGCCTTGCCGCAGGCGTGGCGCGATGGGCAAAATGCTCAGGCTCGTACGGATATGGCACTGGCAAGCTTATACGGCGGGATGGCGCTGGCGAACGCGGGCCTGGGAGCGGTGCATGGATTCGCCGCTCCAATCGGCGGGATGTTCGCGGCGCCTCACGGCGCCGTGTGCGCCGCTCTGCTACCGTACGTAACGGAAATGAACATTCATGCGCTCAAGGCCCGCGCCGGTGAGAGTGAGGTGGTGGGCAGGTATGCGGCCATCGGCGGGATCCTGAGCGGTACCGATGATCCTGTGACGTGGCTACGTGTCGTCTGCCGGGACATGGGAATTCCCCCGCTCAGGGCGTACGGCGTAGAACAACGCCACGTGTCCGAGATCGTGGAAAAAGCCACGCGCGCAAGCAGCATGAAGTCGAATCCGATTGTTCTGACTCGAGAGGAGCTGACGGACGTACTGGAGTCCGCCATCTGATTATGAATCTGACGGGGAAAGTCGCTATCGTTACCGGCGGAGCTGCGGGCATCGGGCTCGGCATTGCGCGCGTGCTCGCCTTTCACGGAGTGAAACTTGTGCTGGTGGAGCGCAGCCGGGCGGATTTTTCCGCGCAAGCGGCGGCGGCGCTGGCGGCTACCGAGGTGGTGGCCCACGTGGTGGACATCTCCGCCCGCGATGCGGTATTTCGTATGGTGGAGCAGGTGGAACAGCGATTCGGCCGCATCGATATCCTGGTGAACCACACCTCAGTATCGAACAAAGATACGACGTTTCTCGACACTACCGAGGAGCAAGTACAGCGGATCGTCGACGCCGGTGTAAAGGGTACATTTTACTGTTCCCAGGCGGTGGCTCGAAGCATGGTGGCGAAAGGGATCCCGGGAGCGATTATCCATATCAGTTCGGCGGGGGCCTTCGCCGCGCAGGAGTGCGCCTCGCTCGATTGCGCCACCAGAGCGGCGTACGTTTCGCTCGCCAAGAGCATGGCACTGGAACTTGCCCCGCATGGAATACGCGTTAACTGTATTGCCCCGGGCGAGATTCAAGCGGCTGATGGCGCGGCGCCGGCATCGAGCAGGTTTCTCCGGGCCACTCCGCTGGGCCGGAAGGGCACGCCCGAAGAAATCGGATTTGCGGTGGCGTTTCTCGTGTCGGATGAGGCATCGTTCATCACCGGAACGACCCTGCTGATCGACGGGGGCCTACTCTCGTATTGATTGGAAATTGTAAGCTGGAACGAATGAAACGCCGCGACCTATGGAAGCCGCTCGCCGCCGCCGTGTCCGCCGGACAGGCACATCCGCAGCAGCGTAAACGCCCGAACATACTCTTTGCGCTGGCTGACGACTGGATGTGGCCCTTCGCCTCCATCGCCGGCGATAAGGTTGTCAAAACACCCACGTTCGATCGCGTAGCTTCGAAGGGGGTGATGTTCACAAATGCCTTTGTCAGCGCCCCTTCGTGCTCCCCTTCCCGCGCCGCCATGCTTACGGGACAGTGGCACTGGCGGTTGGAGGAAGGCGCCAATTTGAACGGCGTACTTCCGGCGAAGTTTTCCGTTTATCCGGATCTGCTGGAACAAGCGGGCTATTACGTGGGAATGACCCGCAAGGGCTGGGCTCCAGGCAATCCGAACGGAGGCGGACGCACCCGTAATCCGGCCGGTCCACGGTTCGACAATTTCGAGGCTTTCTATGCCGCCCGGCCGAAGGACAAGCCATTCTGCTTCTGGTTCGGCAGTCAGGATCCGCATCGCCCTTATGAATGGGAAAGCGGGGTCGAGAGCGGAATGCGTCCGGAAGATGTGAAAGTGCCGCCCTATCTCGCCGATTCTGAAATCACCCGCAAAGACATTTGCGATTACTGCTGGAAGATTCAACGCTATGACCGTGAGACAGGCGCAATTCTCGCGCTGCTGGAGAAGGCGGGCGAGCTGAACAACACGATTTTCGTCATGTCGGGGGACAACGGCTGGCCCTTTCCGCGAGGCAAGGCGACTCTGTATGAAGCCGGTACGCACGTTCCGTTGGCCGTGATGTGGCCGGACCGGATCCAGGCGGGCCGCAAAGTGGAGGACTTTGTCAGTCTCTCCGATCTTGCCCCGACGTTCCTAGAGGTGGGGGGACTCAAACCAACTCCCGGGATGACGGGACGTAGCCTGATGAATGTCCTTACGTCTTCCAAGTCCGGACGTGTGGACCCCAAGCGGGACCACGTTCTGACAGGAATGGAACGCCATGTTCCCTGCCGCGGCCCGGATAAGAGAGGCTATCCGATGCGCGCTCTGCGAACACATGATTTCCACTTCATCCGGAATTTTCATCCGGAGCGCTGGCCCTCGGGCGACCCGGCGCCGGCGGAGGCCACCTTTCAACAACTGGCCGCGAATACTCGTACCGGATACGCGGACGTGGACGCGGGGCCTTCCAAGGCAAATATGGTGACGCACCGCGAGGACGGCCAGGGTAAGCTTCTGTTTGATCTGGCTTTCGGCAAGCGTCGGGAACGCGAGTTATACGACCTGCGAACGGATCCCTACTGCATGCACAACGTCGCCGCCAATCCGAAGTACCGGGAAATCCTGGGCCAACTGGATGCGCGGCTTACGGCGGAGTTAAAAGGGACGCGCGATCCCCGGATCGTTGGGGATGGGGAAAGCTTCGATCGTTACATCAATATGGAAACGCAAAAGAAAGACGCTCCCGGCCGGTAAGCCGAAAGCGTCGCTAGATCACCCATCCGGGAGCCCGCTCTACTGAGGAGGAATGGGTGGAGTGGAAGAGTCGATGGACTTGATGAATTGAATGATCTGCCTGAGGGCATTGTCATCGTTCAACAAGTCCGTGCCGCCGGTGCCCGCGGAGCGGTGGGCAACGTTCGCCATGACTTGTTCCAATGAATTGGCGGATCCGTTGTGGAAGAATGTCTGCGGGAAAGCAGACAATCCGAGCAGGGAGGGCGGCACATAGCCATCGGTACCGAGCGGGGCGGCGGCGTTTTGACGCACTTCATTTTTCTGCGAAGCGTCAAAGGTACCGACCTTCTTCAGCTCGCCGATGATCTGCGCTCCATTGGCGCTCAACACCCCGGCCCCGGGAGGAGGTGTAAAGTTGACCCGGCTGGTCGTCCATTGATTGCCGCCGTGGCAGCTCTGGCAGTTGGACTGGCGGAAGAGTTGCTCGCCGGCGATCACATCCGGATCATTCTTGTCGATTGGCGAAAGGGGAGCCCGGATGCCGAACTGGATGTATGCTTTGATCGCATCCCAGGCGCGGAAGCCGCGGATTCGCAGTTGCCGCCGCTCGCCACCGCTCGCGGGAGTAAAGGCGGCGATGGGGTTGGACGGAGTGATTCCATCATCGCCGACAATCAGGCCCAGCCCACCCGAGGTGCCTCGAATGTTCGCCTCGAAATCCTCTTGCTCGTCGAAGATGCCGGACCAGTTCAGCGCGCGCTGGCTGGTGGGGTCGTCGGGATCGAAATCCTGGTGCTGCGAAATCGTGCGGCGAGGGCCCGCTCCGAACAGCCACACGACGTTGTCGGATAGGCCATCGGGATGACAGGAGCCACAGGAGCCCCAGCCGTTGTTCGACATTCGTCCGCGGATCGGGGGTGAGGCGAGTCCCACACCGTCGAACTCTCCTCTGGAACTGTGATAGAGCTCTTTACCGGCGAGAATCATGTCATCCAGGGAGCCCGGCGTGGGGAGAGCGGCGGATCGCATGGTACCCAAGACCGCATCCTGACCGCTTTGGATGTTGATCACGGTGACGGTACGGGAGACGTAGTTCATGACATAAGCGCGCGTGTCGGTGTTATTGATCACGATGCCGCGGGGCTGCTTTCCGGTAGGAATCTGCAAGACACGAGTGGGTGTGGCGCCGGTGTTGAGCACCCTCGCCGATCCGTTGCCGCGATCGAGCGCGAGCTTCACAACGGTATCGCTCGCCGTGCTCACCACGTAGGCTTCGTCGGCGCTGTGTTTGGCGGCAATCGCCCATGGTTGAGTGAGGAACAGCTTGGGCGTCGTCGCCTGGTCGCGCACGGCGGTGTGCATGTTGATGGTTTGGTTGGAATCGGACCTGGCGGCGCGGTCAATCACGCACAGAAGACTCTGCGTGTTGGCGTCAAAGCGGACCGGCCCGTTGGGGGAAGCTCCGGTATTCGGCACGTACGCGTAATTGCCCTTGATGAAGATGCTGTTCAACTGGTTCGGGTACGCGCTGGTGGTGAAGCGCAGATCCGCTTCGGTGATGGTCGCCGGCGGAGCCACTCTCGCAATCGCATCGCCGGCCGCTTTGAAGCCGGTGTCGCCGATCGGCAGCAAGTCTATTTCGTACTCCCATTCATCGGCCACAGTGCGTATTACGCTTACCTTACCCTGCTTACTGTCGTCCTCGCCGTCCAGACGTCCGGGTCGGGGCAAGGCGAAAAATTGCGTCACGTACACCAGTTCGTCATCATCGTCGGCATCGCCGTTGTTGGTGATCGCAATCCCGGTCGGAGCAAAGCCGATGTTTTCAATCGTCTTGATTACCCGATTGGTAGCAGTATCGATCACAGAGACTGAATTGGAGCGGCGATTGGTGACGTAGAGCTTGGTGCCGTTGGGCGTCATGGCGAGTCCATAGGGCTCCGTGCCGACTTTAATTTCCTGCGCCACCCGGGCGACTAGTGGGCTGTTCCGGGCGATATTGAGAACGCTGATGGTGCCACTCACGGTGTTCGCCACATAGGCGCGAGTACCTAAGGGATTCACCGCGACCCCATTTGGTTCCTTGCCTACAGGAATCTCCCGGAGCAAGCGATTGCGATCGGCTGCTACGTCAAAGAACGTGACGCTGTTGTGGTCGGGATTGGCTACCACCAACCAGGTGCCGTTGCCGTCCAAGGCCAGCGGCTGAGACGATGTGGGGCCGGCGAAACGGGTTAAGGGCTGCGGCGCGGGCTGTTGGGACAGGGCTCCGGAGGTGGCAAGGTAAATGCCGACCCCGGTTACCGCCGCCGTTCCCAGGAACTTTCGAAGCATGGAATGCATTTTGGGCTCTCCTAACCATCTTTCGGATCGCCTGATCGAGACGACCTTTGAGGAGTATATGTCTAGCGACGCCCTAATTGCACGCAGCATGACGTAAGGAATTAGTAAGAAAAAGTTCAGTGCCAACGGATTCGGATGAGAATGGCGAGGAGTAGTAGGGTAGCCGCCACGCCCGCCCATGGAATCCACCCCTGCCCAAACACTACGGTGGCATTAAAGAACAGGAATGCCAGAAACCCGTGAATAGAGCCGGTAATCCATGAGGGGCGCGTCCGGTAACGTAGAAGGCCGCGCCACCACCAGACCGCGTCCGCCACCCAGAGGAGCGTGAAAACGTAATTTAAGTAAATTCCCCCTCCAAAGCTGACGGGAAAGAAATCCGCCGTTTGCCGCGCCGTGGCGATATAGGCCTCACGATGGCTCCAGTGGTGGACATAGTGGAAGGCGGAGGCGGCATGGGTCAGCAAGCAGGCGCAGCCTACGCTCCACCACACGCGTGCCTGGCGGTCTGCGCGCAGCAGCCAAAGAGCCTCGGCGGCTACATACAGCATTGTGGCAAGCCACGCGCTGAAAAATGTAAGAGCCATAAAAGTACCGGCTACAATCATAAAGTAAGCTGCGGTTTAGGCTTTCGTGCGGGGATCTACGCGTATTTATTACGGTTGTCCCAACCTGCTGATCGGGCTGCTGGGCACAGGTTGTTACGGCTTGGTAAAATTACTTCGGTCTGAATATGCCTTTGGAACGATGGTCCCGCCGCCAATTTATCCCTGTGGCGATGTCCGCGTTGGCGGCCAGCGGCAAGCGTCCCAATATTCTCGTGATCTATCCCGACCAGCACCGGTTCGATTGGACTGGCGCCAATAAAAAGCTTGCCATTCAGACGCCTCACTTGGATCAGTTGGCAAAAAACGGCGTGCGGTTCACGCATGCCCTGGTAGCTTCGCCGCTCTGCGCTCCGTCGCGGGCCTGCCTCGCATCCGGAAAAGACTACCCCCGTTGTGGAGTTCGCAATAACGGCCACGACTATCCACTGGATCAGCCAACGTTTTATCACTCCCTGCGGGAAGCCGGCTATCATGTCAGCGGCTGCGGGAAGATGGATCTGCACAAAGCTACGCTCGATTGGGGAATCGATGGCAAGCGTTTTCTGCCCGAATGGGGCTTCAGCAACGGCATCGACAATGCGGGGAAAATGGATGCCATCCTCAGCGGAGCCGTCGAGCCGCGCGACCCTTACATGGCGTACCTTCACCGCCGCGGTCTGGCCGCCATGCATTTAGAGGATTTCCGGCATCGCTCGCAGCAGAACAGCTACCTGTTTACCGACCCTACTCCTCTCCCGGAAGAAGCATATTGCGACAATTGGGTGGGCGCGAACGGAATCGAGCTGCTACGCGCGGCGCCGCATGGACGGCCCTGGTTTCTGCAGGTCAACTTCACCGGGCCGCATAATCCGTTGGACATCACGCGGCGCATGGAACGTTTGTGCCGCAAGCGGGTTTTCGCCCCAGCCGATGAATCGGAAAAGTATACGCCCGAGCGGCATTCCGCGATCCGGCAGAATTACACGGCGATGGTGGAGAACATCGATCGTTGGTTAGGCATGTTCGTGGAGGAGGTGCGCCGCCGTGGGGAACTGGAGCATACGCTGATTGTTTATTCGAGCGATCACGGCGAAATGCTCGGCGATCATGACCTTTGGGGGAAAAGCGTACCTTTTCAGCCGTCCGTTTGCGTACCTCTGTATATCAGCGGTCCCGGCGTGGAGCGGGGCGTCGTATCGGACGCATTAGTGAGCCACATCGATCTGGCGGCGACCTTCATCGATTTCGGCCTGGCGCCGCGGCTGAAGGATGCAGACAGTTTAACCTTGCGCCCGTTGCTCGAAGGAAAGACACGGACCCATCGGGAGTTCGTGCGCTCCGGACTGGACCGTTGGCGCATGGTTTTTGATGGCCGTTATAAGCTCGTCCACGCCTTTCCGCTCAAACAGACTGCAAGCAAAGCAAAAGCGGTTGAACAGAAGCCGCTGCTTTACGATCTGAAGCTGGACCCTACCGAGTTCTCTAACGCCGCGCGCGAGGCCCCCAATCAGGTAGAGCGGCTAATGAAACTGCTTTGATAAAAAAAGAGCCCGCCGGCTGCACGAACGCCGAGCGGGCTCCAAGGGAAGAAGGAAAGAATTTTTAGCGGTTGCGTCCCCGACCCGAATCAGTACCACGCCCGCCGCGGTCGCCATGATCCCAGCGAGCGCCGCCGGAGCCTTGGTTGCCGCGTGGAGCGCTGAACCCCCCTCCGCCGTGGGATACGGGACTACTCTCAAAGCGGACGGTACGGTTGCCGCTGTTGTCGGCTGTGCTGAAATTCTCGTTTTGGCGGAGACGCTCGCGAACAATCGGAGGGCTCAGGCGAAGGGGCTCGCCGCCACGCAAATTGTTTCGCGGTTCGGGCGCCAAACGCTGAGGAGCTTCGCGCGGCGCCTGGCGGGGCGCATCCACTCTTGGAGCCCGCGCGGGTGCTTCCTGCTGGCGGGGAGGACGCGGGACTTCCTGCGCACGCCCGCCCCATGGATTCGATTCGAAACGCCGTCCATTGCCGTTGTCGCGGTAACGGTCCATGCTCCGGTTCTCGACCGGGGCACTGGGCCGGGATTCAGGTTGCCGGGAGCGCCATACGCCGGAGTCAGCGGGACGGCTACCGCCATCGCCCGGATCTCCGAAGCGCCGCCAACTGTTGTCGCGGGACCGGACGCCCGAATTTCGATCCTGGTTGGAAGGATTCACGGGCGACGGCGGCGGGGAACTTACTGAATTCTCCGATGGTACGGGCCGGGATTGCCGCCCGATGCCACGGTCCGAACTGCCGCCGCGAGGATCTCCGAAGCGCCGCCATCCGCCGTTGCCCGCCGGTTCCTGGGCAGCCGGCGTGGGGCTGCCGGGAGCCACACGGCCAAATCCTCCCTCAGTTCGCCCGTCGCCAACGCGGCGCGACCCCGTATCCACGGGAGCTCCGGGTTGTAAGACGACGCCCGCCGGGCGATCTCCAAACGTTCTCCGGGAGGCTTCCTCTAAGCCGCGCCGTTGATCTTCAAAGGGGACTCTTTCCGAGCGCGTGGGAGCACGCCTGCTGAAGAACCTTCCCTGCTGGTTGGAAGCACGCGGCGCCCGGGTGAGCTCGCGGTCGCTGAGATGCAGGGCAGCGCGATCGGGGGTTACGGGAACCTGACCGCGCACCAAACTACCGCGTTGCAGGTCATTTCCATTGAGACGAACATAGTTTCCCGCACGTCCACGGCCGAATTCTCCCGAGTTGACGGCCGTGAGACCGTTATTGACCCGCGCATTGCGGTACAGGTTGGCGACGTTCACGTTATTGACGATATTGATATTGCGGCCATGTCCGTTGCGATAGCCGCGATAACTGCCCCAACCGTAACCGGGATGATACGCCTCATGCGGCGCGAGGGGAACCCAACCGATGTGACCGAATCCGCTTCCGGCTCCAGCTCCAAAGCCAACAAACGCCACCAGGCCGGGGCTCCAACGTTGGCGCGTGCGGGCTGCGCCGGGCCACCAGGACCAGCCACGGCTCCCGTGATACCAGCGGCCGTAGTGATAGGGCGCCCACCCCCAACGGTCGTAACTTACCCAGCTCCAGCCGTAAAAATCGAGCCATGACCAGCGTCCATTCCGATAGGGAGCCCAATCGGGTCCTACGCCCGTGGGTGTCCAGACGTAACCATACGGCTCGTCATAAGCCCACTCGCCGTTGGAATCCAGATCTTCCGCACCGGTAATGGACGGATCGACGTATCGATAGGAGATAGCACGCTCCAATTCGCGGTCGCGCTGGTCGTTCCACAGATCCCAGTCGTCGCGAGGAATCGCTCCGATCATCTGAAACTCGGGATCCACCGGGTTTCCGCGCACCAGCATCGTGCGGCCGGACTTTAGCCGCTCCACACCGCGCGGCGTACTTACTTCCAATTCGCCGGAGCGGACGGTAATCTCTGTGGTGCCATCGGGCATGATCGTCACCCGGTAGATGCCTTTTTTGACGGGATGGACGGCCACCGCGGGAGTGCTGATTTCGACTTCCGCTCGGGAATCGCGAAGCACGCGAAACGTAATGGTTCCTCCGCTCAATTGCATCAGGTAGCGGCCGTCTTCGACTTCCACGAATCGAATTTCGCCATTGGATGCAAGACGTAACAGATTCGCGTAATCAAGCTGCACTTCCACTTGAGATCCGGCCGCAGTTTGCACGCGATCCTCTGTCATTAGCGGCGCATTGATGGCACCGGCGATCCACTCGCCCGAGTCCCCGCGCCGAACCGACACATCGCCTCTCAGTAAACTGATGCGCGCCACTCCACGGCCCGGTTGATTGTCGTCCTCATACTGCTCCGGGGGTTGCTGCGCGAACAGGCCGGTGGTCACGACAGCTGCCGCAAGCAGCGACCGCCAAAATGCCGATCTAAGGATTCGCCGTAACATGGTCGCCTCCAGCACTCTCGAGCTTAACACGAGCAAGCTGTCATCCAAAATTGGATCTCTTTATTTTTCAGATACATGTGCTAAGCTAACGGAGGTCTTTCATGGCTGAAAACCACCACTTTGATTCGAAACCACCATGGCTCCGATCTCCTCTCGCCATACCAGGACTGTTGTTACTTTTGACGATCGGGTTTTACTGGAAGCTCACACTCAGTACACAATACACGTGGTTCGATCACCCGGATATGGCCTATTTAGAGATTCCGAGACTGGAGTTCCAGGCGCGCGAAATCCATAAGGGACATTTTCCACTGTGGGATCCTCGAATCTGGGCGGGCCAGCCGCTGATCGGGCAGACGCAGCCCGGGCCGATCTTCCCGCTTAACGTTCTTTTCGCGCTGCTGCCGCTGAACAACGGCTATCTGAAGTTCGCTTATCTCAAGTGGTACTGGGTTCTGATCCATTATCTGGCCGCGGTGTTCGCTTATTGGCTTGCCAGAGATCTGCGCTTGAGCCGGGCAGCGGGTATCCTTTGCGGCGTGGCGTTTTCCTTTGGGGGATTTGTGGGCACGGTGGCGTGGCTCGACGTAGTGAATGGAGCGATCTGGGCCCCGCTCGTCTTCCTCTTCCTTCTGAGGGCCAGCCGAGGTGAACGCCCGGTAGCCAGCGCGGGACTGGGAGGACTGTTTCTTGGAATCGCGTGGTTGAGCGGACATCATGAATTGCCGATCCTTCTTTCGCTGGCATCGGTATTCACGTGGCTCTGGTGGTGCTGGAGGAACCGGGGATTGATCCCTGCCGCTGTCACCTTCTGTGTCGTGACGGGCATGATCGCAGCAGCGCAGGCTCTCCCTACCTATGAGTTCGGCCGGTTGTCGGTCCGCTGGATCGGGCTCGAGAATACGGTCGGGTGGAAGGATAAGATTCCCTACACCGTACACACTTTGTATTCTCTTCCCCCGAAAGGATTATTGGCGACGTTCCTACCTGGTTTTCAGCGGTTCGCCGACGCCAGCCCTTTTATGGGGGTGATTGCCGTCGGCTTCGCGCTGCAGGGAATTGCGGCGCGCTGGAGAGAGGCAACTGTAAGGCTGGCGACGGCGCTCTTGTGTGGATCGGCCGTATACGCTCTGGGTGTTTTTACGCCGGTGCAGGGAGTACTGTATTCCTTGTTACCGGTGGTGGACAAGGCGAGAATTCCCGGGCGCGCCGTCCTGGTGCTCAATTTCGCATTGGCATTGCTGGCGGCCTACGGGTTCGATGCAGTCCTTAGCGATGGCCGGGCGCCGTGGACCAGGAGGCTTCGATACACGCTGTTGGCCTTGGGCATTCTGCTTCTTGCCGCTTCCATCTGGTTAGTGGTGACGGGCCAAGTCGTGGATGATCGCACGGTACTGGCGGGTTTGGTGGCGTTGACCGCCGCCGCCCTGCTCGGGGCGTGGCAACGGCCGGTTGTATCCCGCGCGGTCGTGTTCGGGGGTTTACTGTCACTCAGCATGATTGAATTGACCCAGGCCGGACCGGCCCTCTATTCCAACCGTTATGACAAGGATTCCGGCAAGTTCACTTCTGCCCTGACACAGCATCATGATATTGCCGCCTATTTGCGCGCCCTCAAGCAGGGGCCGTTGCGGGTGGTGGTGGACGACCATGTAATCGGCGCCAATTTTGGCGATTGGCATGACATCGATATGCTGCAGGGGTATGTGGCGGGTGTCAGCGCCAACCTTACGCTTCATGAATTGCACACCCAGCGCACACAGGACCTGTTCGGGGTTACCCACTTTATCGGCACAAAAGCAGACAAACCCGATCAGCAGGAGGTGTTTACAGGCGCTTCCGGAGTGAAGGTTTTCCGCAGTGCGAGCCCACTGCCGCGGGTCAGGGCGGTGCATGACGCGCGGGTGGTCGAAAGCGCGGACCGGCTGAGGATGCGGATTCAGGATCCGGCGGTGGACCTTCGGCAGACTGCGCTTTTTCTGAAGGAAGCGCCGCAACTGGAGCAATGTTCCGGGGAGGATTCGGTGCGCGTGACCAGCCACGGCACCGATGAAATCGCGATGGACGTGACGCTACCGTGCCGCGGTCTGATTATTCTGGCTGAGACGATGTACCCCGGCTGGGAAACTACGGTGGACAGCCGGCTCGTACCTACGTGGGAAGCTTATGGCGTGTTTCGCAGCGCGGTTGTGGAGGGTGGAACGCACCGCATCAGAATGAGGTTTCGTCCGAAATCGGTGTATGCAGGAGCCGGACTTTCGCTGGCGGGGCTACTTCTTGTAGTTGTATTATGCCGCTTGAGAGAGTCATCGACATTCAGGACCTCGACGCCGCCGAACTTGAACCGTGCGCA
>DATLCW010000256.1:0-34681 GCA_035526195.1 Bryobacteraceae bacterium
GGGCGTACTCATACCAGGAAACCGGAGTGCCGCCGCCAATATGAAAAACACCCCTCGCGTTCTTTTCCACCAACCCGGCGGTTTTGGCGGCCAGTAGCGGTGCGTAGGTCGGCGACGCCACGTTGTCGTCCACCACGCGGATGGTTTGGCCGGACTTAGCCAGCCGCAACATCATCTCCAGGAAATTTCCGCGGGCGGTATGTAACCCGCCAGGACCGAAAACGCCGGAAGTACGGATGATGAGTGGTTCATCGAGGTAGGCCTGGGCATACAATTCACCGGCGAGCTTGGAAACCGCGTACGCTCCAAGCGGGTGCGGCGCATCCGATTCCACGTAGCTCGAGCCTTTGGCCCCATCAAAGACATAGTCGGTCGAAAAATGAATCAGCAAGGCGTCTATCTGCCGGCATGCAACGGCAACGTTCCTTACACCCAGGGCATTCGCCTGAAATGCCGCGATTGGCTCCTTCTCGGCGGCATCGACCTGGTTGTAGGCCGCGGAGTTGATGACTACCGCCGGCTCGATCCGCCCAATGACTTCCTGTACACCGGCGGAATCGGTAATATCCAGTTCGGCCCGCGTGAAACCGGTAACGGCATAACCCCGGCTGGAGAACTCGCGAACGAGTTCGACGCCAAGTTGCCCCCCGCTGCCAAGGATCAGCACTGTATCTCGCATCAACAGAACCCAGGATAGCGCGTTGCATCTGGCAGGCTAAAACAGCTGCGCTGTAATTAAACTGTAACTAAACGCCGATAGTTGGCGTATAATTTTTCAAAGGGAGGCGGAAATGACCAACTATCTGCTTCGGAAGGGCTTTCGAAGAGTAACCGTGGCGCACCGCGTGGGCACCACCCTCTTGGTGGTGCTGCTGCTGACACTACTGGTAAGCATCATTCAAGGGGTCTGGACACTGTACGCGTAAGCGCCTGCACGAACCACTCATTTCCCCAATACCTGCGTACCGTACGGGATCAACCCGGCGGCCTTCCACGTTGTGAATGCCGTCAATGTTTCGAGCCTTCGAAAATCCCTTACGGCGGCGGTGTGACTTCAACGCGATAGCCCGTTTACCGGCTTCGGGAAAATCCTCAGTGGTGTAGCGATTTTACCCTTTCACTTTCGCCAAAACATACGGACCATCCGGGATCACCCCCACCGTTGCTCCAGGCTTTAAACCCGCAAATAGCGCGGCTAAAGCCTCCTCCGCCGTTCCGTACGCGGCCCCCCAAAGTGTCGGATAGTACTCCGCTCCCAATCCTGGAACGTAGAAAAGCACGCGCAACTTCTCCATGACCAGGGCCAGCTTTTCCAACTGCCATTGGTCCACTTCTACCGGAGTATTGCAGAGTTTATCGAGAAATTCACGGTGGTTCGGGTTATCCAGAATCATCTGCTGGAATTCCGGCGCCCCCGGACCTTCCGAGCATTGTGCCACCAGCAAAATCGCTCCGCCGGGTTTTACAATATGGGACGCCGCGGTGACGCCCTTAATGGCCTGATAGTAGGTGAGGTCCAGCGGATAGCCGGCGGATGTGGTGATTACCGCGTCGAGCGGTTCTTCCAGTTGCTCGAGCAGTACCTGCTGCACAAACTGCACACCGCTCCGATGCGCTTCCTCCGCGTTGCCCGCGAACACACCGGCAATTCGCCGGTCGCGGGCAAGAGCGACATCGACGATGAAATCATGCCCTGCCAACCGGGCGATTTCAAGCAACTCGCGGTGCAGTGGATTATCTTCAATCGAACCCTCCACCGCCCTCATCTCGCGCATAAACTTGGGGCTATGCAGAACCTTGATGGTCTCTTGCGCCGCCAGCCCGGGAGCGATCAGCTTGCGGCCGCCGGAAAAACCCAGCATCAGGTGCGGCTCGATAAAACCCAGGGTGATGTGGAGGTCCGCGGCCAGAAACCGCTCATCGATAAAAACCGGGGTGCCGGTGGATGTAACGCCCAGAGGCCGATGTTCGCTGAGCGCCCTGGCGTTATGATTTACAACCAGTGGAGCGTACTCGCCGCCCACGATCTCGCGAATCTCCGCCTCCGTGGCCGGGCGATGAAGTCCGGTAGCAATGAGAATGGTCACGTTCTCGCGTGCGATGCCGGCCCGTTCCAGACGTTTGAAAACGTGCGGAAGCACCGTGCGATTGGGAGCCGGACGCGTGATATCGCAAACGGAAATGGCTGCTGTCTTGCGGCCGCGGGCGAGCTCCATCAGGGGCAGGGAAGCGATCGGGTGATCCAGCGCCTGCTCCAGCGCCGTGTCGGCGTTTTCCAGCGGGGTGGCCGAGCGAGCTTCCATCAGACGATAGCGGTAGCCTTCGGGGAGAGTGACTGGCAATCCGGTTTTGCCGAAAGCGAGTTGAACGTCCATACAGGCAACGTAACACAGTGGGAGCCTCCGCTACTTTTAAGTTATGTATAGACATCGCTCGTATCTAAGGGCGCCATCGTCATCGATAGAACGATCGAACCTGAGCCTAATCCGTAAAGAGATACGCTTGTCCGACCGATGTACGCAATAGATGTCTGTGAATTGCGTAATCACCGTTCGTATCGGGAGCGAACGGCTGCCTCGAAAGAACCTCCGGCTGCTGAGCGGACGCCCGCTACCCTCCTACGCAATTGAAATAGCGAAGAGAGCGGGGGTATTCGACCGGATCGTGCTGGATGGCGACGACCCGGTTTTTGAGAACATCGCCCGCGACGGACGGGTGGAGTTTTATCTGCGGCCACGGCCCTTAGGGCATTCTTCCATCCCCTTCGACGAAGTGATCCTGGACTTTATGGAAAAACACCCTTCGGACCTGGTTGCCGTGGTGAATTCACCCTCCCCCTTGCTGAAGCCGGAGGAGGTTGCGAAGGCGGTGCGAATGGTACTGGAGGACCGCTGTGACAGCGTGATTGCGAGCCAGTTCGTCAATCATCACGCTCTGTTCCAGGGCGAGCCGGTAAACTTTGAGACGAACACCAAAATCGCCCGCGCCCAGGACCTGATTCCCGTGGAGACGCTGTGCGATTCGTTCATGGTGTGGCGATCGAGGATCTTTAGGGAGTCCATGGCGAAGCAAGGCTGCGGCATCATGTGCGGGCGTTTCAGCACCCTGCCGGTGTGCGCGAATAGCGCCCTCGCGATCAGGACGGAAGAAGACTTGAGGATGGTGCAGGCGTTGGTGGATGCAGGAGCGCGCCCGGATCCGGAAAGTTCCTATGCCTCCAGCCTGGGAGCATTGGCGGCATCCCTTCACGCTCCCCGTGTCCCGCGCCGCCCCTGCCGCAACGGCGACCTCTCTGCCCCGGCCAAGGGCCACCATGACGGCACGGTCTGACGGCGGCCGGCTGCGGATCCTGATACCGCGGGCTGATTTCCCGCCTTGGTTCCCGGAATTGACATCCTCTCCTCGCGAAAATTCTGCTACCCCTCAAATACTTTGCGCGCTACATTCCCCGCCACATCCGTGAGCCGGTGATTGCGGCCCCCGTGGAAATACGTCAGCTTGGTGTGGTCGAGCCCCAGCAGGTGAAGCATGGTCGCGTGCAGATCGTGAATATGCATGCGATCCTCCACGGCGTAATAACCATACTCGTCGGTGGCTCCATAGGCCGTCCCGCCCCTTACGCCGGCTCCCGCCATCCACATCGAATAGCCGTAGGGATTGTGGTCCCGCCCGTCACCCGCCTGGGAAATGGGAGTGCGTCCGAACTCGCCGCCCCAAACCACCAGCGTATCCTGCAACAACCCCTGCGCCCGCAAATCCTTCAACAGCCCCGCAATGGGACGGTCTACCATCCTCGCGGTGCGCGTATGAAGCCGGATCAACTCGCTGTGCGCATCCCAACCAACTTCGTTGCCCGGACCATACTCGTGATTGATCTGAATGAACCGCACGCCGCGTTGGGCCAGCCGGCGCGCCATTAAGCACTGCCAGCCGAAATCACGAGACAACGGATCGTCCATGCCATACAATTTCCTGGTTGCATCCGGCTCCCGCGCAATATCGAACGCCTCCGGGGCTTCGGTCTGCATCCGGAACGCAAGCTCGAACGCCTGGATGCGCGCCTCCAACTCAGGATCGTTCCGCCAGCGCTCCGAAGAGGCGCGATTCATTTTCTGCAGCATGTCCAGTTCGTACCGTTGCTGCTCCCGCGAAAGCCCGTGATTCTCCAGGTACTCGATCGGATCTTTTAAATCTTCAACCTTCACCCCGCCGTGCGCCACCGCGGTACCCTGATACGCGGCCGGCAGAAACGCCGAGCTCCAGTTCTTCGCTCCCCCATGAGACAGGCCCGGCTTAATCGTGATATACGCCGGCAGGTTCTGATTCTCCGTACCAAGCCCGTAAACAACCCATGCGCCCATACCGGGACGTGTGAACGTGTTGGAGCCGGTATGCAATTGCAGTACCGCTCCGCCATGCGCCACGCTGTCGCCCACCATCGAGCGGACCACGCAAATATCGTCGATGCATCCGGCCACGTGCGGGAACAATTCACTGACTGGCAATCCGCTTTTGCCGTGTTGCTTGAACTGCCACGGCGAGCGGAACAACGACCCTGTCTGCCCTTCGGCAAAGGTCAGCGGACGCTTAAACGGCAGCGGCTTGCCATGATCGCGATCGAGCAGCGGCTTCGGATCGAACGTGTCCAGGTGCGACGGCCCGCCATGCATGAACAGGAAGATGACCCGCTTGGCCCGGGCCTGAAAGTGCGGCTGCTTGGGCGTCAGCGGTCCCGCGTTGTCGGCCGCCAGCATCGCCCGCAGTCCAAACAAGCCAAACCCGCAGGCGGCGTTCTTCAGAACGTCCCGCCGCGACCGTTGCCGAAGTGGATCAATGTACATATAAAAAATCGTTGGAAGCGATCATCGTGCGGATCAGACTCGCCCACGCCGCCTCTGTGCGTCCGCCTGGAAATCCCCGCACATACGCCAGTGCGTCCTTCACATAAGGTTCCGCCGGAGGACGATTGAGAATTCGCAGGTACGCGCGGCGCACTCGTTCGCTATCGTCCAGGGCGCGCAGACCGAGCAGTTCCGTAGAGACGCTCTTAGCTCTCTCCGCCACGAATCCCGAATTCATCATGAAAAGCGCTTGCGGAGCCACGTTGGTTTGCGTTCGTCCGTCGCTCGAAGTGGTGGCATCGCCAAAATCAAAGAGGTTCAACATCGATGGAAGGTTCGACCGTCGCAGCGGCAGATACACCAGACGCCGTTTGCTGGTATCCGGATTGATGCTCTTGCGCGCATCGGCGAACTCATTGTCCGTGCCTTCGCCTTCCATCATCTTCCCGCCCATCGTCCCGTCCAGTGAACCGTCAATGGCCAGCAGCGAGTCGCGAAGCTCCTCCACCGCCAGACGCCGCGGTGAAAACCGTGAAAGCAGGCGATTCTCGGTGTCCTTTTCCACCGCATTCGGCGCGGCGGCCCCGCTCATCCGGTACGTATTCGATTCCAGAATCAAGCGGTGCATCCCTTTTACACTCCAGCCGCTGTCAATAAATCTCCTCGCCAGCCAGTCCAGCAGCTCCGGGTGCGAAGGGGGATCGCCCAGTTTGCCGAAATTATTTGGCGTACGTACCAGCCCCTCGCCGAAATGCCATTGCCAAATCCGATTCACCATCACCCGCGCCACCAGTGGATTGGTGCGATCGGTCAGCCACGCCGCCATTTCGCGCCTTCCACTTCCACTGGAAATCGCGGCTGTATGCGTACCCGCGATCACCACCGGAAATCGCTTCGCAACCAGCGCGCCCTTTACAGCCGGATCGCCGCGAACAAACACGTGCTGCTCCACCGGATCTCCCTCCGCAACGGCGCAGGCCAGCGGAGGCTCCGGCGGGCTGTTCTTCTTCAAAGTGTCGAGCTCGGCTCGCAGTGCGGTTAGCTTGGTCCGCGATTCCTCGCTGTACAAAGCCTCGCGCTTTTCTTCCGGCATTTTGAAAGGCCCGGCGGCCGCATTCACTTCCGTGAAGAAGCGATCCTCGCCCGGCAGAAACCGGGGCTCGGGAGGTTCCTTTTCTCCACGCTTCTTTGCCTCCTGAGACTCGCGTTTCCAGTTCTCACGGGCAGTTGCGCGGAGCTTTTCCGTCGCCTCATACCGCTGTTGATACCGGGCGGCCACCGCCCCGCGCTCCGCCCCCGGGCTATGCTCCCATTCTTCCAGGTGCGACCGCCGCTCGCCCGAAGGCTTCAAGTATTTGACCCACTGCTCCACCACCCATAAATCCAGTCCTGCCGCCGCCGACGCGGGTGTCTTGCCGTCTTCATACACTTCCCTCGCCGCGGCCATGTACTTCGCCATAAAAGGGATGAACTTCCCGCGATACCGCGTCTGTTCCGCTCCCACTATGCCATCGATCTCCTTCTGTTTTTCTTCCAGCTTCTTTTTGTTTGCTTGCCACGCCGCGGCGCTCGGCCCATCCACCAGCGGGGCGTAATACAGTTGCGAAACCGTCCCTTCCAGTTTCGCCAGTTGTTTAGTACTGGCAAAGATGGACGCCAGCGAATAGTAATCCTTGGTAGAGATCGGATCGAATTTGTGGTCGTGACACCGCGCACAGGCGATCGTCAGTCCCAGGAATGCCTTGCCCGCCACTTCGATCTGCTCGTCCACAATGTCATAGAACATCTTGGGTTTGTCTTGTTCCGCGATCAACTTCGGTCCCAGCGCCAGAAAGCCCGTCGCCACTGTGCCGCGTACATTCACACCGCCGTCAGGCGACGGGAGCAGATCCCCGGCCACCTGTTCTCTGACGAACTGATCAAAAGGCAGATCGCGATTAAACGCGTCGATGAGATAATCACGGTACCGCCAGGCATGAGGGTACCGGTGATCCTCGTCGGCCCCGGTGGAATCGGCGTAGCGCGCCACATCCATCCAATGGCGCGCCCAATGTTCGCCGTAACGCGGAGAAGCCAACAGCCGGTCCACCATCCCCAACCCCGCCGCGGGCCCTGAAACCGCCACCTCCGCCACTTCATTCTCCGTGGGCGGCAACCCGGTGAGCCCGAAGCTGATACGCCGCAGCAAAGTCAGGTCATCGGCAGGCGGCGCGGGCGTAATTCCGTTTGCCTCCAATTTCGCCAGCACAAAGCGATCAATCTCATTCCGTACCCAGGCGGAATTTTTCACCGCCGGCGGCGCCACCGCCCGGATCGGCTGGAAAGACCAGTGGGCGTCATTGCGCGACGCCGTGGGACTCGCGCCCCACGGTGCCCCAAGCTCCACCCATCGCGTGAGAATGGCGATTTCGGGGTCCCTGAGCTTGCCGGTCGGAGGCATTTTCTTCTGGCCCTCATAGCGAACCGCGGCGCCTAACTTCGACAGGACCGCCTTGGCCCCCGCCGCTGAGGCCAGGTCGACGCCCGCCATAGGCACCTTTCCCGAATGGCACGAGTGGCACTTCGCCACCAGCAGCGGGCGGACGCGAGTTTCGAAGAATTCGGCGTTTGTCTCCCCGCGCAAAGACGTCGCAAGCACCAGCGCCGCGCCCCACACTAAATTACGCATTCCCCTTTATTTTATTCGATTCTCCTCCCCCCGGGAGACAAGCGTCATGGGACTGGGGTGGTTTGTTACTTTGTGCTGCCGATGGGCGGGCCTTCCTGGATCGTGCCGTTCAAGGTTCGTAGAAAAGCGGCCAGCGCTTTCTTCTCCTCCTCGATCAAACGCAAAGGACGGATCTCGGAGTCGAGATTCGGGTTCGCCCGGCCGCCGCGGTCATAATATTCGATCACATCTTCCAGAGTTGCCAGGCTGCCGTCGTGCATGTAAGGCGCGCTGCGTGAGATCTCCCGCAGTGTCGGAGTTTTGAAATTGCCCTGACCCGCCCCCGAATCGGCGAGTTTCCCGTCGCGCCAGGCCACTCCCGTGTTGTGCAATCCCTCGTCGGAGAAGTTCGGGCCAACGTGGCAGGCGGTGCAGTTGCCCTTGCCGCGAAAGATCTGGAGGCCCAATTGCTGCTCGGGTGACAATGCCGAACGGTCACCATGGATGTAGCGGTCGAAGGCGGCGTTGCCCGACAGAATCGAGCGGACATAGCTGGCCAGCGCGCGCGAGATTTCCTCCACGGTAAGTCCTACGCGCGTGGCCGCTTCGGGCAGAGTCATATCCATCTCACTGGAATCTTGAATCGGCTTGAGCACCTGCTCTTCGAGCGTCGTGACGCGCCCGTCCCAGAAGAACGAACGGCCATAGCCGCGATTGACGAGCGCCGGGGAATTGCGACCGCCCTTGCGTCCGAACACACCAACGGCCACAGGACGGTTATCCGAGAAGGCGCGATCCGGATCATGGCACGACGCGCAGGCGATCGAGCCATCCCGCGAGAGGCGGCGGTCGTTGAATAACCGCCGCCCTAGTTCAATCTTCTCCGCAGTGAGCGGGTTGTCCTCCGGGACTGGAAGATAGAGGTCCAGTCCCAAAGGAATTGCTATCGCGGCTGCGAGTAACATTAGTGGCTCGATTTAATCGCCGGCAGAAAATTTTCGATCGCCCAGACCTCAGCCGCGTTCTTGCCCGTTAGGAATGCGATCCCGCGTCCGTCCGGCGACAGGCTGAAGCCCCGGTCCAGCCCCCCAACCCCTCCCTGAATCCAACGATCGGAATCGATGCCAATCTTGCGCGGAGGCCCACCCGTAGCCGAAACCAGCAGGAGTTCCGTTCCGGAAGCGGTTCTCTTCATCTTCAGAATGGCCCTGCTGTCCGGCGTCCATGCGGTGGTACCATTCGGTCCCCATCCGTCCGGCTCGGCCAAGCGAACCAACTCACGCGGCTCGCCTCCTGCGATCGGAACAAGCAGTAGGCTTGATGTTTTTGAGGCCGGATCGATTCCCGTCTGCACCGCCAGGTGGCGGCCGTCGGGCGAGAGATTGACTTCCCGCCACAAGCGTGGATGCCGGATCACTTCCCGTTCCGCTCCGGAAGCCAGGTCGCGTTCCACAATTGCTGAAGGGCGGTTGACATAGTAGATCTTGCTGGCATCTGGAGACCACCGCGGATCTGCTCCGAGATGAGTATTGTAAACCAAAGGTGAGACACTTCCGGTCTGCACGCCTAACTGAAAAATTCCGTCGCGTCCCTTCGCATCTCTTCCCGCTACGAGGAGCGAGTTGCCATCCGGCGCCCATCGAGGGGCTTTGAGGTAGAGCAGTGTTCGCGGTAACTTGCGGACCTGGCCGGTATCGACGGATCGAACCGCCAGGCAATCGCCACTACAGGCTGCGTAAGCAAGGTGCTTGCCATCGGGAGACCAACTGGGATTACCCGATCCCGGTAGAAATCCTTGCACAAAATTGGACGGCGGCTCCAGCAACCTTCCGGCGGTCAGGTCTATCTTACCCACCTTTATGTCACGGCTGGTGATGCTCTTGTAAAGGTAGAGAGAACCGGATGCGGTCAAGCCCAACGACAGAATGGACGAACCTATGTCGGATCTGAGCAGCTCCGGCGTTCCTTGGGGTTTTCCATCCGCGACGGGAAGAGCCCAAAGCCCTACGGATCCTGTCCGATCGCTGCTGAACAGGAGGTGCGTTCCGTCCGGTGACCAGCCCAGGACCGCCTCTTGAGCGGGATGAACGACGGCCGGAGTTTCACGGCTCCCATCGATAGCGAGAAGGTACAGGTCACGCTGTTCACTGGCGCCGGTAGCGGGAAGGTCATAGGCAATGTACTTGCTGTCGAGCGAGAAAAAGATCCTCTCGGGCACAATCCAGTCCATCGATTTCAAGATCTGGAATGAGCCGTCCGCCACGGCGATCAACGCAATCTGGCCGGTTCCGTCCTTTCGTCTCATCGCCGCCGCAATCCACTTGCGATCCGGAGACCAGTCAAACGAATCTATAAAGCGAACGCCGTCATTGGCGAGGAAGAACTGGCGGGGTTCCAGGAATCCGCTCCCTCGCAACGGGGCGATGCGAAACGCCTGGCGGTTGTTCTCGTCAGACCAGACATACACCACGTCCTTCCCGTCGCTCGAAATGGCCGAGTACCCGGCGTTCTGTGAAAAATTCCGCACAGCCTCAGTGAGCACACGGTCCTGGTTCTCCACAACGTCGTGGACCATCAGACTGCCGTTATTCCAATCGATAAAGGTGATAAAGCGCCCGTCGGGGGAGACACGGCCAAACACGTCGACTTTCGGGCCCGTCCAAACGGCGCGGTCCCCCTTTGCGCGCACGGTCTCTCCGCCGCCCACTCTGGCCCGCGCGACGGAGACGGCCTCCTTCTGATCACTGTATTCGCGCAAGACCCTTTCGTAAACCACACGAGCCTCGGCGTTCCCCAATTTCTGATGGCACTCGGCCATGCGGATCAGAGCCTTGGCGGCAAGCGGGCGATTTTTGCCGTACTGCGCGACGAACTTCTTGTATGCTTCGATCGCCGCCGGGTAGTTGCCTTCGGCCTCTTCCAGGTGGCGGGCAGCGCCCAGCGCGGCGTCGGGATTATCGGATGGAGCCGCGCCGAGACTGGCCGCGACGAAGAAGGAAATCAGATAGCGTGGAATCGTCATGGGATCAGAATACGAGCGGTGCAAATCCGCCGGGTCAAGCTTGCGTCAGGAATCGAATCAGGATTACGCATGGATAGCTATCCATCAAAGCGGTAACCGACGCCGCGGACTCCGGCCAGGTAACGCGGTCGCGCGGGTGTCGTTTCAATCTTCGCGCGCAAATTGTTCACGTGCGTGTAGAGCACGCGGTCGGAGAGAAACGCCTCCCGGCCCCACACCCGTTCGATGATTTCATCATGCGGCAGCACGCGGCCGCGGTTCTCGATGAACGTCCGCAGCATTTTGAACTCAATCGGAGTCAGTTCGAGGGGCTCTCCCGCGCGCATTGCCTGGTGCCGCCCGAAATCGATGGTCACGTCTCCAAAGGTGTAGGACGGCGGCTTCGCCTCCGCCTCGGCCATGGGGCGGCGTAGGGCCGCGCGAATTCGCGCCAGCAGTTCGCCCCTGAAGAACGGCTTGGTAATGTAATCGTCGGCGCCCAGATCGAGACCTCGGATCTTATCCGTCTCCTGGCCGCGGGCAGTCAGCAGGATCACCGGGGTGACAAAACCCGAAGCCCGCAGGTTCCGGCAGATGCTCAACCCATCACGGCCCGGCAGCATGATATCCAATAGCACGAGATCGAAGCGGCCTTCGCGGGCGCGGATTTCCGCCTCCACGCCATCTGCGGAAAGCTCAACGAAATACCCCTCCGCTTCCAGACTGTCTCGCAGGCCGAGAGCAATTACCGGTTCGTCCTCGACGATCAGAATGCGCTTCATCCCGGCTTTTCCCCGTTGAATGCCAAATGGATTGTGAATTTGCTCCCTGCGCCCGGATGGCTCAGCACCGAGACATTGCCGCCGTGATCCTCCACGATGCGTTTCACCAGGCTTAGTCCAATGCCCGCGCCCTTCACCTGACGCGACAGCTCGCCGCCTCCCCGGTAAAATCGTTCGAAAATGCGCGATTGCTCCTCAGGAGGAATGCCTGGTCCATGATCGGTGATGGAAATCGCAAGCTCGCCGCTGGCTGCGCGCGCCGCAAGCTCCACGGGGGTATGCGGCGGGGAATATTTGAGCGCATTGTCCATCAGGTTGGCGACGACGGATGCCAGCGCGTGGCGGTCCCCATGTACGGCCGGCAATCCGGCGGGAATGTCGGCACAGACTCGCGAGCTCCGCGCCGCGGCGGCCGTTTCTTCCAGCCATTCCGAGGAATCAATCGCTTCCATCCGGTACTGCTTGCGGCCCGCTTCCAGGCGCGAGAAATCGAGCAGGTTCTCGACAAGGTGTGTCAGACGGTCTGATTCCTGAAGAATAAGACGGTAGTACTTGTGGCGGTGGCCGTCTGTCTTTACGATTCCGGAGTCGAGCAATTCGGCGAGTTGCCGGATGCCGGTGAGCGGCGACCGGAATTCATGGGAGACGGTGGCAACAAACTCCGACTGGAGCCGCGAGAACTCCGCCTCGCGGCGCACCGCGCGGGCGGTGAGAAACACGCCCGACAAAAGCGCCGTGAATACGACGCCCAGCGAACCCAGGTACAGCGCCTGGCGGTTGCGTACAGACCGTTGCCGGCCCGCGGCATCCCGGAGCGACACCTCGAGTTGCCACGGCAATTGCGGGTCATCGAGCGGACGCACCATCGACAACCCGCCGGGCAGCGAGTATCGCGGGCGCAGGGTGACGGCGGCGTCCAGACCGGTCTCAGCGGCTTTCGTGAGCCGTCCCTTGAGCGCCTCTTCAGAGATTAGAACCGCCTGTCCGGGTTCCCAGAAGGCGAAGAATCCCGATGCGGGATGGCGGCGCGGGGCGGCGAGAAATGACTCTGCTGCTTCGGTCAGAGCACGGCGGCGGCGCTCCAGTTCACGAAACTCCGCCACCGCGGCATCGCCAGCTAACTCCCGCGCCCGGACCGAGTAGAAGAAGAAGCTTTCACGCGCCAGCGGAAAGCGTCCGGAGACCAGATCGCGGTACAGATCCAGTGCCGAAGCACCGCCCAGTTCCACAAGGCCGAACCGGGCGGCAGCGGAGGCGGGGGACTCGGGAAGCGATAAAATGTGACGCCAACTGCGGAGCGCTTTCTCCAGATTCCCCGCTTTTCGCGCAGTGCGCGCGATCCGTAAAAGAATACGAGCCCGGCGTTCGGGAGCCGCCGTGCGGAATGCATCTTCGTAAAGACGCAGGGCTTTTGGGTGATCCTGCTGCCGGATCTCCGCTTGTTCAGCGGCTTGCAGATCCGGGCTCAGTGGAGACTCACGAACCCCGCCTGGCAACCAGAGCAGACCACGTGCCCCGTGAAGGCTTCCGTCAGGGCGCAGCGTTAGGATTGCGGAGCCTGGTTCAGCCCAGGTCTGCCAGCGGGCCAGTTCCCGTGCCGCCTCGCGGGCGGCCAGATCCCCGGCGCTTTGCAGCGCGTCGCGCGTTTGCTGTTCCGCCAACAGTTGGTCCTGCCGCAGGCTGCGAAGGCCGAATACAGCCAGAATGGCCCCGGGCAGCAGGATGCCCATCGTCAGCAGAATGAATAATCCCCGGCGCCCGTGGCGCATAGAACTCTAGATTACTTGTATCGAAACGAGGGTGCGTCAAGAAAGAGTCAAGATCGGCACTCCGCTCCGCGTATTTGCGCCGGAAAGATGCCGTTCCCTTGAAGTTTGGTCAAAACGGTCCGATATGAGCAGAGTGATACCGGCACCTGTTTTCAACCGTTAAACGGATTAAGCCGCACGTCAGCTTTATGCACAATACAGTTAGAACCCGCGGCGTAATCGGGCTGATGGTCCTATTGGCCTCGGCGGTATTTCTCTTAGACGCCGTCACGGCGCATGGCCTAACCACGCAGATGCTGTCTGTGGGCGTAATCGGCCTTTCGTTCTGGCTACCGGGACGGTTACCTGTTTACGTCACTACCCTGGCATGCACGCTCTTAACCGCCTTGGGCTTTTTTGTCTCTCAACCAGGCGATAGGAAAGTGGATGTTGCGAACCGTATCAGCTCGATCATTGCATTCTCGGTAGTAGCAGTTTTATCCCTTTCCTGCAAACGAAAGGAAAGTACTCACGAGCGTTTGATGGTGGTCCTGGAATCCTCTGAAGCCAGGCTGGCCGCAGCCCAACAAATGGCACATCTTGGCAGTTGGGAATGGAATATCCAAACGGACCGCGTGCGCTGGTCCGACGAAGCTTACCGCATCTTCGGATATGACCTGCAGCAGGAAGTAACCGGTGCTTTGTTTTTTAAGTCCGTACACCCGGACGATCTCGGTATGCTGAAAGAGAAGCTCGATAAATCTTTGCGGGAGAACGAGCCTTACGACATCGAGTTTCGCACCCGGCGGCCAAATGGCGAGGAGCGGCTTCTGCACGGGCTGGCAAAATCCTTTTATAACCCGGACGGCAGCCCCCTGCGCATGATCGGCACGGTGCTGGATATTACCGAGCGAAATAAGATAAATGCGGAGTTGCAGGCAGCGAGAGTGTTGGCCGAGCGCGCGAACGAGGCTAAAAGCGCGTTTCTTGCCAACATGAGTCATGAAATCCGCACGCCGCTTAACGGGGTGATCGGTATGACGCGCCTGCTCCTGAATACAGAAATGAATCCCCAACAGCGTTCCTGGGCGGAAATGGCTTTCGCCTCCGGAAAAAACCTGCTGATCCTCCTCAACGATATTCTTGATGTGTCCAAGATTGAGGCTGGAAAGATGAAACTGGAGACCACGAATTTCGATCTGTATGCCGTATTTGAGAGCGCCACCAGTATGTTAGCGGAGGATGCCCAAGGTAAAGGACTTGAACTCATGGGATTCATCGATCCTGATTTGCCAGCCACCTTGCGCGGCGATCCTTTCCGCTTGAAACAAATCCTCATGAATCTGGCCTCCAACGCGATTAAGTTCACCGCGCGGGGAGAAATTGTGGTCCGGGCAAAGCTCGGCGAGTTGACGAAAACCACCGCCCTGATCCGCTTTGAGGTCAAGGATACCGGCGTAGGCATCGCACCCGGTCAGCAGAGCCGTCTCTTTCAGCCATTTTCGCAGGCCGATTCGTCCACCACGCGAAGGCACGGTGGATCGGGACTTGGGTTGGTCATTTGCAAGGATCTGGTCCGCTTGATGGGCGGCGAAATTGGCCTTGAGAGTGAAATAGACAAAGGAAGTTTGTTTTGGTTTACTATTCCGTTTGCCAGGCAGCCCGCGGAAGCCCCGGTGCGCTTCGGGATCCGGTCAGGCTTGAGAGGGCTGCGTGTGCTCATCGTGGATGACAACGCCACCAACAGCGGGATCTTACACGAGCAGATCATCGCGTGGCAGATGCGAAATGGCAGCGCCCAAAGTGGCCCGCTGGGCCTGAAGATGCTGCTTGCCGCCGCCGATCGTGGCGAGCCCTATGATGTGGCCATTCTCGATATGGAGATGCCCGGGATGAATGGGCTGACACTGGCGCGGGCAATCCAGGCCAGTCCCCGGATCTCCAGCGTGAAACTCGTGCTGTTGACATCGCTGGGCAATTCTCCTCCAGGCGGGGAGATAGAAGCCGCCGGGATCGCGGCATGCCTTACCAAACCCACGCGCCAGTCGCAGCTCTATGACTGTTTAGCGGAGGTAATGCGTCCCCGATTGACACGGAACATAGCGCGTTCAAACGCCGCTGTCTCCTCTCCCTTAACCAGCCGCTCCGCCGCAACCCCCGTTTCAAAAGCCCGCTTGCTCATAGCCGAGGATAATGTCGTCAACCAGGAAGTAGCGCTCGGGATGCTCGAAGGCCTAGGCTATTCCGTGGATGTGGTGGGCAACGGCCGCGAAGCGGTGCAGGCAGTAGCGCGGGGGACCTACGGGGCGGTGTTGATGGATTGCCATATGCCGGAAATGGACGGATACGCCGCAACCGGCGAAATCCGAAGGCAGGAAGCTTCGGGAGTCCGGATCCCCATCATTGCCATGACCGCCGACGCGTTTGCATCGGATCGGGAAAGATGTCTCGCGGCCGGTATGGATGATCACATCGGAAAACCAGTCTCGCCCGGGGACCTGTCCAGGGTTCTCGACCAGTGGCTTGCGCATGGCGTGGCCCAAGACGATCCCATCGATCACACCGAGCTGAACAATCTTCGAGACATGCCGCAAAGCGCGGAGCGGGGGCTCGTGGAAACCGTGATCGATTTGTTTCTCGAGGAGACCCCTAACTTGCTTACCCGTCTGCATCATTCGCTGGAAACGGCGCAGCCTGGATCCCTGGCGCAGGCGGCACATTCGCTTAAAGGCAGCTCCGCGAGTATGGGCGCCAGAGGCATGGCGGCAATCTGTGCGGAACTCGAAAAAATAGGCCGCGCAGAGGATCTCGGACCTGCCCCGAATTTACTTACGCGCCTTGAATCGGAGTTCCAGCGGGTTAGCGCAGCCTTTCTCAGGGAGCGCCATGCACCCGCCACAAATCTTTGCCAGTCCCGGCCCGTGCAGCCGGAACGGGAGATGTCACGGGGACTTTCGAATCAACCGGATCTCGAATAGCTTGGGCCATTTCTTTCCGGTGACGAACAGCCTGTCCGTTGCAGCGTCATATGCAATTCCGTTGAGCGTCTTTACCGCGTTGTCCGATCCCTCCCAGAGCCCGGCGAGATTAATCCAGCCCACCAGTCGGCCGCTTCCCGGATCAATCCGTACGATGCGGTTACTCTGCCAGACATTGGCGAATACCTCGCCCTTTACCCATTCCAACTCGTTCAGGTTCTGCACCGGCTGACCCTCATTCGTCACCGTGATGCGGCCAAGCTCCCGCAAACTTTCCGGGTCCCAGAATCGCAGCTCCGGCGTACCGTCGCTCATAATGATTCGTTTGCCGTCCTGCGTAAGTCCCCACCCCTGCCCGGGGAAGTGAAACTCGCCCTTGGGTTGAAACGTGGAAAGGTCATAGACGAATCCAATGTGCTCCTCCCAGGTCAACTCCAGCAGACGGTCGTTCCAGTTCACGATGCCCTCGCCGAAGTGCGGAGCCGGAAGGTCTCGCTTTTGCAACACCTCGCCGGTCTCGATCTTCACCTTCCGAATGGACGATTCACCCGGCAGCCCCGTCCCTTCGTACAGAAATCCATCCAGATAAAACAAGCCTTGTGTGAACGCCTCGGGATCGTGCGGATAGACCCGCACCACCTCGTACCCATACTCGGGAACGCCATGGGCCTGCGATTCCGGACTGCACGCCAACGCTGCCAGAGTGAAGGCAACAAGCAATCCGCGCAGCACGGCTTAGTCGGTCACCTGCTCCAGAATCGCGAAGTCTCCCGGGTTCCAGGCCTGCGCGATGATGTACAGTTTTCCGCCGCTCCTTCTGAGCACGGCGTTATGGATATGTTTGAAATTCTCCAGCCCGAGATCTTCCTTCACCATCACCGTGGAGATCAATTGATCGTTCTCGAGTACGTAAATTGGGGCCCCCTTGGTCCGGTCCGGACCATCCAGGGCGCCGACAACCGCATAATTTTCGAGGTAATGAATGTCGCAGGGCAGGGAACCCGTGGGCAGTTTCAGAGTAGAAAGATACTGGCCATAGCGGGTGAAGCGATCTATTTCAGAGTTGGGGCGGTCTGCAATGTCCACCCGTTTGGTTCCCGGCGGTACCGTGACGCCGTGACCGGTGCCGAACTGGCCCACCCCGGCGCCCTTGCCGCCAAACGCCAAATCGTGCCACACCGCCTGGAACGGCTTAGTGCTCACGATCTTAGCCGTCAACACATAATCCAGTTTCGAATACCCGGTCGGAATGTACAGCATCCCGTCCAGTTGTTCCACATCGGTCGGAATAAACTTGCCCCCGCCGGCAAAGTAAGCGTTTGCCGTCGGGTTGCCAAGATCCACGCCCGCATCGGGTGTTTTCAGCGCATGCACCATCTTTCCATCAATGGTGGTGGTGAATACCTGATTCGCCTCATTGCCAGGAAAGGTGAGAAATGGCGTGCCGTCCCGCGCATACCAGATGGCGCTGTTGTGCAGGTTGGTGTCCTTCATCTCGGCGGCAGTGGTCAGTAAGCGCGTTTTTTTCAGATCGCTGCTGATTTGGAGAATGCCCGCGCCTTTGAGCGAGAAGTATGTCTCCCCCTTGCCGGGACGCAGGTCGATGGCAAATCCGCCATGAGCTCCCTTCAACACCTGGCGCGCCTCCGCCGGCAGGTGATCCGCGGCGTAGCGCACGCGGAACCGCATCTTTCCTTGCCCGCTGATCGCTCCCTGCGCCGCGCGCGAGGGTGGGTGATAGATGAGGATCCAACTGGCGGCAAGCAATCCGAGGAAAAACGCACTGATGGGAAATCGCTTCATGTAGTCTCCGTGTCCGGCTCGCACATTATTCTACAATATTCTCCCGCACAGTTACGATGAACCTCATCGGGCTCGGCCTCGGGCGTGTCAGTCCAACGTATTGTGCGCAGTGCGAAGATTCCAAAGGGGAGGAATTCGGACACCGCGCCCAGGCTCATGCTCCTCGCCGAGCACCCTCGTCCGGATACTGGCTTCCGGATTCTTTCCCATTTTGCCGCTACCGGATCCCGGAAACGCGATGAACGCTACCGGATCTCCCGAAGCCCCGAGTTCATCGTGCATCTTTTGCGAACATTCCCCCACCTTGTTCGGCGTGCCACTCGTCTATGACTCCGGGACTGAGCGCGAGTTCGCCCGCCGACGAAACGAACGCACCGGCATCAAATTGTTCGTCAAGCTCCCGGCTTGGTTCAAAGTGGAGACTCATCGGCACATACAATCCCGGCTGGGCGAATGTGAAACACAACGATGAGACGCTCTACCTCGTTCGTGAGACGAAGGGGACCAGGGATTTCCTGAAACTCCGAAACAGGGAGGCCGGCAAAGTACGGTGCGCACAGAAGCACTTCGAGGCCCTCGGCGTTCCGTTTGCCGTTGTTGTGACGGCTGACGAGGTTTAGTCTCAGAGGATGATTTTCTCGACTTCGCTGAACTCCAGGCCACACGCCGGGTTCCCAGACTGGCTCAGTTTGGCGGCGTGTACCAAGTTTCACGAATGCCGCACCGTAGCGCCGTCTCATCGGCAATAGTTGTTCACTCGAAATTAACAGTAGCGGTTCAGTACTTGCGCGACAACTGCCCTTCACTGTTGGGCGAACACTTGCAGAGGAGCGAAACGGCCAAGTGAAATGGATTCTTCTGGATCACCTGGGTTCGCCGAGGGACTTCTTTGTAGGCGCGACAGGCTTAGTCAATCACATAACACGTGATAGTTTCGGACGGCCGCTGTTTGAGTCTGCTTTTGGGTTCGACACAAGCGTAGACTTTACCGGGCATCAGGACGGTCCGTTTGGAGATGTATATATGAACGCCAGAAATTATGATCCAAGGTCTGGCCGTTTTCGCCAGGAAGATCCTCTTCAGCCAAACGGATACGACTACGCCAGAGGGAACCCTATGTCATTCTTTGATCCTACTGGAGCATTTGGAGTTGGCGAGTACCTCTTCACGATGGTTGTTTCACCAGCCGCTGGATACTACACTGGCACCGGAATTCCAGCAGATGGGTCACCTTTTGAGCTGGTTAGCGCGTGGGCTCCTTCCCTTCCTGGTTTCATCGGGCACCTTTCAGGGTTCTCCGCTTCAACTTTCCAATTTCTCGGTGCGTTTTTGACTGGTGACCAACTATCGCTTCCAGACCGCTGGGGAGCAGCGGTGGAAAGTGCGTGGAAGGCGCGGGGATTTTGCCCAAACACTTCGATCTTGTATCCCGAAGCACTGTCAAAATTGCCGTTCGGCGGCTATTGCGGCGGATATGAGGCGGGAATTGAGCGACTGGTGCGATTGCAGCCCCGCTAGTAGAATAAATTACTCAGTTTCGGCGCTTTACACCCTTCGTTGAAGTTATCCAATCTCGGAACGAACGAACATTCGCCGGGGGCTGTATAGTCGGAGCCTGGGATGTGTCGGTGTAAGCGTCCGAGAATCACCAGGGATGGGACCCGAAATCGGTGGCTAAGGGCCGCCTCAAGAATAAGTTCACATCCTCAGTGAGGAGAGATCGTGTAGCTGCGCCGCGTTTCTGGTGAAAACTTTCGCAGCCGCAAGCCTCCGGCCATTCGTCGATGCGCGGGATGTTCGGGGAGACATGAGTCTTCCTCACGATTCGACGGCGGAACGAAGTGCGGCGCTGGTCCGCGACGGCGCCAAAGTTATGACCGCCGATTCGCTGATCAACGCGGAATTATGCAAAGCCGCGGCTGTCATTTTCTATGGATCGCTTCTACGGCCAGCCTTGGCTCGTGTTCGATGATGCGAAGCAATACCTCGGCTGGTCCTGTGGGATGCCTTCTATCCCTTCCCAGTTCTGAAGCGTGTTGACACTTACGCCGATCAAGGTGGCGAATTCCGACTGAGACAGGTTGGTGCGTTCGCGAATCGCACGCACGCCGGCAGCCTTGATCGAAACCCGCCGGGATGCGTTCTTTTCACCGCGCAAGATGGCGCCGCCCTCGCGAGCGCTTTCCAACAGCTCTTCAAACGCATTTGATTTCATGTTCCAAATTCCTTTTTGACAATTTGGCAAGTAGAGCGTCCTGCTTCGGGTCAGATCCTAGACTACGTTCTTGGCGTACAGGTAGAGCAGCAGGATTAAACTCTCCCCGACCGCCCAGTAATAAATTACTCGATCTCCGCCACTCTTCCGCGCGATCCAACTCTGATCAGCGAGCCGATGGCTGGAGTCACAACTAGCCGGGATGAAGCCGCCGATACTCCCCGTGGCTGAGAAGTGCCGTGATTTGCCGCGTAAGAATTGAGGTTTTGGCAAGTTCCACCTGAGGCTGAGCATACGCCAATGGCGTAAACTCCTGCAGAGACTACAATAAAAGAGACATCAAACATGCGAACAAAAACCACACATATCGTTCCGCTGAATGGTGGTTGGGCCGTCAAAAAGGAAGGTAGCGCCGACCGGGATTCTGTGGTCCATTCCACCCAAAGAGCAGCGATGGAAGTAGCGAGAGGGATGGCGCAGCGGGTAACGTCCAGTCAGATCGTCATCCATCGCCGCGATGGGTCCATCCGCTTGCGGGATATCCACGGGCTGCCCGCCGTGCAGGTCCCCCGCCGCAAGAGCGATCTCGGAACGAAGGCCATCGAAAAAGCGGTTTCGACCGTCATCCGCCAGCGGCTCTTTAAGGTAAAAAGATAAGGTGACCGATCGTCTGCGGGGCACGGATGTTTTTATTAATTGCCCATTTGACGACACGTACAAGCCGATCCTTGACGCCATCGTGTTCGCGATCTACGACCTCGGGTTCGTTGCCCGCTGTTCCCTTGAAGTAGATGATGCGAGCGAAGCGCGGCTCGCCAAAATCATGCGCATCATTGAGCAATGCGCTTACGGGGTCCACGACATCTCGTCTGTGGGGATCGGCAGGGTAACCAATCTACCGCGTTTTAACATGCCTCTGGAACTGGGCTTGTATCTGGGATGTAAGCGTTTTGGCAGCCGGTCACAGCATAGGAAAGCCTGCCTGATTCTCGATAGCGAGCCGTATCGCTACCGCGCTTCCATCTCGGACATCGCCGGGCAAGACATTCACTCGCACAGAGGTGAACCCGCGCGAGCCATTGCTGAAGTGCGCAACTGGCTGGCGAACGTCTCGAAAAAGAAAGCTTCGCCCGGCGGTGCGGAGATCGCGGCCCGCTATGGACGGTTCGTCAAAGATCTGCCCAAAATCTGCATGGAACTCAAGCGCCGTCCAAAGGATCTCACCTTCGCGGATTTCTCCGAGATGGTCGAAATATGGTTGAAGGCGGCGCGTTGACTTTTTCGGCCAGGTAGTATCTGAGCTGTTCAATGACGAACGGCAGCGGATCCACAACGGAGCGGGGCGACGGTGCAGGTTGCGATTCGGTCATTCCGAATGCCTTCCCGTCCATAATCTGCACCGTATGCGACACGCACCATGGGACATGGGAGACAACGACACGAAGTCCCGGTCGGAATCCGTACGAGAACCCAAGAAAATCCACTTCATAAATCGCGCTCAGTACCGTGACGACGGCCTGCTGCACAATCTTGTCCTCGATGGAGGCGATCCCCAACGGGCGTTATCGGCCATCTGCCTTGGGTATGTCACCCGTCGAGATGGCGTTGCCCGATATGCTCCGGTATGAACTAACCGATGCAACTCGGCCACCCGCTGAGGGAGAATCGTCTCGCACTCCCGCCACGTCACTCCATCCACCCCCGCCGCCGCATTCTTCTGGAGGCCATAGAGGCTGTCCACAAGCAGCTGCGGCGTGATGTAATGCATGAGCGCCGTGAACCGCAGCCGCCGATTCCGGCGCGCTGCCCGACGTACGCCTTCCAGGCCCATCGACGCACAACTGGTCCGGCTCTGTGTCCGGGGTGCGGGGTCCTGTTCAGCGTTCCCCTTGGCTGCACTCCTTCCCTCCACCATCTCCGCGGGTTGGTCGCCTTTGTTCGACAGTTTCCCAGGTAATACGAGCGCATCCGACTTCTCCACCGGTGGTTGTCCAGGCGTGTGGCTCTTGGCCTTCACTGAACTGCCCTGGCGTCGTCGCGCCCGGCCCGGCGGAGATCTCCCAGCTTCTGTGCAGAAACTTCCCGGCGTGTACAGGGTCTCCGACCGCGCAGGACTGCCCCAGGACTCGCGTTTATCGCCCTGGTTCATATTGCCTTCCGCATCGCTTAACGGCGTCGGTGTTACGAAATTCGGATTACGCGGCTCAATGGCTGACCCGCCGGTTTCCCCTGTCAACGCTTCAGCGGCGCCCTCGCGAGCGCCTCCGCATGACTCGGGGCCGGAATGATTTGCGAGATCTTTCCCGTGTTGAACTTTCATCAACTATTTCCTGCCGGCTTTGGCTGGCGCACTAAGCGTCCGATTAACCCCTCTGGTTTTCGAGCCCGAAAGGCCGGATAGTGGGGGATATGAGGACCAGCGAGCGTGAGAATCGCGCACAGACGCCGCGGGGTTATTGGAGAGAATTAATCGCTCAGCAGCAGCGAGCACGGACAAGCACCTCTCGATGCATCCGGCTCAAGGGCGCAGCACAAAGCGGCGTGGTTAGCCTCGCACCCCTTAGCCCCGATGGCAACCGGACTTTACCGGCCGTGCTGCCCATCTACCCAACACTGCCAGTGACGCGTCACGCTCCTGGCCTTGAGCGCGATATACCACACGGGGAAGCGCAAGTTCAATTGAAATGAAGTTAGAAAATCGTTAAGAAAACGAAGCGGTAGGGGAGGGGAGTTGCCGGGTCTTCAGGATCGGCAGCACAACTGGTAGAGTGAGGGTTGTAGCTCAAGGAGCTAGAAGGCTTTATGACGGTTGCGGGATTTGATCGCATCACCATTGACCCAAAGCAGATGAACGGCCAGCCGTGCGTCCGCGGCATGCGTCTCACCGTGCGCCGGGTGCTTGAAATTATTGCCCTCTATCCTGATCGCACCGAAATCCTTCGCGAGTTTCCGGAGCTTGAGGAGGATGACCTGAAGCAAGTTCTTCAGTTTGCGGCGGCAAACCTTGACGACGAGACCTTGGATATCCGGGTCGCGTGAAGGGACTGATTCTCGACCAAGGCCTTCCCCGTTCAGCGGCACCCTTTTGCGGGCGCGTGGGCTCGAAACTGTTCACGTTGGCGAACTCGGGATGGCGACAGCATCTGACGAGTCCATTCTCGAACACGCACGCAAGGAAGTTTTAGTCGTCATCACTCTTGATGCTGACTTCCATTCCGTACTGGCCCTTAGCGGGGCATCGGCTCCGTCGGTTGTTCGCCTGCGGGTCCAAGGTTTGAAGGCGCAGGAAGCGTCCCAGCTGATTGAATCCGTGGTCGCGAAAGCGAAAGACGAACTGGCAACCGGCGCGCTTGTTTCAGCGACGAAGAAGCTGATTCGAATCAAACGCCTTCCGATAAAGAAGTGAGATGGAGCTCGGGAGCGTTGTCCCTGCGACCCTACCAGGAGGCTCTCCCCTCCCCACACCCGGTCACAGCCATTAAAACCAAACCCCAACACCAGCCAACCCATTGATTAATAACGAAATCCGCCCGCACGCCCTTCACCCGCCCAATCAAAAATTACCAACCGCCATTCTATATTAAATCGTGTGCACCGAAAAGGATTCACATGATCGACCTCAAAGATAAACAAAAAATAGCCCGTGAAAACGGCAAAAAGTCACAAGGCCCCATCACCCCCGAGGGCAAACAGCGCTCCTCACAAAACAGCATCACCCATGGCCTCGCCTCCAAATGCGTTGTCCTTTCCAACGAATCCGAAGAAGCATACACCTCCCTCCTCACCAGCTACCAAACCGAATGGCAGCCCGCCACCACCTCCGAACAGCACCTTGTCACCCAGATGGTCAACTCCTACTGGCGCCTCCGCCGCATCTGGGCCATGGAGACCGCCCTCTTCGACTCCGAAATGTTCGACCAGAAAGAAAAAATCCAAGCCGCATGGTCTCACCAGCACCCCGCCATGCGCCTCGTCGACAGCCTCGTCACCATCCGCACCAACACGCCCACCACGCTCGACACCCTCAGCCGCTACGAAGTCCGCTACCAGCGCTCCTACAACAACTCCATGAACCAACTGCGCAAACTGCGTAAAGACCGCAATGCCCCCATCGTAAACTTCACCACCCCCACCAAACCCGATCCCCAACCGCCACACGCCGAAACCAGCGCCGCCGCCAACTGGCTCACCCGCATCCTGGCCATCATCCTGTCAATCCTCACCACTCTTAAACTGCCCGCGCCACAGCGACAACAGCCCCGAAACACCCCGCCCCGCACGAACGAACCAACCATAATCTTCGAATGGCCCGTCTTTAACTTCCATTTACCCGAAATCTTCGCCTGGCTTTCTATCCTCACCAAAGCCGATCCCGATTCCCCCGCACCGGACGGCCCTCATGAGGAGCGGTGAGCGCGCCCCACGCGCTTCCGCCCGCGCAAAACAGGCCAAACCTCACCTCACCCAGCCCGTGTTCCCACCCTCCGCGTTGGATTTCGCCATCCAATCCCTCGGCTTCACTCCCGATCCCCCCCAAGCGCGCCTGCTCGCCGAAAATCCGCTGCGCTGCATCCTCAATTGTTCCCGTCAGTGGGGCAAATCCACCGTCAGCGCCGTCAAAGCCCTCCATCACGCGCTCACCAATCCCGAAAGTTTCACCGCTATCATCAGCCCATCCGCCCGCCAATCCGCCGAGCTCGTCCGCAAAATCGAGCGCCTCCTCCGCAAGCTCTCCATCAAACCCCGGGGCGATGGCGGCAACGAAATCTCCATACTCCTCCCCAACCAGTCCCGCATCGTGGGACTCCCCGGTAAGGATTCCACCATCCGCGGTTTTTCCTCCGTCTCCCTGCTCATCGTCGATGAAGCCGCCCGCGTCCCCGACGAGCTCTACCTCGCCGTCCGCCCCATGCTCGCCGCCGCCGGAAATCCCCAGCTATGGCTCATCTCCACCCCCTCCGGCCGTTCCGGCTTTTTCTATGAAACCTACACTTCGCCCGACCCCGCCTGGACCCGCATCTCCGTCCCCGCCACCGAATGCCGCCGCATCTCTCCGAAATTCCTCGCCGAAGAGCGCGCCAGCATGAGCGCCGGTTTTTTCAGTCAGGAATACCTCTGCGAGTTCATCGAATCCGAAGACACCCTCTTCACTACGGACACGCTCCAGGAGGTTCTCATCCCCATCCCCGGAATTCTCCTCGGTCCCGGCAAGCCAATCCTCCATGTGCCGCTGATTAAAGACATCCACGCCCGCATGCAGTTGATGGCGATGCTCCATCAGATCCCCCAACCACGCGCCGGCGTGTACTACTACATCGGCGTCGATCTCGGCCAGAAACACGATTACACCGCCATCTGCATCATCGAGCGCTCGCTCGTTATAACGGGCCCGCGCGACGCCGCAACCTTTGAATACCCGCTCGAAAAGCGCTACATCGTCCGCTATCTCGAACGTCTCCCGCTCGACACTCCCTATCCGGAAATCGTCCGCCACATCAGCGCCATCACCCGCCACCCGGACCTCTGTGGATCGGCCAATCTCATCATCGATTCCACCGGCGTAGGCCAGCCGGTCGTAGATCTGTTCAAAGCCGAAAGGCTCATTACGCGCCTGGTCCCGGTGACTCTCACCGCCGGACACCACGCCACCCGCCACGGGGACGCCTGGAACATTCCCAGAAACGACATCCTCCTCGGTCTCGAAATCGGCCTCCGCAACAATCAGCTCCGCATCGCCGACACCCTCAAAGACGCGCCCTGCCTCATCGAAGAACTCCGCAACCTCCGCCGTCGAGACGAGCAAATCTCCCCTCTCCGCGGAGCCCATCACGACGACCTCGTCTTCGCCACCGCCCTCGCCTACTGGCGCGCCACCCTTCACGACAAAGGAACATAAAAATGATTGGTGTGTTCCATCCGCATTTATCCGCCCGGACGCGTCATAATTTACCCATGCCCATCTCTCGACGTTCCCTCCTGCTGGCGGCCGGCGTTGCCCTGCCTCTCCACGCCAAATCCTACGGCTTCCGCCTCGGCGTCACCGATTGGAACCTCAAACAAACAGGCAAGGTGGACGCCGTCTCCCTCGCCGGCCGCCTCGGATTTCAGGGCGTCGAAGTCAGTTTGGGTCGAACCCCTGTCGGCGGCAAGCTGCCGCTCGATAACGCCGGGCTTCAGGCCCAGTACCTCGCCGCCGCCAAAAAACACGGCATCCGCCTTGCCGGCACCTGCCTCGATATCCTCCATGTCAACTATCTGAAGAACGACAAGCTCGGCCAGAAATGGGTCGCGGACGCTATCCCCATCACCAGGAAGCTGAATGCCCGCGTCATGCTCCTTCCCTTCTTCGGTAAAGGCGCGCTCCGAACGAAAGAAGAGAAAGACTACGTGGGCGATTTCCTCCGCGAGATCGGACCCGAAGCGGAAAAGGCCGCCGTGCTGCTCGGTCTCGAAAATACCATCTCCGCCGAAGACAATGCCGCCATCATGGAGCGGTCGCGCTCGAAAGCCGTGCTCACCTACTACGACATCGGCAACTCCACCCTCCAGGGGTTCGATGTGGTGAAGGAAATCCGCTGGCTCGGACACAAGCGCATCTGCCAGATGCACCTCAAGGACAATCCCCATTATCTCGGTGAAGGCAAAATCGACATCCCCCGCGTCTTGCAGGCCATGCGCGACATCGGCTACGAAGGATTCGCCAATCTCGAAACATCCACGCCTTCCAATAATGTCGAAGCCGACATGAAGCGCAACCTCACCTACCTGCTCAAAGTACTGGACGCTCGCGCATGAAGCGCCTTGCCGCCATCTTCCTCCTCACTGCCGCGGCTTACGCGCAGCAGCCCGTGCTCGATGGATACCTCAGCGAACTGGCCGAAACCGCGCTCCGGAACCGCGCCGCCCGCGTCGCCAGACTCACCCCCGCCGAAGCTCCCCAACGCCGTAGCTGGGTTCGCGAAAGGATGCTCGACCAAATCGGCGGGCTCCCTTCCGGGCGCATGCCCCTCAATGCCCGCATCACCGGAACCTTCACCCGTCCTGGCTACCGCGTCGAAAAGCTCATCTACGACAGTCTGCCCGGTTTCCACGTCACCGCCAACGTCTATGTGCCGCTCACCGGCCGGCCGCCCTATCCCGCCGTGGTCGGTGTCGCCGGTCACAGCGCCAACGGAAAAGCCTCCGCCACCTACCAGCACGTCTGGATCACTCTCGCCCGCCGTGGATTCGTCGTGCTTGCCTTCGATCCTCCCGGCCAGGGCGAACGCATCGAGACCCTCGATCCGGCCACCGGAACCTCTCGCGCCGGCATCGGAACTTCCGAGCATACCCTCATCGGAACGCAATCCCTGCTCGCCGGAGGGCACATCGCCCGCTATGAAATCTGGGACGGCGTGCGTGCCGTCGACTATCTCCACACCCGCCCGGACGTGGATCCGCGTAAGATCGCCGTCGCCGGTAATTCCGGCGGCGGTACCCAGGCCGCTTACCTCGCGGTGGCCGATCCGCGCCTTTCCGCCATCGTCTCCAGTTGCTACATGACCTCCTGGAAACAGCTTTGGTATAAGCCCGGTCCCCAGGACGGAGAGCAGGTGTTTCCCGGCTTCCTCCGCGATGAGCTCGACTTTCCGGACTTCGCCTTTGCCGCCGCCCCCACGCCCTTCCTCATGACCACCGCCATCCAGGACTTCTTCCCGATCGCCGGAGCCCGCGCCACCTATCAGGATATCCGCCGCTTCTATACCCTCCTGGATGCGCAGGCCAAAGCCGGATACTTCGAGTATGACGATACCCACGGCTGGTCCAAGCCGCGCCGCGAAGCAGCCTACCGCTGGCTTGAGCAGTGGCTCGCCGGCCGTGACAGTGCGGGCCCCGAAGCGGACTTGGAAACCGAGTCCGAGCAGTCGCTCTATGTCACGCCCACCGGCCAGGTCCACTCCAGTCTCGGCGGCGAGACGTCGCAATCGCTGAACGCGCGCGACGCGCTGCGGGTCTATGCCAATCGCACTGCCGCCAAACAGCCGCTGGACCGCGACACCGTCACCGCGCGGGCAGTCGTCGAGCTCTCGCCCGTGCGCTTTCGCGAGTCCGTGATCCACGTGCCGGAAGGCTCCGGCAAGCACCCCGCGGTGATCGCCTTAAACGCCGCCAAAGCGGACATCGACGCCATGAAGGCGGCCGGACACGCCGTGCTGAGCCTCGACTTCCCCGTAGCCCAATGGGCCACCGCCAATCGCGCGCTGCTCGTCGGACGCACCATGGTCGGTCTCGAACTCTCCGATGTCCTCAACGCGTTCCAGGACCTCACCCGCCGCGGCGATATCGATCCTGCACACATCCGCATCTATGGCCGCGGAAACGCTGCCGTGCTCGCCCTGCACGCTGCGTTCCTCACGCCCCAAATTCAGGCCGTCGCCGCCGAGGCCATGCCCCTGAGCTGGCTCGCCGTCACCCAGGCAAAGTTTCATCGCGGTTTGATCGGCATCGTGATCCCCGGCGTCTTAAAGGATTACGACCTGCCCGACCTCGCCAAAGCCATCGCGCCTCGGCCGGTGTGGATCGTCGATGCCCGCAATCCCTCCGGCGTGCCCTTGTTAGAGAATGCCGTAAAAACGGAATACCCGAAATCAACCGTGCTGTACCGCCCCGAGGGATGGACCTTCTCTAAGGTCTACCGGGCCTGGCTCACCGCGGACCGTTGAGCCGCCATCATGCTCTCCGCCATCTTCGTAATCTCCAATCCGATCGCCAGCGAACTCGTCGCCCCAGGACTCGGCGCATTCACCACATGCAGCGCCCTCAGTCCCGTCACGAAGTGGAAATCCTGCACCAGTTCTCCGTTCGGGCTCATCGCCTGCGCCCTCACCCCCGCCCCGCCTTCCTCCAGGTCCTCCACTCGAATCTCCGGCACCAGCCGCTGCAGCGACTCGCAGAAAAGCTGCTTGTTGAAAGACCGCCGCAGTTCCTCAAAACACATCCGCGGATACCGCGCCAGAAAACGCCACAACCCCGGATACGTCAGCGCATCCCATAAATCGCCCGCCTTGAAATCGCTCTTTCTATATCCTTCCCTCGCGAATGCCAGCACCGCATTCGGCCCGCACTCGATGCCCCCATGAATCAGCCGCGTGTAGTGCACCCCAAGAAAAGGAAAGTTCGGATCGGGAACCGGATAGATCAGGTTGCGCACCAGGCTCTGCCGCTCCGGTTTGATCTTATAATACTCCCCGCGAAACGGCACAATCCGTACTTCCCGCACATTCCCCGTGAGTTCTGTCACGCGGTCGGAATGCAGCCCCGCGCAGTTGATCAGCAGCGACGCTTCAAAGTCCCCATTGGTGGTCTCTACCAGCCATCCGCCCGCGGTCTGCCGGCAGCGATGGACTCGCGCGCCCAGCACCACCCGCCCTCCCTTGCTCGCGATCTCGCGTACCAGCGCCGCCGCCACCGCCGGATAATCGGCAATGCCTTCCTCCGGCACGTGCAGCGCCGCCAACCCGCCCGCATGCGGTTCGATCTCCCGGAACTCTTCCCTCTCCATCCACCGGATTCCCGTCAGCCCGTTCCTCCGGCCGCGGTCCTCCAGCTCTCTCAATCGCGGGATCTCTTCCTCCGTCGCCGCCACCACCAGCTTGCCGCACACTTCATGCGCCACTCCGTGCTCCTGGCAGAACGCGATCATCTGCCGGATCCCCTCTACCGCCATTCGCGCCTTCAGCGAGCCCGGCTTGTAATAAAGACCCGAATGCAGCACGCCGCTGTTATGCCCGCTTTGATGGCGGCACACACCGTCCTCTTTCTCAACCACCGTCACATCGGCGCCGGGAAACTGCTGCTGGCAGCGATAGGCGGCGCCCAATCCGAGCAGTCCACCGCCGACGATTACGATTCGCGAAGAGGCCATGCAAAGCAATAATTATCCTACGGACGCCCTGCGCGCTGCTTCGATAGGGATTCTGCTGGCTTGCTGGATCCTGTTCTCTTCGCTGCTCGCGCACAACCATCGGCGCGTGCGCCGGGAACGTCGCCGGAGGGGAATCCCGGAGGAGCGGCCCGCGCTCCGCGACCCACGATCCATGCACGGGCTGGCGTTGGAGGGGTTGAGCTTTCTGATCGCCTTCGCCTTCCTGGAACGCCCCCTCACCTCCGCCGCCTGGCGCCACGCCGGGGCCATTGTCTTCGCCATCCTGGCCGTGGCGATCCTCTTCGCCGCGCTACGTCACCTCGGTTTGGAGTGGCGTATCAAAGCCGTGGTCACCGGGGATCACCAGCTCGTCACGACCGGTCCTTATGCCCACGTCCGCCACCCTGTTTTTACCGCCCTCTTCTGTCTCCTCATCGCCACCGCCTTGCTGCTGTCCCGTCCCTGGGCGGGGGCGCTTGCCGTTGTCATCTGTCTCTATGGAACGCACATCCGTATTCGTGCCGAAGACAGCTTGCTCCGCCACCACTTCGGTCCGCGGTTCGAGCAGTACCGCGCCCGCGTCCCCTCGCTCGCTCCGTTCCTTCCCTGGTACTAGCGAGATACAATTGCCCCGTGAAGCTATTCCTTGTTCTTCCCCTGACAGCTCTGCTGGGATGGATCGCCTGGGGTCTCGGCCGCCCCGCCGATGTCCCTTTTAAAAAACAGGAGATCGACCTCGGCGCCAATGAGAGCTGTACCTGGGCCGACATCAATGCTGACGGGCAGCTCGACATCGTCTCGGGCGAGAACTGGTTTGAAGCGCCCCGCTGGACCCGGCACCAGTTCCGCGACCTGCCCTACCTCAATAACTACATCGATAACTTCAGTGACCACGCCATCGATGTCAACGCCGATGGCAAGCTCGACGTCGTAAGCTGCTCCTGGTTTTCCAAGCGCCTCGACTCGTATGAAAACTCCGGCCGGCCCGGCGAGCTGTGGAAGCGTCATGAGATAGACAGCGGCAACAATGTCGAGTTCTGCTGGATGGTCGATCTCGACAATGACGGCAAGGCGCGCGAGTTGCTGCCGCAGTTCGGAAGTCTCAACGCTCCGCTCACCTGGTATGAGGTGAAGGACAAGGCATTCGTCAAACACGTGGCCAGCCCCAAGAGCTATGGACACGGCATCGGCGCCGGTGACATCAACGGCGATGGACGCGCCGACATCCTTACCCCCAAGGGTTGGCTGGAAGCCCCGAAGGACCCGCGGCAGGAGAACTGGGTGCTGCACGAGGATTGGCAATCGCCCGGTCAACTCGGCTTCCTCTATGCCTACGATGTAAACGGCGATGGACGGAATGACGTCGTCACATCCATGGCCCATGATTACGGGATCCTGTGGCTGGAGCATATGCCGGACGGCAAGTTCGTCAAGCGCGTCATCGATGCCAGTTGGTCCCAGGCGCATGCCACGGCTTTGGTCGATCTCAACGGCGACGGACGGAAGGACCTCATCACCGGTAAACGCTACATGGCTCACAACGGCAATGACCCCGGCGAGAAGGAACCCTTAGGCATCTATTGGTACGAGTCCCGGAACACTGCCGCGGGCCTGCTCTGGACCCGGCACGTGATCGACTACTCCACCCGCACCGGCGCCGGCATGCAGATCGCCGTCAGCGACTTCGATCGCGACGGCGACCTCGATTTCGCCGTCGCCGGCAAGAGCGGCCTCTACCTGTTTGAGAACCTCACCAAAGTTGACAAAGCGTCCCGCAAGCGGGAACGTTAAGCTATGTCTACGAAACTTACCCGACGCCAATGGTTGCTCAGTTTGCTGCCCGCCGCCGCACTGGCGCAGGATGCCCGCAAGCGCCTCTCGGCTGAAGAGCTCGAAGAACTGCTCAAAGATAAGGAGCACGTATTCCTGCTCGATGTCCGCGAGCCTAAAGAGCTCGATGAAGACGGCGCTGTGAAGGGCTACGTGAATATCCCGCTCGGGCAGTTGGAGAGCCGCATGTCCGAGATTCCCAAGCACAAGAAGATCGTCGCCCTATGTCTCCGCGGCGTCCGCGCCGGCCGCGCGGCGGCCTTGCTGGCAAAGAACGGATACAACGTCGTCGGAGCCTGCGGCATCACCGAGTGGAAGCAGAAGAACAAGCCGGTCATCTACCCGAAGATGTGACGGGTGCATGAACGCTGCTATCCTGAAAGGGACATATGAAAGGTGTAGTTCTGGCTGGCGGCACGGGAAGCCGTATGTTCCCGCTTACAAAAATCACCAATAAACATCTGCTTCCCATTTACAACAAGCCGATGATTTATTACCCCATCCAAACGCTGGTGGACGCGGGCATTCAAGACATTATGGTCGTCACCGGCGGCCGCAATTCCGGAGACTTCCTGCGCCTGCTGGGCAATGGCAAAGAGTTCGGGTTGAAGCACATCAACTACACCTATCAGGAGGGAGAGGGCGGTATCGCCGACGCCCTGAACCTCGCCGAACACTTCGCCGACGGTCACAAGCTCTGCGTGATTCTGGGCGACAACATCATTGAGAACAACATTCGCGCGGCGGCCGATGAGTTCCGCGCGCAGGATTGCGGCGCCAGAATCCTGTTGAAGGAAGTCACCGACGCCGAACGGTTCGGCGTGGCCGAGATGCAGGGCGGCAAGATCGTCGGGATCGAGGAGAAGCCCCGGGCGCCGAAGTCCAATTACGCCGTCACCGGCATCTACATGTATGACGGCACCGTCTTCGACAAGATCCGCCAACTGGTGCCCTCCAAGCGCAATGAGCTCGAGATCACCGACGTCAACAACGCGTACATTCGCGAGGGTACGCTCAGCTATTCGTTCCTCGACGGTTGGTGGACCGACGCCGGCACGTTCGATTCCTTGTTGCGCGCCACCAACCTCGTCGCCGACACCGAGCGCAAACGCGATGCCGCTCTCATCGATCACGCGGGCATCAAGGAACTCTGAGCCGGAGACAGCATGAAGATTCTAGTCACCGGCGGCGCCGGGTTTATCGGCTCCGCCTTCATCCGCCTCGTTCTGAACGAGTACCCGGATTACCGCATTGTCAACTTCGACAAGCTGACCTATGCCGGCAATCTCGAGAACCTCGAATCGATCGCCGATTCGCCTCGCTACCGTTTTGTCAAGGGTGATATCGCCGAGGCCGCGGATGTGCGGCTTGTGTTCGCCGGGGAACAGCCGGACGCCGTGGTGCACTTTGCGGCGGAGAGCCATGTAGACCGCAGCATCCACTCGCCGGAACCGGTGGTGCGCACGAACTTCCACGGGACCTTCTGCATGCTGGAAGCCGCCCGCCTGCACAACACGCCGCGGTTTCTTCATGTCTCGACGGACGAGGTGTACGGCAGTCTCGAAGAGCCTCATGAGGCCGATGAGAACTATCCGCTGCAGCCCTCCAGTCCCTATTCGGCGTCCAAGGCCGGCTCCGACCTTTTGGCATTGAGTTACTTCACCACTTACAAAATGCCGGTGACGGTGACTCGAGCTTCGAATAACTACGGGCCATATCAGTTTCCCGAGAAGCTGATCCCGCTGATGATCTCCAATGCGCTCGAGGACAAGCCGCTGCCGATCTACGGAGACGGCATGCAGGTGCGCGACTGGCTCTTTGTCGATGATCACTGCCGGGCCATCCTCGCCGTCCTGGACAAGGGAAGGGCAGGGCAGGTCTACAATGTCGCGGGAAGCCTTTCCCTGCCCAATCGGGAAGTGGTGCAGCGGATCCTGGCCGCGACCGGCAAGCCCGAGAGCCTGATGACGCGGGTGACCGACCGGCCCGGACACGACCGGCGCTACGCCTTGAGCAGCGCGAAGCTCACCCGGGAAACGGGTTGGGCCCCCCGGGTGCCGTTCGACGAAGGCCTGCCTCTCACCGTGCGCTGGTATCAGGACCACCGGGATTGGGTGAAGCGTGTGAAGAGCGGCGCCTACCAGCAGTATTACGAGAAGAACTACGCCAACCGCTGATCGGCGGGTTCAGCCACGTAGACCTGCGTGTGGCCGCTGCGATCACTGGCGAACACCACCTGCTTTTCATCGGCGGAGAACGACGGATGCGGATGGGTCCACTGGGGTCCGTAAACCGTGTCGGTGGCCACTTCCATCCAACTCAAGGCGCCGCCTTTGGCATCGCTGCGCGCCCGCTCGAAATCCTCTTTCAGAGCGTAGCGTGACGTCCTCCACTGCGAGCCCTGATTGCTCGATTCGCTCAAACACACCGGGTGCCGCTGACCGCTGCCGGCCTCCACGAGAAAAAGCCCCTGATCCGGATGATTCGTGTCGCAAAGCACCAGCGATCCCGCCCGATTGGGCGTGATGTGCCACGCGTTGAAGGACGCGATCGTAGTAATCTCGCGCGTGTCCCAGCGCATTCGCCGCAGCGCCTGCGGCCAGACCGTGAACACCAGATCGCCGGTATCGCCGAGGAACGTCTCATGCACCACGAACTCATCGTTGCCGTGTTGGTAAAGACATTCCATCCCCGTGCCGTCCCTTTTGACCCGGTGCATGCGCGGCGCCGGATCGCCGGAGAATTCGATCCATTGGCAATCCAGCGGATGAAACTGCGGATGGATCACCGTCCTCTCGAACGGAATCAGCCGCCAGACTTTCCCGTCGCATCGCCCAGTACCGATGCCCGACTGGGAACCCTGCTTCACGGCCGCGGTCAGCCACTCGCCATCGGCGCTCAACGAGCATTCGCCCAACTGCGCATTGTCGAA
>DATLCW010000160.1:0-29604 GCA_035526195.1 Bryobacteraceae bacterium
ACTTATCCCGCAGTTCCGGGTCAATTTCTTTCGTCTGCTGGTCCTTCACGAATTCGATGCCGTTCATCAGTCCCAATCCCCGTACGTCGCCCACTCGCGGATATCGGGCAGGCCACTCGCGCAACCGCTCCAACATACGAGAGCCAATACGGCCGGCGTTCTCGATCAATTCCTCTTCCAGCAGTTCGATTGTAGCCAGGGCTGCCGCCACCGCCACCGGATTCCCGCCGAAGGTGGATGCATGGGACCCGGGCTTCCATTGCATCACGGCCGCCCGGGCAACCATGGCGCTCAGGGGCAATCCGCTCGCGATGCCTTTCGCGATGGCCATGATATCGGGATCGAAAGCGAAATGCTCCGACGCCCACATCTTTCCCGACCGCCCCATGCCGCTCTGCACTTCATCGGCGATGATCAGGATGCCCAGCCTGCCCGCCAGCGCTTGCAGCTCGTCGAAAAACTTGCGCGGCGGCACGATGTAGCCGCCTTCCCCCTGCACCGGTTCGAGCACGATCGCGGCAATTTCCTCCGCCGGCAAAATCGTCTTCACCAGTTGCTCTTCAATCACCTTGAGGCATTCCACGGCGCAGGTATCCGGCTTCTTTCCGTAGGCGCACCGGTAGCAATAGGCATACGGAATGTGCGTTACTCCCGGCACCAGCGGACCGAACCCCTTCCGTTGAATGGACTTGCTGCCGGTAAGCGAGAGCGCGCCCATGGTGCGGCCATGAAAGGCGCCGAAAAAAGCGATGAACCGGTCGCGTCCGGTGTGATAGCGCGCCATCTTGATCGCTGCTTCCATGGCTTCCGTGCCCGAGTTGCCAAAGTAGACACGGCGCGGCCCATGCCCCGGCGCGAGGGCCGCCAGCTTCTCCGCCAGCGCCACCATGTTCTCGTAATAAAAATCGGTGCCGGACATATGGATAAGCTGCGCCGCCTGCCGTTGAATCGCGCTCACGACGCGAGGGTGGCAATGGCCTGTCGCCACTACGGCAATTCCCGCATTCATGTCCAGAAACCGGTTGCCATCCACGTCCTCGACGATTGCGCCTTCGCCTCTTCGCACGACCAGCGGATAAGGCCGTGTATAGGAAGGCGACAGCACGGCGCGATCCCGCGCCATCACCTCCTTGGCTTTCGGACCCGGGAGGGCAGTCACCAACTGGGGCAGACTCGGCCTGTTCATAGCACTACTATACGCAGCGACGTTCTGTTGAGATGTTCCGGGACGGTGACCCACTTAGTCTACATGGCTCTGTTTCGCACCCGAAGCGCCGCGGTCTACGGAATAGACGCACACCTGATCGATGTGGAGGTGGACCTTTACAAATCCGGCGGGACGCGGGATTTCATCACCGTCGGCATGCCCGACACAGCCGTGCGCGAAAGCCGTGAACGGATCAAATCCGCCCTGATGAACTCCGGTTTGGGCTATCCCGCCAAGGCCATCACCATCAACCTCGCGCCCGCAAATGTGCGTAAAGAGGGCGCCGGGTTCGATCTGCCCATGGCCATCGGCATTCTCGGCGCTATGGGAGCCGTCCAATGCACCGAGAAATTCCTCATGGTGGGTGAGCTGTCGTTAGACGGCAGCCTGCGTCCTGTGCGCGGAGCGCTGCCGATCGCCGTCTGCGCGCTGCGCGAGGGTGTCCCGAATGTGGTGGTGCCGCTCGAGAATGGCGCGGAATCGGCCGTGGTGGAGGGTGTTCGCGTGTTCGGCGTGCGCCATATCGCGGAAGCGGTGGCCCTGCTGCGCGACCCGGATAAGTTCCAGCCGCAACCAGTCGCGGCTCCTTCCCCGTTCTCAACTGAGACCGCCGCCCTGGACTTCAGCGAGGTGCGCGGCCAGACCATGGCCAAACGGGCGTTGGAGGTCGCTGCCGCCGGCTCGCACAATGTGCTGATGGTGGGTCCGCCGGGATCCGGCAAGACCATGTTGGCGAAGCGGCTGGCCGGCATTCTACCGCCGCTCACCTTCGCGGAAGCGATTGAGACCACCAAGGTTCACAGCGTGTCGGGAGTACTGCCAAAGGGCATGGCAATCCTGCGCGCGCGGCCCTTCCGCGCCCCGCATCATACGATTTCCGATGCCGGCCTGATGGGCGGCGGCGCCGGAACGCCGCATGCCGGGGAAGTGAGCCTGGCGCACCACGGCGTGCTTTTCCTGGACGAGCTGCCGGAATTTCCGCGGAACGTGCTCGAGTCGCTGCGCCAACCCCTGGAGGATCGTTCGGTAACCGTGGCCAGATCCAACATGACACTCTCCTTCCCTGCGAGCTTCATGCTTATCGGCGCGATGAATCCGTGTCCTTGCGGATTCTTCGGCGACCCGACGCGCGAATGCCGCTGCACCGGCGCCATCATTCAGCGGTATATGGGCAAGATCAGCGGACCGCTGCTCGATCGGATCGATCTCCATATCGAGGTGCCGGCGGTGGCCTACAAGGAACTTCGCGGCCGCGATGACGGGGTATCGTCGGCGCAGATGCGGGCTCGCGTGGAAGCTGCCAGGGAGGTCCAGCGCCGCCGAGGCTTCTATAACTCGGATATCCCCGCGGCGCGGCTGCGTAGCCTTTGTGAGCTGGATGATGGCGGCGAGCGCACGCTCGAAATGGCGGTGCGACGACTTGGATTGTCGGCGCGGGCCCATGATCGCATTCTCAAAGTGGCAAGAACCGTCGCCGATCTGGACCATGCCGATCGGGTCATCGCCAAGCATGTAGCCGAAGCCGTGCAGTATCGCAGCCTCGACCGGAATTATTGGACGTGAACGCGGAGGCATTCATGCTCTCGCCACCCAGGCCGATAATTCACTGCCTGCGTTCATCGCCTTCAGTACCGATGACCCATTGTTCCTGAGAAGGCAAAAACAAGCGCTGAAACGCGTGATCCTTTCTAGAAAAAACAACATTCGCTGTGCGGATGAAGCGGCGCCCCAGAACCGCATACAAGATTGAACCTCGCCGTGTCGCATCAGGTAAAGCGCAGCAAATGGATGTTTCCCGCTCTTGTCCATCGCATCATGCTGAGGTTCGGATATCGCAGGAGGCCTCCATGGGCGGTAGCCTGCGTACTCTCGAACGTAACTTTCGCATCCTCATTCAATGGAAAGATCATCGCCGCCGCCGCGCTGCCCAAGCTGTAAGGGTCTAGATCAACCACCGTAATCTTATTTCCATTTGCTGTATCACGTTGTACCAGCGGTACTCGTACGGGCTGTTTTCCGTTCCGGTTGTGCCAATGAACCTCCGCGGGCGGGCGAAGAATCATAAACTCCGGCTCAAGGTTTCCGGGCACTTCTCGCGAAGTCTGCCAATTGTCGTCAAAGCCCTCGATCCAATCGAATTTGACGTTCTGAAACTCTGCCTTGCGCTCCTTGGGCATCCAAAATTTGCCAATTGCGACTATCGGGAACGGAGTCTGAATCTCCGTAACGCCACCCTTCTGAATGGGGGCAATCCAAGCTTCCTGGGTCGTCAGGGATTGATCCTTAAGCAATCCGGGCCCAATTGCGCCCTCTTTGAGCGCCTCCATTCTGGCTTGATCTTGAGTTGCGCCCTGACCCCATCGCAAGTACAAAAATTCAGCGCCTGGCTTGATAACGCTGTCCGGCAGCGGCTGTGTATAGCGCATGGTGAAAAGCAGCAGAATGCCTTGATTGGGTTTAGCGGCGCGCGCCTTCGCAATAAGATTTTGTTCCTTTGCTAACGCTTCCTCAATCTTCTTCTTTTGGATGTGGTCATTAATCTTATTGAAAACGAGATTGATGCCTTCAAAGAGAAGGACAACCCCGCCACCTATAGCTTCCGCTCTTGGGTTCGGCGGCATAGACACGGCGGGTCCCCCTTTAATCGTACCGGGAGGGATGCCGCTCCCACCCCCACCAGGGGGATTGCGGTTCGTCACAGTCCCGTTGAGGGCGATCTCTACCGGAGGCAGTTTCATCAATTCACGGCCTACACGGTAATCGGCTGGTGCTTCGTGCTTAATTGGCAAGCTGCATTCAGGAGCGACCTTCACACCAAGCGTCTTAGCCACTCCCGTCCCGTTGTTGCGATAAGCCTTATCCGGGCTCCATATCTCGGCGCCAAGCGATTTGGCTTCGCCAGCTACTCTCGCATCCTTTTCGCCGAGGACGCTTCCGCCGTCTCTCGCATTCTTGGCAACGACATCAAGCCGATCGGCAGCGTTGCCGTTAGGAGCTACCTTAATGCCCGTTTCCTTTAACATCATATCGTTGGCAACGGCGGACCGCGGGATGAGATTTTCCGTCACAATTTCTCGGTAGGACTGCTGGGCGATATATACCGTGGCTCCACCCTTCACCGCGGCTTTAAGCGCGTTCGCCATCTCCCCATTGCCGCGGTTGATCTGGTCTATCACATTGCCGTCGATAACGATAATCCGTCCCATAGCGGTTCCACCTCTTTCTATACGCGGAAACGGTCACGAAATTTTATCAAAAAATTGGCGCGGCGATCGCTTTCTGCGCCAACAGTTCTCACTCGCGGGGAGGCGACCGTATCCTGATTCGCGCGCGGCTTGGGCTGTGGAGGCGGGTCAAACACTTCCGGTGCACGTTCCTGTGCCGTACTTCACCGATGTGCCGCCCAATCATATGTTCTTTCCGTATAATTCAGAAATTCCGCGAGTTCGGCATCACGCTCGGCTGCTCGGCAGCGGCGTTCTGTCCTTCGATCTCCCTCACGAAACGCCAAATGGCGATGTTTTTCTGGCGTCGCCCTGATAGCTCCAGAGAACAAACCGGAAAGTGAAAGGGCGGATCAACGCTTCCGCAGCGTCTTCGCCCCGGCATCCCACCGCCACGCGGCATCGGAGCCCTGCAGATGCACTCCGCCCATCCACACATCAATGCCGCCGCACGCACGAATCCAGTCGGCTTCCCCCGCCAGCAATTGCCGTCCAAGATCCGTCAGCGCGTACCCTCCGTCATTCCGGACCGCGGCGGGCTCATCCGCCAACTGCCGCAGCCGCTGCCAAACGGTGGAATCCCCCATGAAAACCGGCTCTTCCCATTCGCAAAATGCCGCAAAGATCTCCGCCTCGTCGCGATGCCCCGCGGCAATCGCTTTCAAAATCTGCTCCTGCGAACGCGAAAGCCCGTTGTGGGTGGACGGGTACTCCTCCAGGAAGCGCAAAAAGTTCGCAGTCAGATAAGGCAGCGCGGTCGCATTTTCCGTCACCATCTGTAGAATACCGGCCGGATCCGGCCTCGTAAACGCCTGCCAGCCGCGGTGCGCCAGCTCTAATTGCTGCTCGTGCACCGCTTGCCGGTACGGGAAAATGCCGTTCAAAACCTCGCCTGGCATTGCCCCCAGATACCCTTCGGGATGGATCAACGTCAACCTGCCGGGCAGCGGCCGATGGGTGTGATACCAGTCCATCACCTGCAGCAATTGCAGCTGGTCGAACAGATCGTACTCGAACCACAGAACCACTTCATCCTGCTCATGGCTGCGAGCCAAAACGTCATCCCGCCTGGATAACTCTTCCAGGGCTTCCCCATAGCTGGTCCATCCGCAATCGGCCACGAAGCGCGCACGGATGGCGGACAACTCCGCCAGGGTCTCCGTTTGCGGAACCGGTCCTTCGTGCAGAATGTCGCGCCAGGATAGATACTCCCCTGGCATCGACACCGATTCAAACGAACAAAGAACGGAATCACCGTTGGTGATGTGTAGCATGCACCAGCCTTTCCATGACCCAGATTTCCGTGTGCGTCTTGCCCGATGTATAAGCGATGTACCGCCCAGCCGGATGCACGCGCACCGCGCCCTGTTGGCGCAAGTCCCAGGGAAGCTTTCGCGGCGGCTCGCCCTCCAGGCCGATCTTCCACACTCCCGGTGGATCGGACGGAGCGCTCGCCAGCAGCGCCTTCCCGTCCGGTGTCCATGACAATCCGTTGATTCCGCCGCCGCGCACGCGCGCCACCTGCCGTAGGGAACCACCGTCAATCTGCAATATCAGCACAGCATCCGCTTCCGCATCCCGCAAGGCGAACGCCACCGTCCGGCCGCCGGGAGACACAACCAGATCGTGCGGCTTCCCCCGGCCGGCGGCGCGATACAGTTGCCTGGGCTCGCCCTCGCCCTTAAGAAGGCGTAGCGTCGAATCGTCATCGCTCCAATAGCACACCGATTTGCCCCCATCCAGCCAAACGCCCTCGAAGCCCTCGTACGTGGAGGCGGGAATGCGCACGAGCGGGGTGACAGCGCCCGTCGCGGCATCGATCGAGTAGAGGCCCCGCTGCCCATGCCGGTCGCTGCCGCCGGCGAGAAACCGCTTCCCGTCGGGCGACCAGCGCAAATGGTCGAACCATGCAATCTTTGGCGCCAACGTCCTGTGGCCGCCACTTGAAACATCATGAATCACAATCGATCGCGAATCCTGGCCGAAATTTTCATTGGCGGCTCTGGCCACATAGGCCACCCGCGAGCCGTCCGGAGACCACTCCGGAGTGCCGGTGCCTTCTCCAATCACTCGCGCGTTCCCGGGCATCCCATCCAAGTCCGCGATATACACCGCCGATTGTCCGGCGCGAAGGGCATAGTAGTAATCCCCTTTGTCCGAAATTCCCAACGGCAGCGCCCGCCCCATGTTTTTGCGAAGCAGTTGCGCCTTGCCTCCGGCCAGCGGTTGCATCCAAAGATCGCTCGAGCCCTCCCGTGTGCTCAGAAACAGCACGCCTTTGCCGTCGCGCGTAAATAACGGAAACACGTCGTGAATCTGCGGCGCGATGGCGGGCTTTCTGCTGCTGCCGTCCGTGGCAAGTAAGAATAGACCGCGTGCGCCCTCGCCTTCCCGCAACAGATCGTCGTAAATTACCCATCGCCCATCCGGCGACAGGTCCATCTTGTTCGGATAAACCCAGTCCAGCGACTTCAACACCTTCACCGAGGCATCTGAAACGGATACCAGGGCGATCTGGCTGATATTGTCGTTGCGGAAGAATAACGTCAGGATCTGTTTGCCGTCGGCGGACCATGCACAGGGCTGCACAAAGCGCCTCTCTTCATTCGAATGGAGAACCCGGGCTCCGCTTCCATCCGCATTCACCACCCGCAGCTCGTAGAAGCCGCGCGCATTGAACCAGGCAAACGCAATCCGCCGGCTGTCCCGCGAAATGGCCGAGAAATAGGCGAACTCCTTCGAGCCCTCTTGTTTCCCGGTCAGCCGCGTCACCACTCCGGTGCCGGTATCCCGGATCGCCAGATCCCCGCTCGCCACGTCCACCATCGAGATAAATCGGCCATCGGGCGACGGAGCGCCTAAATGGCTCGTTTTGTCATCGGCCCATAGCCTCCGCGGCGCCACGCCCGTGTCGGTAGCGAGCGCCGTGGATGCCCCCATCCATCCGAAAAATGCCCGCCGGGAGAACCGCCGCCGCGTCCGTTCCAATCGGGCATTCATCGTTCCCATTCCTCAAGCGCGGACACTCAGCGCGAGGCCTGAGCCTCCGCCAGCGGTCCTACGATTGGCAATACAAACTTCTCGCCATTGTAGGCTTTCCACATCAGGAACAGCCAGAGCACGAAAATTCCCAGGCTGATTAACATCTGGGCGAATCCGATCATCACAATCATCAGCGTCGGCAGGACCCAGATCATCGTCCCGATGGCAAAGAAGAACACGATCACGCCAAGATTGAAAAAGATGCTCTGGAAGGCGTGAAACTTGATGCGCGGATTTTTGTTATAAGGCTCCAGCACCAGGAATAGGATCCCGGTGATAAAACCGAGAAAGTAACAGAGCGCCGCAGCCGTGTTCTCCGTCATTCCAGCCGCGCTCACGTTACTGCTTCCGGCGGCGCTGCTGGTTTGCGGAGCGTCTCCTGCAATGCTCGTGCCGCAACTCGGGCAGAAGCGTCCTTCCACCGTACTGCCGCATTTCGGGCAAAATGCCATTTCGTCCTCCTGGGGACACACGATAGCACCGTCAGGGCCGGAATGGTGGGTTGCGCGCACACCGCGCCGTCATTTCTTCTTCTTAGGTTCGGCGGCCTTCTTCGCCCCGGGTTTTTCTTCTCCATCGAAAATAATGTTCGTCTCTGTCGTGGAGATGGTGGCTTCCGCCGAGAACTTGCGGTAATTGCGAAATTCCATTTCGTTCCGCACGCAATCCCGTGACTGCGTGAAACAGGCGAGGTTTTCAGACTTTGTGGGCAGCGTGTAGAACTGCTGATTGATCTTCACCGGTCCGTATTCGAGCGTCATCTCGACATGCGACACGGGGTAGGAAGGCTCCAGTTCCAACGCCTCCATCTCAATACGGCGAACCATGAGATCTTTAGGGTTCACCCAGATAGCTCCCCGGTATTTGGGCTTTGTCGACTGCCCGCCAAACTTTACGTCCCAGTGCGAGTTCGCCTTCTCCACCACGTATTCATGCACTTCCGTCTCTACGCCGCCGATCGTATCGAGTTTGCGATAGCGGAATTTCGCGTTGGTGGCGGGGCTTAAAATGTCCTGCAGAACCGACCCGTACTCTCCCGCCGACCAGGTGCCGGTCCTCTGAGCGTCTTCGAGTTTAACGGGCTTGCTGTTGCGGCGGTAGTTCTTGTAATTCTCTTTCCCATCGACGTACATGACATCGATCTGCACGGTGTCCTGGAGCTTCCAGTCGTGGCGCGTGTAGCCGCTCTGATACCGCCGGATCAACTGCTCGCAAATGAAGTTCGGCAGGTTCTCGCTGTAAGTGGCCGCGCGAAGGCTCACTTTCTCGAGCAGCGATAAGGGCTTGCCCCGGTTCTCCACCGGCACGCCATCCTTAACTTCTACCGTCGACCCTTCCCGCCCTTCGGCTGCCGCTCCTTCCACGGCGCCGCCGATGGGAGTCGCAAGCGTCACGCAATCGGCGGCCCCGCCTTTCCGCTCGCCTGGTTTTCCACGTTTCAAGCGCGGCGGTCCATGATCCTCCGCATCCACAATACAGGGTTGCGCCGCTGGCTTTGGCGATTGCGTCCAGCCAACGCCCGTAAAACAAATAGAGAGCGCAAAGACACGTCGACTCATGGCAACCTCATTTTACCGACGCAAAGGGCCGTGTGCCGGTTGCATGCCAGTTGACTGGCTGGCGGTTTCCGCATAGCTTGAAGAAATGCCCGTTACCGACCTGAATCAATTAAGCGCCACGTTCGCCGCCGCCTTCAATGCCGGCGACGCCGGCGCGCTTCTCGACTTGTACGAATCGGATGCGACCCTGGTAGCGCAACCCGGAAAGACAGCAGTTGGCCATGAAGATATTCGCGCCGCGATTGAAGCGTTCCTGGCGCTGCAGTTCAAGATTGAGATTGAAACAAAGTCCGTGCTCACCGGCGGAATCGACCTGGCACTGGTGCGGTCGAGTTGGCGGCTGAAGAGCGGGGAATCGGTGACGATGAGCGGGGAGAGTATCGAAGTGCTGCGGCGGGACGATACCGGCGCGTGGCGGTACGCAATCGATAACCCGTTCGGGGACGCAACGTAACACGAATATGGCGTTACTCAGAAGGACCAGGTTTACACGCCGCTCCCTTCGTTGATACCTTCAATGCGGGAGGTATTATGACACGAGGCAAGTTCGCCCTGGCAGCCGCGGTATCGGTTGCCGGATTGTATGCCCAGGGCGCGCCGCCCAAAACCCATCTCAAGGTTGGGGATCTGGCGCCCGATTTCACGCTGCCGGCGACCACCGGAAAGCCCGTCAAGCTGTCGGACTTTCGTGGCAAGAAGAATGTCATTCTGGCATTCTTTCCGGCCGCCTTCACCGGTGGTTGAACCAAGGAAATAAAGGGATACCAGGCTGGTATCTCAAAGTTTGAGGGAATGGAGACTCAGGTCTTTGGAGTCAGTACAGACAACGTCCCCAGCCTTCGAGTCTTTGCCGAGCAGACAGCGGCATCTTTTCCATTACTCAGTGATTTTGCCAATCGAAAAGTCGCCAGGGAGTATGGGGTTCTCATGGAGGATCGCGGGATCGCCAACCGCGCCACATTCCTGATAGATACCGAGGGAAAAATTGCTTACATCGAGGAGGGCAGCTCGGCCGTCGACATCAGCGGCGCCGCGATGGCCTGTAGCCGCATTAAAAAGCACTGACCTCTTTCAAGCCGTCATCGGATTCTCCGCGTGGGGCCGGTGACGGCTTTTGCGTCTCATGACCACTCCTCTGCAGCCCGCCGATAAACGCCTCATCGCCCTCACCCTGATTCTGATCGTGGCCTCGGCGGCCTACGTTTCCCTCAACTACAATGCCGCGTTTCCTCAGGCTTCTCTGACGCTGCCGTTTTCCCGTGACCAGATTACCCAGCGCGCGCGGGACGTGCTGAAGTCGCAATCGCTCAGCACAAAGGACTTTCGCAATCTGACGGTTTTCGATCCGGATGAGGAAGCAAGACTTTACCTGGAACGTGAGCTGGGGCTCGAGCAGGCCAATCGGCTGATGGAGTCAGCCGTTCCTGTGTGGCAGTGGCGCGCGCGCTGGTTCCGGCCTCCGGAAAAAGAAGAAATGATTGTCAGGCTCCGTCCCGATGGACGCCTGACGGCTTTCGAGCATCGGATTCCGGAAACCGATCCAGGGGGACGGCTGGACCGCATCTCCGCCAGGAAGCTGGCGGAAGCTTTTCTCCAGGCGCAAACCGATCGGCCGCAGAAACTGGTGGCGGAACAAACAGAATCCCGCCCCAATCGCGACGATCATCTCTTCACCTGGGAGCAGCAGGACTTCCGCGCCAAAGACGCCACCATCCGCCGCACGGTGGTGATTTATGGCGGCAAGGTGGGCAAGTATCAGGAGTTCCTCTATGTTCCCGAGCAATGGCGCCGCGATTTCGCCACGCTGCGCTCGAGCAACGAACTCTACGCCGCCATCGCGCAGGGGTTCAACGGACTGTTGATTCTAGCGGTGCTGCTCAGCCTCCTGCAAGGCGTCCGGCGGCACACCATCCCGTGGCGCCCCATGATTCGGATCAGCGGCGTGGTCGCGCTTTTTTATCTGTTGAATGAATTAAATACGCTGCCGTTCGCGATTGACGGCATGGCGGCGACGTCCCGCTATAGCGAGATGATCCTTCTCGCGCTGTTGCAGGCGATTGGAGCGGCGGCGGGGATTCTGATTTACGTGCTGGCACCCGCGGCGGCGAGCGCCAACCTCGGTCTCACGCGCATTCTTACACCGCATGGTGTGGCCACGCGCGGTTTCTTTCGCGCCACCCTGGCGGGCTTTTCCCTGGCCGCCGCGCACATGGCCTTCATCACGGCTTTCTACCTCATCGGGAAGCGCTATGGCGTTTGGAGCCCGCAGGATTTCGATTACTCGGATCTGCTCGGCACGCCCGTTCCGTGGATCTATCCGGTGGCCACGGCCATGATGGCGGCGGTCAGCGAGGAATTCTGGTTCCGGCTGTTTGCCATTCCCTTCTTGTTGAAGTTCGTGAGGTATCGCTGGCTGGCGGTGGTGATTCCGGCGTTTGTGTGGGGCTTTCTGCACGCCAACTATCCCCAGGCGCCCGGCTATATTCGAGGCGTTGAGGTGGGCGTGATCGGCATCGTGGCGGGCTGGATGATGCTGCGCTTTGGCATTCTCGCCACGCTCGTCTGGCACTTTACGATCGATGCCGTCCTGATGGGGTTATTTTTATTCCGCGCGGAGAATTGGCAGTACCGCATTCACGGGGGCATGGTGGCTCTGTTTATCCTGGCGCCGCTGCTTGTTTCGATCGTGTGGTACCGGCGGAACGGCGGCTTTCTGCCGGAGCCGCGGGAGGAAGCGGAACCAGCGCCCACGCTTGCGCCGGTGGAAGGGATGGAACTGGACGAACCACTACGCCCACCGTGGCCTGTCCGTTATCTATACGCGTCGTCGGCGGTGCTCGGCGTAATCGCGCTCGCTGCGCGCACCACTCCGTTCGGGGACTTCATCCGGGTTTCGGTGACGCGCGATGCGGCCGAAGCGGCGGCTGTAGAGCAAATGCGCCAGCGGAATCTGGATCCCGCGCGATGGCGCGTGGCGACCGATTTCACCGCGAACTTGCGGGCCGTGGACGCCGAGTATCTACGCCAGCAGGTGGGCGCCGCGCGCGCGAATGCCATTCTACGCGATCGCTTGATTACAGCGATTTGGCGCGTGCGTTTTTTTCAGCCGCTGAAGCCGGAAGAATGGATCTTTTACGTCAACCAGAAGGGAGAGGCGTACCGCTTCGATCATGTGCTCGACGAGAAATCGCCGGGAGCGATGTTGGCTACGGAGGAAGCGCGCCACATCGCGGAGCATTATGTGATGGAACGCCATCATATTCCGATCCAGACCTACACGCTGGTGGACTCCCAGGAGGAGAAGCACCCGCTCCGCACGGACCACAGTTTTGTGTGGGAAGATCCGCAATTTCGCGCCGGAGAGGCCCGGTTTCGCGTGAGCCTCGATGTGATTGGCAATGAAACCTCGGAATACCGCCAATTTCTGAAGCTTCCGGAAGCCTGGCTGCTGGACTACGGCAAAACGCGTATCGCTTCCTTTCTGCTTCCCTCGTTCCTCGGAGCGATAGGCGTTTCTCTGCTCATCACGTTCTTGCGGCGGCTGGGTTCGCGGACCCAACGTTTCCATTGGCGGATCTATGTAGGGATTGCTGTTTGCGGCGCCATCCTTGCCGCCCTCTCCGCACTGAACGAGTATCCGTCCTGGTTACGCTCCTACGATACTTCCACGCCCCTCAACCATTTTTATGCGCGGATGATTTCGCGCACCGTGGGATCCCTGCTCTACACCGCCGCGGCGTTGTTTGGCGTGGCTTTGGCAGTGGATGTGTTTCTGCAGCTGATCGCTCCGCAGCGGGCAATTCCCGCGCTATCTCAAGCGCGCGCGGCGGCGATCGCCGTGCTTGTAGGGTCAACCGGCGCGATCATGGAGTGGATTCAGCAGCGCACGCCCGGACCTCATCTGAATCCATCGCTGTGGGATTTGGCTGGAATGGATGCCATGTTCCCGGCGCTGCAATCGTTGGCCGGTTCTTATGCCGGCGCCGTAATTGGCGTGGGTGGTGCGGCCGTGCTCATATGTGGCGCATTCGCCCTGCTGTCTCCTCGAGGGATGCGCCGGATGGTTGCGGCGGTCATCGTGGTTTTGACGATTGGCAAATCGCTCGAGCCGGTGCAGGCTCCGTTCGCTCTAGCCGTTGCCCTGCTGGGGTTCGCGGTGCTCGCGCTGATCGTATTCACCACCGCCACCGATATTCTTTCCGTAGCCACCGGCGTCTTCTGGGCCCTGATAGCCGGCGCCGCCTGGCTGCTTTTGCAGCAGCCGGCCGTCACCCTTCGCTACAGCGCCATTCCCCTCGTCCTCGGGGCTTATGGCTTGACCCTCTGGCCGATGCAGTACAACCCCTTCTCCGTGCGCAGGAAGATCTGACCCTGCGAAATTGCCGGGGAACTCAACGTGTACTCCTCGAGCTTGTTCTCCGCCAGCACTTCAAACTGCCGCCCCGCCCTGATCACCGTGGTGGTGCCTTCTTCATTCGTGATGTACACCTTGCCATCCGCCAGCACCGGCGAGGAACTGTAAATCGCCGCGGCGATTCGCTGCGAGCCCCAGATTTCCTCCCCTGTCTTCGCGTCCAGGCAGGACAGAATGCCGCGATCATTGGCTATGAACAGCAGCTTGCCGTCGCTCACCGGAGTGGGAACATCCGGCCCTTTGTCATACGTCCAGAGAACGGCCGAGCGGCTTACGTCGCCTTTTCCTCCGGGCTTCAGCGCGACAAACGGCTTCACTCGCGAGGAGGCGTACACCAGCCCATCCTTCACCAACGGGGATGCGATGATGCGGTTCATCGCGTAATTGGTCGGGTTCAAGACATCGGCGCGCCACAATTCCTGAAGCGTAGTGAGATCGTGAGCGGTGACCAGGTCGCCACCGGTGAGAATGAGTTCGGTCCGGTTGCCTGCCTTCACCACCGCCGGTGTCGTATAAGAATCCGGAGACTCCACCTGTGCTTTAGTAGGGCGCTCTACCTTGGCCAGGGTCTTGCCCGTTTTCGTGTCGATGCGCAGGACATAAGAGGGATCGTCCGTCTTCATCCCATGCATTACCGGCACGTACAGGGCATCCGCGTACAGCAGGGCGGAGGACCCATAGCCCCAATTCAAGCCGAACTTTCCGTAATCCTTCTGGATGTCGCGGATCCACAACTCCTTGCCCTCGAAATCGAATCCCTTCATGATGCCGGTCCCGATCAGCACGTAGACGTTCTTGCCGTCGGTCACCGGAGACGGCGACGACATGTTCTGCTTGTTGATCTTGAAATTGCCCCCGGCAATGGGACGTTTCCACAGGACGTTTCCTTTTTCCCGGTGGAGACACCATAACTCGAGGTTGTCTCCATCGGCGACGTTCAGAAAAATTTTCTCCCCCCAGATAATAGGAGTGGACCCGCTGCGGCTGGGCATGTCGATACGCCAGGTTACGTTCTCTGTCTTCGACCATTTGACGGGTAGATTCTTCTCGCCGCTCGAACCGTCGAGGTTCGGCCCTCGCCACTGCGGCCAGTTTTCTCCTCGCACCGAGCCGGCAATCAAGACGGGAACAAGCAGCATCCATCGCATATAGCGATTGTATTAAAAACCAGTCGTGAGATATTAGGAGAACTATGGATTTGGGTCTCACGGGAAAGATCGCGCTGGTTGCCGCCGCCAGCCAGGGGTTGGGAAAAGCTTCCGCCGCCGCGCTGGCGCGGGAGGGCGCGCGGGTGGCGATTCTCAGCCGGCGTCCTTCCGAGTTGGGAGATGCCGCAAACGAGATTAGCGCCGCGCTCGCCGTAACATGTGACCTCTCACAAGCTGCGTCGATTGCCGCAGCCGTTGCCAAGGTGCAGGCGGAATTGGGGCAGATCTCGATTCTGGTGAACAACTGCGGCGGACCGCCTAGCGGTACATTTGAATCCATTTCCGACGAGCAATGGTTGGCATCTTTCCATCAGGTGTTTCTCAGCGCCCTGCGGCTGACGCGCGCGGTTCTGCCTGGCATGCGGGCGAACAAATGGGGACGCATCGTCAACATCGTTTCCAGTTCTGTCGAGCAGCCAATTCCCGGACTGATTGTGTCGAATGCGCTTCGCCCCGCGCTGGCGGGTTGGGCCAAGACACTCGCCGCGGAGGTTGCCGCGGATCATATCCTGGTGAGCTGCGTGGCTCCTGGCCGGATCCTGACGGCGCGCACGGAAACATTGGATCGGGCCGAGTCGGAACGCAGCGGCCGGCCGATGGAAGAGATTGAGAAAATGCGCGTCGCCGCCGTTCCCCTGAAGCGCTATGGAACCGTGGAGGAATTCGGAGCGGTAGTGGCATTTTTGGCATCGGAAAGGGCGTCCTTCATGACTGGATCCGTGGTTCGCGTGGACGGCGGCGCGGTGGCCGGCCTATGAAACTGATGAGCTTTCTTTATCGCGGAGAGCGCCATGCGGGAGTCGTCCAAGGCGCGGGCGTCGTGCCGGTGGCGGAGATGAATAGCCGCCATTCCACGCAATTTCCCAATGACGTGCTGCGGCTGATCCAGGATAATGTACGTTCCATGCCGCTACACGGCGTGTCCGCGATACCGCTGATCGAGGTGACGCCGGCGCTGCCCTACGATACGCCGCCGAAGATATGGTGTATCGGCCTCAACTACCTGTCACATGCCGAGGATATCAATGCCGTGCAGCCGGAAGAGCCAGGGAGCTTCATGAAACCGGCGAGTTGCATGTTCCCGCCGGGAGGGGACATTGTGCTGCCGCCTCCGGAGGTCTCCAATGATGTCGATGCGGAGGGCGAACTGGGCGTCATTATCGGGACGACTTGCCGCTTTGTGCCCGTGGAGCATGTTCGGGACGTGATCTACGGATATACGGTAACGCTTGATCTGACGGCGTTGGATGTGCTGCGCAAGAATACGCGATATCTGACGCGGTCCAAGAGCATCGATACGTTCTTCAGCTTCGGTCCGGTGATTGTGACCGCCGACGAGATCCACGATGTGAATGCGCTCGAAGTGATCACGGAACATAACGGCGGAATCTGCTCGCGCGACTTCGTTCGAAATATGCGCACCCGCCCTTACGAGCTGGTGCGGTTCCACAGCGACTTCATGACGCTGCATCCGGGCGACGTGATTTCCACCGGATGCCCGAAGGGTGCGCGGATCAGGGCGGGTGACCGCGTCGGCGGGCGGATCGAAGGCGTGGGATCGATATCGGCGCAAGTGACCCAAGGCACAAGAAATCCACGCTGGTAAGCGATTCCTACCGTTGTGATACACTGTGACTAATTGCGCCAACCCTGCCTCTGCGGAGAGGTGGCTGAGTGGTCGAAAGCAGCGGTTTGCTAAACCGTCGTAGTGCCTTAAAGCGCTACCGAGGGTTCGAATCCCTCCCTCTCCGCCAGTACCCGCCCCCCTTTGTCCCGGAGCCAAGAAAGATTACGCGCTGGCGGACTGCAACTGCCGCTGCTGGCCAGACTGAATCTGAACCTGGATTTGCCGCGGCTTCATCGCTTCAGCCAGTGGAATCCGAATGTCGAGAACCCCATCATGCAGATGGGCGCTCATTTTTTCCACATCCAGTCCGTTGGGCAGATCAAGCACGCGTTCGAACTTGCCATAGGCGAGTTGCAGATTCGCATTCCCGCCCTTGGCGAAGCCCTCTGGGGCCTTCCGCTCGCCCTGGAGTTGCAACTGGTTGCCTTGGACCGTAATCCTGAGTTCCTTCTCGGATACACCCTGAACCACAAAACGCAGGTTCAGGGATTCGTCCGTCCAGCCGGTCTCCACATGGGGGAGGAACGTGAACACCCCATCCCGCTGCGGCCGGCTGAATGTGGTCAGGTTGCCAAACAACTGGTCGAACGAACGACGGAAGTCGTTCATCTCATCCCACATCGACCTGGCTAACATAGTCAACCTCCTTGTTCCAGAGTAACGATTTTGCCGGATCGGAGAGTCCGTCCGGAGTTTAGCTCTCGGCGGTCCGCACACAGGGGCTTCACCGGCCGTGGGTGCGGACCCCCAAACTAGGCGGCGATCAGTTCTTCACGTCCACCTTCACTGTACGCGGCTTCGCAATCTCCTTCTTCGGCAGCGTTACCGTCAGCACGCCATTCTTGTACTCCGCCGCAATCTTTTCCGGATCCACGGTATCGGGAACACTGAAGTAGCGGGCAAAGCTGCCGTAACTCCGTTCAATGCGGTGGTAGCCTTTCTCCTTCTTTTCCGACTCAAACCGGCGCTGTCCCTTCAACGTGAGGGTGCCGTTTTCCAGTTCCACCTGGATGTCTTTCATATCGACATCGGGCACGTCCGCCTTAAGTACGACCTCATTCTCGGTTTCGAAGATATCGACGGGGGGCGTCCAGGGCCGGCCGGTGGCGGTGTTGTCAAGCCACTTGGAGACGGAATCCTGGAAGAGCCGGAAATCGGAAGCGTTGGGATCGAGGGTAAAAGGATTGAAACGGGTAAGCATTGTTGAACCTCCAAGGTGATTAACTGTCTGCACCCTAAATATAAAATATGAGTGTTAGACTGTCAATAGATTTGTTTTAAAAAATTTAGATCTTGCCCGCCACACCCCTCCCATCCTAACGATGCCCGGCACCCACTACTTTTCCGTCCCTGAAATCGATTTCCAGCAGCTTCTCGCTGGTGGGGATGCGCGCCACAATCTTCTTCGTCTTCGTCTCAATCACCGCGCCCCCGTCGGGATAGGTGTACTTGCCATCAATACTGAACGACACCCAGCCGGGATGCGGCCGTTCCCCCGGCTGCTCGAACAACGGCACGGCGGCCACAAACTTCGGCGGCATTTTTTCCACGTTGTACGCATACACGTAGCCGTACACGCCATCCACCACCCACACCTCCTTCTGATCGGGAGTCAGGTTCACTCCATGGCTGGGCGTGGAATGCGGTTTCTTCCGAGGGGGATTGGCAACTTGCTCCAGCCGCTCGGGAGGAGTCTTCGCTTCCACCCGGTGAATCATCTTTCCCGTGCGGATATCGCCCACTTCGAACCCGAGCAGGGCGTCCACGTTGGCGTAGACGTAGCGCTCATCGTCACTCACCGCAAACGGGCGGATACCCTTGCTGAATGGCCCGATTTTCTTCGTGATCTGATTTGTCGCGGTATCAGCCATGAAGACGTAGGGCAACGTGAGCACTTCAAAATACACCCGCTTCCCGGAAGGATGCATCCAGGTGTTGTGCGGGCCGATGGATCCGATCGGCGAGTCATCGTAATTTTTGCCGCGGCCTACAGGAATGGTCGCCAGGACCCCGCCATCTTCGGCGTTGATTACCTTCCAGTTGTCTTCATCGCGAAAGGGCATGTAGAGCCGCTTGCCGTCCGGCGTGATCGCGCCGCTGTCGGGATACTTGCCGAGGTTCTTGCGCCACAAGATTCTGTCGGTATAGAGATCGATGCAGATCAGGTCGTCTTTCACGTTCGACGTTACGTACAGGCGGCCCAGCGGCACGCTGACATTGATGCCCTTGTACGACCCCGAGTCGGGAATCTCGATCTTGCGTCGAAGCTTGTGGCCGTTGTCGATTTCATAGATGCTGATCCCGCTTCTGTCGGTGACATATAACAACCGTTCGAGACCGGCGGCGTGCAACGCGGTAATGCCGAGCAGCAAAATGACGGGTGTCTTCATGATCGGACTATAATATCGCGATACAATACGTCGCGTGCTCCTCGCCGGGTTGCTTCTGCAAGTGATCAGCTATTCGCGCGATATTGCTCCGCAGCTTGCTTTCCATTGCAACCGCTGCCACGGCGATGAGATCACGGCTGGAGGCGTCGACACACGAACGTATCAAGCTCTGCGCCGTACTACGAACTTTGCTTTGATGCTCGAACTGATGGAAGGCCGGCGCGGGGGAAGTCAGCGAATGCCCAGGGACGCCCCGCCTCTCGATGCCGCCCTGATTGAGAGATTCCGCCAGTGGCTAAACGCCGGAACCCCGTTCGATCGCGAACCTTCCGCCGAGCATGTCATCCGCGAAACAAGTAAGACCCGCGTATTGCGGATCGAAGTGCGGGCGCCGGGACGCGCGTACGCCGTGCTCGAGATCGCAAATCACGCCGGCAGCGTCCTGCATCGCGAAGCCGCGGCGATCGAAGGCGCTCATCGGTGGACACTGCGAAGCCCTGGCTACTGGCCCCCAAAGCTCATCGTTCATGCGGCCGTCTATTTCGCGTCCGGACCGGCCATCCTCGTTATACGTCAGAAGTAAAGCTTCAGCGCTATCTGGAAAATTCGCATGTTGCTGCGCAGGCTGCGGATCTCGCCGACGCGCGGAGCATCGGGAATAATGGAGTTGAGACCGGCCCAGCCGAGGTTGTTGGGCCTGCCGAATTGCGGAGTGTTGAAGGCGTTGAAGGCTTCGCCCCGGAACTGAAGGCGGCCCTGTTCTCCCAAGGGCGAAATCTTCCAGTTTTTGGCGATGGAAAGATCCAGGGTGTTGGTGCCGGGGGAGACCAGGATGCCGTTACCGGCGTTGCCGTAGTGGCACAAATCGAGGCGGTTGGGGATGTTGCAGTCCGTGCGGCGGAAGGCGGTAGGGTCATACCACAGGGAGCGCGTGGCTTTGTCGCCAAGACGTCCGTCGGCCACCCGGTCAGGGCGCGTTTCGAAACCGGTGTTGAGGTTTCCGCCGGACACGGCGAAAGGCAGCCCGGTGCGGAGGGTGACGATGCCGCTTGCCTGCCATCCGCCGAACGCCGCTTTCGTGAAGCCGGTGGAATTGCGGAAGATGGGCAGGTCATAGACGAAATTCGCCACCGCGTTGTGGGTGATATCGAAGCCGTAACGCGTGCGATCGCTGCGGCGGTCGCGCGGGTTCTGGTAAACGGACTGCACGTCGCCGGCCGGATCATTGCGTCCGTAGCCTTCTCCAAGGGACTTGCTGTACGTATAAGCCAAGCCGAGGGTGACGCCGTGGCTGTAGCGCTTCTGCGCCTGGACCTGAAGGCCGTGGTAGCTGGCGTTAGCGAAGCTGTCGAGAAACCGGATATTGTTCAGCAGCCGGGGGACGTTGCCCTCGCCCGCACTGACATAGGCCTGGAACGGGCGGCGGCTGTTGATGTCGGTGTCGGGGGAAGGGTCCGGGGAGTTGATGTTAGGGACGGTGTTGTCGAGGTGGCTGGTTTTTGAGCCGACGTAACCGACAGTAAGAATGGTATTGAAGGGAAGCTGCCGCTGGATGTCGAGGCTCCATTGGATGTAATGGCTCGCCTTATTGTTGGGGATCATGCTGAGTACGTTGGTGCGCGCCGCGGCCGTGCCCTGGCCGGGGAAGGCGTTATCCAGTGTCAGGACGGTGGACCCCGGGCGGAAGCGCCGGGTTTGCAGGTCGTAGTTCTGACCGCCGTAGGATACGGGGATCACTTGGGCGAGATCGGTGACGGAGTTAAAACCGAACGTTCCGGAGAGTGGCGGCTGAAGATTGAGAATGGAGAAATTGTTGAGCTGCTGGGCGTTGGCGTACCAGCCGGCGCCGCTGCGGATCACCCATTTGTCGGTAACGCGGTAGGCGAGACCGAGGCGAGGCATGAAGAAGCGTTCCTGGGGGTCGTAGAATTTGTAATCCTTGCCGGGTTCCGGGACCACGGTCGGTAGCTGGCGGCCATCGCTGGCGGTGCTGAGAATATCAAACCGCAGGGACCGCCAGGTCTTATTGAGATCGGTGGCTAAGCCGAAGTAATCCCAACGCACGCCGAGGTTCATGCTGAGGCGGCGTGTGACCTTCCATTCATCAAGGAAATAGGCGCTATAACGATGTTGGCGCGGCTTCTGGACCAGGAGACCTTCGGCGGTGGTGGAGTTGCTCGGGTAGCCCATGAGAAAACCCGCGAGAGCGTAGCCTCCTTCGCAGCAGCCGTAACCCCCGTAGGGTACGTTGGCCGCCGCACGCTCAATGGTGAGCCGGCGGTACTCCATGCCGAGTTTAAAAGTATGGCTGGACTTGATGATGGTGAAGTTGTCGGAGATCTGATAGGTATCGTTGAAATCGATGCGCGCGCCGGAGTCGCCCTGGAGGATTCCGGTTCCGGGGATGGCGGCTTCAAGAGGACGGAATTTGCGGTTGTTGTCGACGGCTACGCGGAACTGGCCGATGCCGAGGGAATCGACATCAAAATCGGTGTTGGTGCGGGGATTCGATTGGTCATGATCGACGCGATTGTAGCCGAAGCGAAATTCATTGATGATTGTTGGGCGGAACAGATGGAGGTACTGCGAGGCGATGTTGTGCGGACGGAGGCCGAAGATGGTGCTGAAGTTGGGATTGAGTTGGCGGTCATCGAAGTTGGTCCGCTGGCCGGCGTAGCGCACGAAGACACGATCGCGCTCGCTGAAGTTGTGATCGATACGGACGAAGTATTGGTTCTGCGATAGGATGGACGGAACGCTTTGGATGACGTTGACATCGAGGATGTCGTCAGGCCGGAACTGCGGCAGGGGCAGGTATTTATTGATAAAGTTCTGGGCGTTGCGGTTGATCCGGCTGGCGGGAATGATGTTCGAGATCTGGCCCTGGGCGTTGCGGAAGGGCTCTCCGGTTACCGGATCGTAGACGATGATGGGGGCCCGAACGGGGACGCCGTTGCGGATGAGAGGGGAGAGGAGGGCCGAGAAATCGCCGTTGCGGAACTCGGCGGGAAACCAGAATGCCTGTGAGACGGACTCTTCGGTCTGGCGGACGCCCTCATAGTTGAAGCTCCAGAAGGTGCGGTCTTTTCCGTTATAGCGGGGCAGGCGCACCGGACCGGCGAGCCAAGCGCCGAACTGATTGCGGCGGAGGGCATTTTTGTTGCTCAACCTTGTACCGGCGGGAACTTGAAAGTTCAGGAAGTAGTCGCGGGCATCGAGGACATTGTTGCGCAGGAAGTCAAAGAACGCGCCATGGAAATTATTGGTCCCGCTTTTGAGAGCGATCTGGACGACGGCGCCGTTATTCTGTCCGTATTCGGCGGAAACGGACCCGGTCTGGATTTTGACCTCTTCGATGGCGTCGATGGAAGGACTGAAGAGCACCTGGTTGACGAGCGGCTCGGTAGCGACCACCCCATCCATGGTGATGTTCTGGTTCGCATCGCGTTGGCCGTTGGCGCTGAGCGTAACGGCGGCGCCGCGGAAGGGAAAGCCGCCAGGGCCTTGCACGTTCTGCCCCATGCGGGTGCCGTACTGAACACCGGGCGTGAGCAGGGCGAGGCTGGCAAAGCTACGGCCGAGTAGCGGAAGTTCCTGGATGCGGCGGCGCTCGATGGTCGTGGAAACGGCGGCGTCATCGGTCTTTAGCTCGACGCCGGTAGCGGCCACTTCCACGCGTTCCGTCGTGGCGCCGATCTCGAGCGTCACGTTGACGCGAGCTTTCTGCTGATAGGCCACGTTGATGCCGGTTTGGGTTTGCGTTTTGAAGCCGGTGGATGAGACGGTGACGGTGTAATCGCCGGGCTCGATGAGGGGAAACGAGAAGTTGCCGCTGGAGTCGGTTTGGGTCTGCCGTTTTCCCTGGGTAGCGGTACGGAGCAGGATAACCTCGGCGCCAGGCACGAGAGCGCCGCTGGCGTCGGTGACAGTTCCCAGAACTTCAGTGGATGTGGTCTGGGCGGGCGCGGAGGCCGCACATGCCAGAATCGTAAGGAGACCAACCAAGCGCTTGGAAAACATCGGACACCTCGTTGAATCGGCGAGCGAATTAAGGTGAGCGATTGTATCGCGGTGGAGGAGTGAATGTCAAAGCCGGTTGGACCTCTCGAACCGGGGCACGCCCAGCTGCTCGCCATTCTTCAACGCGGATTGATGCGCCACCAGACCCGGAACGGTCATCGCAAGCGATTCGTAGACGTCGACGGCGGGCTCGCGATTCTGCAGCAGGGCATTGATGAACTCCGCACAAAGAAACACCGCACTGCCGCCATGACCGCTGTTGTGGCGCATGGCGGGCGGCAGCATCGGATCCTTGCGCCAGTATTCCGGAATGGTGAGCGGCTGTTTGCCGCCCATACGCAATCGCCAATCGTCGCCGTGAACGTCCTGGTTCGCCATGGCTAGCGTTCCGTGCTCGCCGAACCACTGCGCGCGTTCCCCGGCCCCCGCCACCAGAAAGAACACATTGCAGCGCACGATGTTGCCGCCGCTCGTGCGCATCAACGCGCTCTGGTTCCAATGGGGGTTGCGATACTCGTTCTTATTGGTCCAGGGATGGTCCTGGCTCCAGCCGAGGCAGGACAGGTTGGTGATGCGCTCTCCGGTCACGCCGACGGTGTAACAAAGGGAATGCGTGGGATAGAACATCGGCGGCTGGCCCCAGCGCCAGCTATGGGAGCCGTCGGGCTCAAAGAACCGGCTCTTCTTGTCGGTGATCAGAGCCTGAAGATCGCCGCGGTCATGATAATACTCGCTCTCGGTATAGAAGATCTGGCCGAACGCACCCTGTCGGTAGAGGTTGCGGGCGTAGATGGCCGCTCCGCGGTAGTAGCTCGACTCCGCCATCATATAGCGAAGGCCGGTTTTCTCCTTCAGCGCTTTGAGCTTCTCCGCCTGTTCTAAAGTCGAGACCGCCGGGCACGCCGATTGGACGTGCAGGCCGCGGTTCATGCACATCTCGACGTGCTTGTAGTGGCTGGTGGCGCCGGTGAAGACCGCCACGGCATCCAGGTTTTTCTCACGGGCCAGCATATCTTCCAGCGAATGATAAACGTTGTCGCAGCGATACGCCTTGCGCAGCCTGTCCCGGCGGTCGGCCCGCAGATCGGTCACGGCCGCGATCGTGCAGCCGGGATGCTCATGCCAGTGAAAGCTGGCTCCAAAGCCGCCGCCCACCACGCCCATACGGATTTTTTTCGCGGGCTCCTGAAAAGCCGCTCCGGCGGAGCCAAAACCGGCAGCCACTACGTTTCCCCAGACAAAGCCTCGGCGAGTCACTTCGCCTCCTTGAGCAGCTTGATCCCTTCTTCGATGATGCGGCGATCGGTTCCAGGGTCGTAGGGTGTCCGTCCCACTTCATAGCCGCCGTGGACATATTCCTCAGCCACCGGGATATAGTCGCCGCCGCGTCCGCTGGAATACCCGCAGAACAGGGTGATGGCAAACGGCGATGCCTTCTTGATCGCGGCTCCAATCTCGGCAAATGGCTCACCCGGCATGGAGAACACGGCGATGTCGCCGATGCGCAATACCTGCAGCGCGATCTGCCGGGGCGATGGATCCAGGGGCGTCTTCCGCATCTTCAGCAAATCGGAAAAACGGCGAAGGCGCGCTTCTAACTGGTAGATCTTCCACTTGTCGCCGCTCGCGTTCGCCGCCTGTAACTGCCGGGTGGCCTCCTCCACGCTGGCCTGCGCCTCTTTGATGTCTTCGGGAGAGTAGCGCCGCCGGGGGACATCAATGGTTTTTCGAACCAGCCGCAGTTGCGAAGGCCGCGGCCCCGCCACCCGCCAATATTGCTTTGCCTGATACGCGGTGGATTCGACATAACCTTCAAACAGCGGCTCGCGGCGGACGGTCTCCGTGCGCAGCGCCAGCGCTGCCGCTTCATGACCGAGAATCGACCCCAGACGCGTGGCCACGCCAAGGTCTCCGGTGAAGCCTTCGATCGGTCCCTGATTGCCGGCCGCGCCCTGGAAAAAGAGACATTTCGATCCCGGCAGCGATTGTTCGACCGTACGCCGCATCGGACCGATCCAATCGGAGGAGATGAAGCGATTCGCGTATCCCATCACCGTTCCATGACACTGGTAGTTCACCAGAACGGCGATCGGCTTCCCAACCGCATCGTCAATCCGGAGCACCAGCAGATCCCGGTCAAGGAAGCCCTCGGGGTTGCGGCCCACGGCGGGCGGATTGCCTCCGGCGGCGCGAAACCTGCGATTGATATTGATGCTTCCCGTACCCTTTCTCCCGTAAATGTGTGCCGGCTCCAACCGCGAGCCGGCTTCTACGATGGCTCCGATAATCTTGTCCTGCACGGTTCGCCGGTAGTTCTCAAACATCCTCTTGTGGAAAGCCATGTCAAGCCCCGGAGGTCCCTTTTCGACGCGCAACCCGGGACCCGCATGGGTGTGCGAAACGCCGATGCGGATATGCGCCGCCGGAATACCGCTTCTGGCCGCGGCTTCCGGAATCGCGGCTTCGAAATCCTCCGCCAGGACTGCGTCCAGATCCGCCATCACGAATTTCTGCTTCCCGTCGGACAATACGAGCACGGTGGCAATCAGGCCGGAGGCTTCGCTGCCAATCGCTTCCACGTGAGTCTGGGAACCCCAATTTAGATGCGCGATGCCGGAGGGCGGTGTGATGTCGGCCCGGGCGACGCCTGCTAGGAGTCCGGAGGGAGCGGACTGTTTCGGTCCCTGTTCTTCCAATTGAGCGAGGGCCGGAACGGCAAAAGCGAGCAGAGCAAGGCACCGGAATCGATTTCTCATGCCGTGCCGTAGTCCTTGATCTTAAGCGTCTTGCCGCCCTGCAGCGACGATTCATGGGCGACGATGCCCGGAGCGGTATAGGCCACCGCTTCCCAAACGTTCACGGCCGGGTGACGGTCCTGGGCGATGGCGCTGACGAACTCGTGGGTGAGGAAGGTATGGGAATTGCCGTGGCCGGTTTTGACGCGCATCGATTCGGGGAGCCGCTCCATGTGGTCGGGCTGCTTGTAGGCGGTTTGCGACACGACCCCTTCGGGGTAGCCATTGCTATCGAGCACGGTCTTGCCATCCTTAGAGATCTGGAACACAGTATTGGGAGAACCCTCGGGGCGGCTCATCACATAAGACATGCGGTCGCCGTAGAAGAGACCGCGCTCGGTTCCCGCGGCCGCAATGTGCCAGGAGATGGAGATCCGGCAGGCGTGGCCTTTGGAGGTCTTGAAGAACGCGGTCTCGCCCCAGAAAGGATTGTGGTACATGTTCGTCTTCAGAATCTCGTGACCATCGCCCCAGCCGATGGAGGTGACTTCGCTCAGCCTTTCACCGGTAACGGGAATCACGATTCCGGTGCAATGGGTCGGATAATGCATGGGCGCGATGCCGTGCCGCCAGGTCGGCAAACCTTGCTTGTCGAACATGAGCGGGAAGACGCCCTCATGATGATATTCCGCTTCGGAGTAGAAGATGGTGCCGAAGCGGCCTTCCTTCGCCCACTCGCGGCAGGTGATCACTTCGGGCCGGAAATAGCTGGTTTCGGCCATCATGTATTTCATGCCGGTCTGGCGCACCGTATCGATCAGTTCCTCGAGCTCAGCCAGAGACATGCCGGCGGGGACGGCGCTGATGACGTGCTTACCGGCCTTCATCGCTTCCACGGCCATCCAGGCATGCATCGGAGCCGGAGTGAACACTGCCACCGCGTTCATCCCCGGATGCTTCAGCATCTCCCGGAACTGCGTGTAGCCTTTGTTGCAGCGATAGGTTTCCTGAAGCCGCTGCAGCCTGTCGGCGCGCACGTCGCACACCGCGGTTACGGAACTATCGGGGTCCAAGTGCCACTGGAAGGACGACCCAAAGCCGCCGCCGACCACGCCAATGCGAACCTTCTGGCCGCGGTTGTACGACGGCGTCTGTGCGCTCGTCTGAAACGCGTAGGACGTACCGCCCACCAGCCCCGCGCCGCGAATCAAGTCCCGCCGGTTCCAGGATGGTCGACTTTGCATTGCTAATCTCCTCTGAACGGAATTTACTTAAGGGAAGCCGTCAACGGTCTGGCAGCCTCGATCCAGGCGGCGAACTGCTCGACCGTGAATTGGATATCCGCCGCGGTATGCGCCAGCGAAATGGAGCACTGCTTTGTGGCAATCGGAAACACATACACGCCACCGTCGATAAGACTCCGGCGCATGGATTCGTCCAAGGGGAAGTCGTGATTGGATGCCAGGTCATGCCAGTCCACCGGAGCATGGTCCATAAAATAAACACAGAAAGCCGATCCCTCGCGAACCACCGTAACTTTGATCCTTCGATCGGCAAACAGAGTCTCCAACAATTTCTGCGACAGCGCGCCCATTTGATCCAGATGCCGGAACGCCGCGCAGTTGTCCGCCGACAGCTTGCGAAGCGTAGCGATGGCGGCGGTCACCGGGACCGGGTGGCCGTTGTAGGTACCGGCCAGAAGCACCCGCTTGGAGGCCTCGGGATGGACAAAGTAATCCATCAGCTCGCGTTTCCCGGCGAGGGCGGCGATCGGATACCCGTTGGCCAGCGCCTTCCCAAATACCGCGAGATCCGGTTTGACGCCGCAGATGGCCGCGTATCCGCCGATGGCATGCCGGAAGCCCGTCTTCACTTCATCAAAAATCAGACAAAAGCCAAAGTCATCGGCCAATTGCCGCAATCCTTCCAGGTACCCCGGCAGCGGCTTAACCAGGCCGATGTTCTGCAGGATCGGCTCGGTGATCAGAGCGGCGACGGGGTAGCGGCGGCAGACTTCCTTCACCGAGGCCAGGTCGTTGAAATTGACGGGGTGAACCAAATCCTGATGCGCCTTTGGCACGCCGGCGCTGATCGGCATGTAAGCGTATTCGCCGGATGAAATTCGCGGTCCCAATTGCGACAGCGGAGTGGCGAGATTGCAGCTGACATCGTTATGCCATCCGTTATAGCCGCCCTGCATGACGATGATGTGGTCCCGGCCAGTGGCGGCGCGGGCCGTACGAAGGGCCTGATAGGTGGCCTCGCTGCCGGTGTTGAGCAGTTGGACGCGCTCGGCGCCGGGCACGAAGTTGCTGATGAGCTCGGCCAACTCGCCTTCCAGCACCGTGGTGCCGGTTCCAAAAAGGCTCGATCCGTCGCGGAGAGAGCGTTCGACGGCCTGATTCACATCCGGGTCGTTGTGCCCCAGGATGTATGGCCCGAAAGCGGCATGGTAATCGATGTAGCGCTTCCCATCGGCATCCCAAAGGTACGCTCCGGCGGCGCGAAGAAACACCAGTTCCGGTTGGGTGGCCCGATTCGTGGACACGATACCGCCGGGGATCACGCGGCGGTTGCGGGCAAGGATCTCAGCGGACTTGTTACTCGAGAAACTCATCAGGAATGCCAGTTTACCTGAAGCGGCGCCGGGAACACCCGCGGGGGGACAGATTTATCCAATTTGCTGGATGGCTTCTGGCGCGCTCTTTAAGTCTTCGGAAATGCGGGAAACGGTCTGCAGCAGCATGGCGGCGAGTTGGGTGGCATTTCCAGCGTGAACTTCGTTGATGGTCCCCGAAAGACTTACGGCGGCGACGACGCGGCCGGTTTCATCGCGAATCCCCGCGCCCAGACAGCGGCAGCCGATTTCGTCTTCCTCGTCTTCCATGGCGAAGCCGCGTTCGCGGACGGTTTCCATCTCCGCCAGCAAGCGGCGGGGGGACGCGATGGTATTTTCATTGTGACGCGGCAGACCGTGCTCGCGTACGATTTTACGCAGGGTAGGCTCGTCGATATCGGACAGCAGTACTTTGCCCAGGGCGGTGCAGTGGACATCCATCCGCTTGCCCGGCCACGTGGCCAGGCGTTGCGTGTGGGGCGCTTCCACCTTCTCGATGATCACCGCTTCATTCTTCTCGAGCACGGCGACGTGCACGGTGAGAGACGTTCTGCCTGCCAACTCGCGCAAGTGAGGCCTGGCGCGCTCCCGCAACTCCACATGAACGAGAGCGGCGCTGGCCAGTCCCAGGAGCTTGAATCCGAGGCGATAGCGATTCGCCACCGCAGGCCGCGTGAGATAGCCGGAACGTTCTAAAGTGACCAGCAGACAATGTGCGGAACTTTTCGGGATCTTCAGCTTCCGGGCAACCTGGGGCAGCGTCAGGCCTTTCGGAGACTCACTCAGCAATTCAATGATGGCCAGTCCGCGATCGAGCGCGGGCACCGAGGGAGTTCGGATCATGGAAGGATCGACGTTAGCCGCCATCGTCCTGGTATACCACCTCGCGCAATCGCCCGTCGAAGCACTTCCACGAAACGGATCCTCGCTCAAGAACCGCCCCAAGCCACTGGTATAGTACCGGTTCATTGCATAGTCAAAATTCGTGTTCGCATCCCGTCAATACGTGGCGAACTTGTTCGTATCGTTCGCTGTAGCCTCGATTCCTCCCCATAGGGATAGAACCGGCTTCCATTCTGTACCGTGCCAAGCCCATCTTCCTTCTGTCCCACAACGCGCCCCGCAAAGTACGCATAAGACTTCGTCAACACCAGCGTGGGCGTAAACGTGATCGTATAGATGCCCACCACCTTCCCATCCAGCCCCCGCACGAACAACTGACCAAAACTGCCGGTCGGATTTCCGCTTACCTTGAAAGTCGCGGAAAGCCTCCAGGTGAGGAGTATGAGGCTCCCGCTCCAATGTCCCTTCACTGGGGCCGCGACTTCTTAGTCGCGGAAAGCCGTAACGCGTATGATCAGGTGCGGATTGCCTATCGGGCTTCAATGGGGCCGCGACTTCTTAGTCGCGGAAAGGACCGCGATCGGCACACCTTTTGCGAGCGGCTGGACATTCTTCAATGGGGCCGCGACTTCTTAGTCGCGGAAAGGATAGCGTGTCTCCAGATGTCTGGATGGCCGTCGCGCTCTTCAATGGGGCCGCGACTTCTTAGTCGCGGAAA
>DATLCW010000186.1:0-21723 GCA_035526195.1 Bryobacteraceae bacterium
TCATCTTGAGACTGTGTTCTGCCGGAACCGGGACCGCTCATCTCCCTTCAGATTAGCTTGCTCCCGCCATATGTCGTGTGGGAGTACCGGACAACTTAAATAGGTCTTCTTAATCTGTACTTTATAACACAGTAGTACTAGCAGGCTGCTGAAAAACCGCCCCGGAAAGGGTAGTTGAGTTTCTTTGATCATTTTTCCGGGCCTTTAAGGGCTTCACTCAGTGCCCCGTGTGGGGGCATATGTGCCCGAAGGCCCTGTTTTCGGGTGTCCGGACACACGTATCCTCTAAACTATGCGGAATGAACTGCCGGGGACGGCAGGTTCCGCAGACGTACGAGGTTGTAGGCAGCGGCCGCGAAGGTGAAGACCCACCCGACTCGCAGCAGACCCTTGTGTCGCGTCTTGCGCAGCATCGCTACCGTCTTCAGCCAACCGAAAATTTCCTCGATCCGCTTGCGCTTTCGCTGGCTCACCGCATAGCCCGCGTGCCGGGTCGTCCGGCCATCAATCGCACCGTTCTTTCTCTGCGCCACATAAGGGGTTACCTTCTGTTGGCGCAATTGCTCTACATGATCCCGGACGTCGTAGTTCTTGTCCGCCCCCAACGTCACCGTGTGCTGCCCGGGAATATCCTGCACCATCTCGATGGAAGCTTCCCGTTCACAAGTACCTGTCGCCAGCGTGACCCGCGTATTCACCACCAGCCCGTTCCGATTCTCCATCAACACGTGTGCCCCATAGCTCAGCTTGGCTTCCTTGCCGTCGCCTTTGCGTGCCATTCGCGCTTCCGCGTCCGTGGTCGACTCGTGAGTCGCATTGCTTCTGCTCTCGCCATGAAAGTTCACTGTCGGGTTGCCCGGATCGGAATCCACCGGCCCGGCACCGGTGCCATCCTTGCGCTGGAAACTTTTCTGTCCTGCCCAGGCTTCGATCAGTGTGCCGTCCACGGTGAAATGCTCGTCCGACAGCAGATCTCTCTGTTTGGCTTCCCACAGAACCTCGTCGAAAAATTCCTCCGCGACATCCCCCGCCAACAGCCGGTCCCGATTCTTGCTGAATACCGTCGGTACCCACACCTCTTCATCCATGTTCATACCCACGAACCACCGGAATAGAAGGTTGTAGGCTAACTGTTCCATCAACATCCGCTCGCTGCGCACGGTATAAAACACCTGCAGCAGCAGAGCCCGCAACAATTTCTCTTTCCGCTCCCTCACATATCTGGCAAGTACGCGGGCGAACGCGCCATAGCTCCGGGGATGCGCCATAGTGATCGAGCCGTCGGAGGCGACCATCGTAAACGGATAACGGAGAATCCGCTCAATGTCGTCTTCGTGGATCCAATGAAAAATCGCCCCACAGCCGCCCTTCTTCTGGATCTCCATCACGAGTTCGGCGGCGTTTTCGATGGTCGGTTCCTGACCGCGCGTCCGCAGGACGTCGGTTAAAGACTTTCCCTGGAGAGAGGAGTCCCAGGGGCAACGGGAAAGTACGATGTTCTTCGGGTCGCCCCCGCCGCGCTCCCCTTCGATGCGCGCAACGACCACCGCTTTGATGCGCGCACGCTGATCAGGGGCGTTCAGACGCTCAATCTGGGCGCTGGAACCGCCGCCAAACGACCACTGCGGAAAAAGCGCCGCACCCAGGCTGGTTTGCGACGCCGTATAGGGATACTGATCCACGGTGGCGTCCACGCCGCGCGCCCGCGCTTCGTCGATCAGGCGCAGGGTTTCCGCACTTTTTCCCAGGTTGGCCTTTCCTCCCACTTTGTGATGCGTGACTTGTGTGGGCAGACCTGCCTCCTCGCCAATCCGGATGGTTTCGCGGACGGCATCCACTACGCCGCCGGCTTCGTCGCGGATATGAGAAATATGGAAGCCGCCGTACTCGCTTGCTACCTTCGCCAACTCGATCACTTCCGCGGTCGCGGCGAAGTTCGCGGGAGTATAGAAGAGGCCTGTGGAAAGGCCCATCGCGCCATCAAACATTCCCTGGCGAGCGAGTTGACGCATGCGGGCGAGTTCCACCTCGGTGGGCTTGCGGTTCTCCATCCCAAGAACGGACCGCCGTACAGAGCCATGTCCGATGCAAAGGGCGATATTGACACTCATCCGGTGACGGCTGAGGCGCTCGAACTCGGGTTTTAGGGGAATTGGAGAGCTTCCGTCTGGGCCGCCGATGAGGGTAGTGACGCCCTAGGAGAGGAATCCGCGGGCGGTGGGCTCTTCATAGATATCCGGGTAGGAGTGATTGTGGATGTCGATGAAGCCGGGCGTAACGGTAGGACTCCGGGCGTCGATTTTGAGCGATGCTGATTGGCTGGAAAGGCGCCCCATCGCTACGATGGAGTCGTTTTGAATCGCGATATCGGCGTAAAAATAGGGATTCCCGGCGCCGTCGACGACTCTCGCGCCGGTGATCAATAGATCGTAGGGCTGTTGGGCATAAAGGGAGAAAGACAGGAAAACCAGAGCCGCGGCAAAGTGCATCCCATCAGTTTACTGTCCCCTTAGGGTGTGCAACTTTCGTGAACTGCCGTGGAACATTTACACAGTGGTGTGTCCGCGTATCCGGTTATCGATCCGTCTTCGGAGAAGACGAAAGCATCGCCAGGAACAGCCCGACGATGAAAAACAAGGGAATTAAGTTAACTACCCACATAGCCCCCGATCCTTCCATGTTCATACTGATGCAACTCCCCTGCCAAAGTTTCTATTCCTGATACGAAATCCAAACCACCGCCGGATGCTTTCTCCGGTCTCACTTATCTACGCGGTTTTTCAGGAAGGATCAGATCAGAGAGAGAGAAGAATTATTTCGGGGCTGGCGAAAGGTCTCAAGCAGGGTCGACGGGATCTAGGTTTTGGGCTCTGGGAACCAGGAGTGCACGGTCTACTAAGCAGCCCCCCAGTCGTGGGTTGTCAACAAATCAGAAGGGGTAAGCAAGGCGGTCCTAGGTCAACCGCGCTTAGAACCCGAAGCATCCATCTTAACGCTCGTTTCGATTCGTGAAGTAGCGTGTTGCTCTGTGGAATGGACCCTGGAGCTTGTATCCCTTTCTCCCCTGATCCAGAGAGGCCATCTTTCGCTCGTCGAAGCGGAAGCTTCCAGGAAGCTCATGTATTTTTCTCCGTGCAACGGTAGCATTGATTTCTTTTTTGCCATAATTTCCATTTCACTTCGGTCTGAAAATTGAGTATACCTTTCTCGACGCCAGAACCTCACGCTGGAGGTAGGAGGAAGGGCCATAGGAATTCGAGGCTTCGAATCACGGCGAGGATTCCAGTCATGAACCTTTCCCGATTTCGTCTTTCTGTCGATTGGATATCCCGCACTCAGCATCATCGAGAACAAATCAAAGAATCGGCGCGGTCCCACGCCGATGAAGGGTTCGAAGGGTACTCTGAGATCTTTCGCAGTCCCGCTCAACCCTTTGGCCACTGTTTCAACACGAATCGAGTCTTCGTGCAGCGGCGCGGCGTGGCTCTTCGCGTACGGCTCGATGTAGACCACCCGTTGTATTCCGGCAGCTACGATATGCCTCGTGCAATTGTGGCAAGGAAAGGTGGTCGTGTACAGGACCCCACCTTTTGGGCTAACGCCGTTGCGTCCGCAAGAGAGCAGTGCGTCCATTTCGGCGTGAACCGCTCGTCCGAATTCGGTTATGTCCCAGAGGAGGCTACTTCGAAGCACCGCGTCGGCAGACGCTTGCCCTGGTTTAGGATCGGCAAGGAGTTTGCCAGCGCGGAGGCGTTCGATAATGTCATTAATGATCTCCGCTTTCCGCTTGTCGTTTGAGTCCTCTTTGCGAACGTGGTCCCGGTAATCGGGCTTCTGTCCCTCCCAGTACGAACCCCCGCCGGCCGCTGGAACCTCATTGCAGCCCACTGCGATGAGATCGCCGCTCGTGCTGAGGATTGAAGCTCCCACTTGTCGGCCAAGCTGAGCTGAACGGAGGGAGGCGGAGTAGGCGTGGTACATGCCAAACTCGTCATGCGTTGGAGTGGTATAGGGGTACCCGAAAACGAGCTGCAGGAATCGTTTCACTTCCTTCTTGAACCGATCGCTCTGGAGTTCGACGAATACGTCCGCTCGATGAAAAGTGTCTCTGGTACGTTGACCGAAATCTTTGTCTTCGTCGTCAAGGTCGCGATCTATCAATCTAACCGCTTCATCCTTGGAGACATCCCGTTCGTTCATCAAAAAGGCGAGCCTTTCCGCCACGGTAGCGAACACGCCGACAAGAAAGAAGCCAGTTCCATAAATTCGCCGTAGCGTCTCGACCTCTTCAGGGCGCTTTAGGGAGAGAATCATGTGAGCTACCCTTCGAAACGGCTCAGGCTCATTCGATGCCGCACCCTTCCGGGACGAGGCAAGACGGGAGGCAGTAACTAAGGCGAAAAAATCGCAGCGATTGGTCTGCTTTCTGATCTTGTTCCCGGTGTCCATGAAATTTTCGAGTCGGCGGGCCTCAGGGCTCGCCGAAAGACGAAGCTTGAGATTCAGAGACCGCGCGGTTTCCGAGATGAAACTGCTTACTTTCAAGACGTTAGCCCGATATCCAAACGAGGGGAGGGTTCGGACGAGGAATTCGTTGACTTTGGTATAGTCCGCGCCAACCGCGCACACGATACCGATCACGACCTCTGCGTCTGGGTATTCAAGCGTGAAGACTTCGGCATCGTCCGGGTCGTAGGACACCAAGCACCTTTGATCGTTTTTCTGAGGTATGAAGTTATCACGTTTGTTCGCGAATTTGCTGGGTGAGGTAGCGCTCGTAGCCTATTTCCCGGATCTGGTGCAGCTGAGCTTCCAGCCAGTCGACGTGCTCCTCTTCGTCTTTAAGCAGGCGCTCAAACAGCTCGCGTGAGATGTTGTCGCCTTCTTCGCGGGCCAGTTGGACGGCACGGTTATACTGGCCTACGGCTTCGATTTCCAGTTTGAGGTCGCTCTCCAATTGTTCCTTGACGTTCTTGCCGATGGTAAGTTGCATGGGGTCGGTCATCGTCGGAACGCCGTCGAGGAACAGAATGCGCTCGATGATCGCTTCGGCGTGCTTCATTTCGTCGATGGACTGCTTTTTGATGTAGTCTCCGAGCCGCGTGTAGTGCCAGTTCTCGCACATCTCCGCATGCAGAAAATACTGGTTGATCGCGGTCAGTTCTTCTTTGAGCGCCTCGTTGAGGGCGGCGATGACTTTCGGGTTACCTTTCATACAGTTGCATTCTAACAGTCCGGCGCGCCCGGCGGCGAGCTTTAAATGTACACGCGCTTCACCCGGGCGCTAATGCCGCATAGCACGCTGTAAGTGATGGTGCCGGCGGCACGAGCGAGATGGCGGGCGTCCTGTGAGGCTTCGGCCTCCGTTCCGATCACCGTTACCGTGTCCCCGGCCTTCAGCTCAGGCGCATGGGTGACGTCGATGGTGGTTAAATCCATGGACACCGCGCCCAGGATGGGAGTGAGTTTCCCAGCGGCGATAATTCGTCCCTTGTTCGATAGGCGATGCGGCAGCCCGTCGGCGTAACCGATTCCGACGACGGCGATGCGCATATCCCGGTGCGCCCAGTACATGGCTCCGTAGCCCAAAGGAGAGCCGCGCTCCACGTCTTTCACCAGCACGACGGAGGCTTTCCAGGTGAGCACAGGCTTTACTTCAATCAGGGGCTTGGGAGCGTCCTTGCCGGGGGTTGAGTAACCATAAAGCGCCAAGCCCGGCCGCACCATGGTGTGCCAGGTTTCACGGCGGCCGAGCATCACGGGAGTAGTGCTGGAGAGGTGCACATACCGCGGCGCAATTGCCGCATCGAACAATGCCTGACGCACTAAGCTGAATTTCTCCATCTGCAATTCCGTCTGCGGAGAGCTGTAGTCCGCGGAAGAGGCAAAATGGGTCATCAAGCCTTCGATTGGCGTACCGGTTACGGCTTGAATAATCTGCTGGGGCGGTACTCTGACCCCGAGACGTCCCATGCCGCTATCAATCTTCAGGTGATAAGGAATCTCTCCGAGGGCCGGGATGTCGGCTAGATCGTGAACAGCCGGGGTCAGTTGAAACTCCTTGAGAGAACTCCGCTCCCAGGGCAGGACGCCGCCCATCACGAGAATGCGGGCGCCGATCCCGGCCTGGCGCAACACAATGCCCTCATCCACGCTGCTCACCGCCAGCCAGCGGGCTCCTTCGGCGATGACGGTAGCGGAGACTTCCATGGCCCCGTGGCGGTAGGCATCGGCCTTTACCACCGGCATTACTTCGACCGCATCTCCGACAGCTCGTTTGATCGCGCGGTAGTTGGCCGCCAGCCGTTGCAGGGAAATCTCCACCCAGCATCTCATCGGGTCAACTCCAGGAACAGCCGCTCGTAAGCATCGGTCACGGCATCCCAACTGTAGCGTTCGGCAACACGGGCCATTGCCCTTCTACCCCAATCGTCGCGCTCTTCAGGCGGCATTTTTAGCGCCCTGCGCATTGTGTGTGGCAGCTCACCGGGCTCGAAGGGAATTCCCACGCCGGCGGCGACTTCGGCGTTTTCGGGAGTGTTCAGATACAAAACCAGGCAGCCGCGGCCCATTGCTTCAATCAATGCGGGGTGGGTTCCGCCTACTTCGGTTGCATGCACATAGGCGAGGCAATGGGATTGCAACTCCTGATAGCCTTCACCATAAATCGCGCCCGGAAGAAGGACGCGCGGATCCCGCGTGTCCTTCACTTTGCGGATGTACTCGTGGGCATAAGGGGCGTCGCCAATCAACGCCAGCATGGTATCTCCCGGTAAAGTTTCAAATGCTTCCCGTACCAGCAACGGGTTATTTTCGGGCTCAAACCGCGTGACATAGAGAAAGTATCGCCGCGGCGTTAAGCCGAGCCGGTCCAAGGCGCGCTGGGAGGTCACTTTCCCCAACGGGGCGCCGTAGGAAATGAAGGTGGTATCGGCTCCGTAGGTATCGCGATAATACTCCGCGATCTTGCGGGCATCGCTTACGGCACGATTCGGAAAGAGGGTGGCGAGCCGTTCCGACATGCGGTACCAGGCTTGGGCGGCGCGATTCCATTTTTTTCGTTTACGCTCCAGGCCATCGACGTTGAGGGCCACCGGGATTCCCACCAGCCGCGGCATCCAGGTATAGATGGCATTGGCGGCATTGCAGTAGAGAGCGACATCGGCGCGATGGAACAGCAGATGAAGCGTCGAGATTCCGGTGTGCACCAGTGTATCCAGGTATTTATGACGAATGGTGGGCAAACATTGAATGTGCACACCGAGGTACGTAGGGGACCGGTGCCGGCTGCGGCAATATACCGTGACCCGATGCCCGCGTTTCACCAGCCGCTGGGAAAGCTCTTCCGCGAACGTTTCAAAACCGCCATAGGCGGCTGGGATCCCCCGTGTGCCGAGGATCGCGATATGCACGGGCTACCGCCCGGCGGCTTTGCTCCGCGTAACCACCCCAGGGCGTACCTTGAGCGCCGGCCCACTGACCGGATCGTAGGAGAACCAACTGGACATGTAGTCATCGCTTACGCGTTTGCGGCGCATGATCTCCCGGCGCTTCTCCCAAACGCGCGACCAGTTCTTTGCCAGGTACCAGAACGCTTTCAGAGAAGAATGTTCGCGCAGCAGACAGCAGCCAATCACGATCACATCGCGCGAGAGAATGGAAGGTAGATTACGCCGGTAAAGCGCTCCCGTGATGTTCTTGACGCGCATCAGAAACCTGTTCTTCACCGAATGCATGTTGATGGCGGCCGGCAAGGCGCGGCGGTTGCCGGGCAATACGGCGCGCACGTGGTATCCCCGCGCCGCAGGCGTGTAAATGCACTTCCACCCCATCAGTTGGGCCCGCCAAGCGACGTCCGCATCTTCGCGGTAGGTGAAGAAATCAGAGTCGAAGAACTCGCCGAATACGGCGATATCGTCGATCATTTTGCGACGGTATAGGGCGGCGGCGGCGGTTGCGCCGAACACATACTCAACACTCAGATAGTGTCCGTTGTCCACTTCCTGGCTGCCGCGATCCAGATGGCGCAGCATCGGGGTGAAATAGATGCCCGTGGAATCGACCAGTGCTTTTTCGGGCAGATCAAAGGTTGCGGTAATCGTCAGCAGTTTACCGCAGACGGAGCCGGCCTGAGGATCCAACTGTCCGGCTTCCACCATCTCCGTGATGAAGTTCGGCAGCAGGAGAACGTCTGGATTCAGGGTGAACACCCAGTCCCCGCTGGAGAGATGGATGGCCTGGTTCTGAGCCGCGGCGAATCCGATATTCGTGTCGTTGTAAACGATCCGGCAACGATCCTCAAACTGCTCGAGGATATCCACGGTGCCATCGGTGGAAGCATTATCGATGATGATAATTTCTTTGCGCGTGTAGCGCTGGGCCAGTACCGATTCCAGGCATCGTTTAATGAATCGGCCACTGTTGTACGTCACGAGCGTGACGGAAACCAAATCGCTATAAGACATGAATCCTGGCCTGGTCTATTGTTTATTTGGACTGTACAAACGGCTGACGGACCCGCTACTGCCCATCGCCATATACAAGATAACGAAAGGCCAAACGTATCACCTTAGCATAGATCGAGACGGATTTTAGAACACCCCGATGAATTCCCGTTACCAACTGCAACACCCTTCCCCCGATCACCGCCAAGCTTACGCCGGCCAGCGATGCACGGGAAAAGTGTTTGGCTGCATACCTCAGCAGGCTAGCATACCAATACAGTTCCCTGCTTCCCCACTCAACTTTCCCGGCGGAATGGCCGCCGAGATGCCGCGCACTGGCGCGCGGCTCATAGTAGATCTGAAAACCATTATAGATCAACCTGTTACAGTAATCCACATCTTCAAACCAGAGGGGGTGGAAGCGTTCGTCGAATCCCCCCAGTTTCTCCCAGACGTCACGCCGGATCATGAGAAAGGCTCCCGGCGGCTGTTCGACCGTAGAGGGCTTGTTCTCGTCGAAATCGAGGCACCGGTAGCGGCGATTCACCGGATTTGACGGCCAAATGCGGTTGATTCCGAGAGACTCGAAGGCCAGTGTTAGAGGAGTTGGCAGGCGGCGGATCGCGAAACCACGCTGCAGCATTCCCTGCGGGTTGAGAAGTTTACCCGTGGCCGCTCCTGCCTGTGGAAGGCTGCAGGCTTCCGCCAGCGCATCCAGCCCTTGTACGACGACAGCATCCGGATTCAACAGCAGGATCAAGGGCCTGGCGGTGAGCGCGACGCCCTGGTTCACCGCCGCGGCGAATCCGCGATTGACCACATTGGCGATGAGCCGTACCGGGCCGCGCCTCTGAACTTCCAGCAGTGTGGAGTCTGTGGAAGCGTTGTCCACAACGATCACTTCCGCGCCTGCCTTCAGCCCTGAATCCACGGCCGCACCGATTACTTCCGCGGATTGAAAGGTGACGATGACGATCGCGACACGATTCATGTCAGGGAAAAATAGAGCCGCCAGTATAAGTCATATCCCGTGCGCTGCTGCAACTCGCGGATGTCGTTCTCGGATGCCGCTAGAATGGCATGGAGGCGTGGATGACTGTGGGTGGGCGGAGCCGCGCGAAGGCGTTTGACGGCCTCAGCTGTACCCTTGAGCCATGCCCATGCCGCCCCATGCCGCGCCGCCACGCATCCCCAAAGCAATTGCGCGACCAGAACACGCCAGCCATAGCGGCTCAGCCAATCCGGCGGGTAGTGTTTCCGCACCAGCAGCAACTGATTTCTGGCATGCCGGCGGACGGTCTCGCCATTCCATTTTCCCAGCGTCGCGCTCCCCCAGTGGTAGGCTACGGCCTCCGGCACGTAGATTCCTTCGTAACCTTGCATCGCGCAGCGCAATCCGAACTCTACATCCTCCAGATAGGATTCGAACTCTTCATCGAGAAGACCTACTTGTTCAAACAGGCTGCGGCGCACAATTACCGCGGTGAAGGGAACAAAGGAGACGCGCCGGGGGCGCCGCCATTCCGGCCCATCCAGGCGCATGTGTCCGGCGCGCCAGGGGCTGGCTCCACGGCAGAGCAGATCGAAGGCGCCGTCTAACATTTGGGGCTCGCGCGCAGACAAGAGGCGGCTGGCGGCAAACGAACAATCCGGAACCGCCGCGCCCGCCAGCAACCGCGCCAGCCAGTCCTCGCCTACACGAACGTCGTTGTTCAGAATCGCCACCCAGTCTGTGGAAGACTCTTCGATTCCACGGTTTACGGCGTGGGCGAAACCGCGATTTCCGCTTTGGCGAATCACCCGGGCTCCCGCCAGTCCGGCCGCCTCCGCGGAGCCGTCGGTCGAGCCATTGTCAATGACCAGAGTATCCGCCAACGGAGTCGATTGCTTGCGGAGATCGCTTAAAACATCGAGCAGCATGTCGCGACGATTCCAATTGGGAATGATCGCGGTGACGCTCATTTCCGGTTTCCCGAGGAAAATCTCTTCTTCACCAGGAACCACAGATTGAAGAAACCATCACGCCATGGATTCAATTTGATTTCCCCCAGCCGGGACGAATACTGAATGGAGATTTCCTGAAACCGCACCCCCGGATTCTTTAACGCTTCTATCTTAATCTCTTCAGAGAAGGCCATGCTGTCGGATTCCAGGTTCATGGCGGCGAGGATGGAGCGGCGAAAAACCCACATGCCGGATTGCGAATCGCGCACCCAGCGGAAATAAAGCATGGACATGGCAAGAGAAAGGATGAGGTTTCCCATCTTGTGTTTGAAGCTCATCGCCTGCCGATCCCGCACGGGGAAGCGGGAAGCGTTGAGGAAGTCCACTTCGAGGTGCAGAAAAGCTTCGATCAGATAAGAGATGGCGTCGGGCGGGTAACTGTGGTCGCCATCGAGGGTAACGATCACGTCACTGGTAGCTGCCGAGAATCCCCGTTTGTAACTGCGGCCGTATCCGCGCACATCTTCGCGAATGACCATCGCTCCCAGGGAAGAGGCCACATCAGCGGTACGGTCGGTGGAACCGTTATCGACAACAATCACCTGATCGACGAACTCGGGCATGCGCCGGAGGACCTGTTCTATGCCTTGTTCTTCATTCAGGCAGGGAATGACTACGGTGATCGAGAGACCTTTGTACAATCTGTTATTGTAGCCATCCCATGCCTGATGAGCTATGAGTGCGTCCGGCGCTCCCTTGGATCGTGCTCCGTCAGCGGCTGATTCCAGAACGTCGCCAAATTGTTCCTCAAGTGCGTCCGGCCACGCGTCAGTACTTTTTCAGGAACGATTGGAATCCAGCGGCATCCAACCCCCGTTTGGATTTCTCGAGGTCGGCGCGGCCCATCAACGGACCCACCAGCACGCGGTGAAGGTTTGCCGACGGCGCCGGGGCCAGACGGGCCCGAAAACCCAGCCGTATTAGATGATCGACAGAGACATTGGCCATCCCGCGATCCACTACTCCCACCTGCCAGAAAGTTTGTCCAGGTCTCGGATCCCCCGATTCGGCGATTGTGGATGCGCTCCAGGGCGCCAAGGTTTGGGCACGCGCTCCGAGTGCGGCCGGAGGGGCAACCGGCTCAACGACGATGGCCGGGACTGTCTCGGCCCCGTCCTGCATTTTCGCTTGGGCGGCTGGAATGGAGCGGCCGGCTACGTAGGCGAGCATCGAAACCAGGCCCAGCACTCCCAGAAACATGACACAGACGGCGATCAACTGTCTTTGGCTCAGTATGAGGGCGAACTGATCCTCGGGGGATTGGAGGTTGGGAGATGGCTGCATCCTGCGCTATCCATCGGCGCCCCTAAGGAGTTCCATTAGACCTTTCTAAGGGAATTGCCGCGTAAGGTTAGGAATGCCTCCGTGCAGTTATCACAGTTTCCTCCCGATAAGAGAGTGTGGAGAGCGTTTACCGGCAAGCGCGTCTGACACTGCTCAGATCGGCGCAAAATCAGGACGGAGGATGGGGATACTGTGCCCGGCACCAATCCTGGCTGGAGCCGACCTGCTATGCGCTCCTCGCGTTATATCAGGATCCGGAGTCCATCGAGGCCTGGAATCGCGGGTGGAAACTGATGCGCTCCTGGCAGAATATGGATGGAGGGTGGCGGCCGGCCGCGGGAGTGGCAAGCTCCCATTGGGCGACGGCGCTGAGTGTAACGGTACATTGCGTTCACGGCGTTTTCGATGATTCGCCGCGGCGGGGCGTGGGCTGGATACTCGGGATGAAGGGGAATGAAGGCGGCTGGTTGGAGCGCGCCATCAATACCGTTCACAAGCTGCCAAACGAGTACGACCGCCGATTCAAGGGCTGGCCGTGGATTGCGGATACCGCCAGTTGGATTGAGCCCACAGCGCATTCTCTGCTGGCTTTAAAAAAAGCGGCGCAGACGCTTCCACAGGAAGAGTTACGCAGACGCGTGAATGAAGGAGAGCGGATGATCCTTGACCGCCGGTCGGCCGATGGCGGGTGGAATTATGGAAATCGGCGGGTGCTTCATACGAACCTCCCTTCCTATCCGGAAACCACCGGGGTCGCCTTGCTTGGACTTCAGGGGAGTACGCTGTTGGAGGTTCCGCAGGCGCTGCGTGTGGCCTATCAGTATTGGATGGAAACGCGTTCGGGTCTGGCCAAAGCATGGCTCGCGATCAGCCTGCGGAATTACGGAAAAGACCTGCCGGCCCCTGACAATTCGGCGGCTCCCGGCGCAGATCTGATGCTGGCGGCGCTCGAAGCCATTTCCTGTCCCAACGGAGGGCATCAATGGCTAAAACCGGCGTAAGAGTTACCCGCCGGGGCCTTCTACCGCTCGCCGGGTTGGCCGCGGGTGTCAGGTGCTCCTCGCCGCCTGTGCCCGCCGGGCCGCCGGGAAATGCAGCGGTGTTCATCGCCAAAGCACCCTCGTATGAGGTAGAGATTGCCACGTTGATCGAGGAAGGCATCCGGGCGTGCGGTCTCGCGGTGAAGGGTAAGCGGGTGCTTCTGAAACCGAACCTGGTAGAGTTCGATTCTTCGACGTCGATCAATACGCACGTGGTAGTGTTGGGCGCCGCTTTGGAGGTGTTCCGCAAACTTGGCGCCGGCTCGGTTCGGATCGGAGAAGGCCCGGGACACAGGCGCGACACGGTCTTTCTCGCTGAGGAGGCTCGTTATAGAAGCCTGCTCCCGAAGTTTGACGAGGTGTTTGTGGATCTCAACCGGGATGACGTGTCGGCGATCCCGTCCTTTGCCGGACAGGAAAAATTTTATTTCCCCAACACTGCCCTGGGAGCCGACCTTATCGTGTCGGTGGCGAAGATGAAGACGCACCACTGGGCTGGAGCCACATTGTCGATGAAGAATTTCTTCGGCTTGACGCCCGGCGCGGTGTACGGCTGGCCAAAGAATATCCTTCACCGGATAGGCATCGCGCAGTCCATCGTAGAGTTGAATAAGGTCTTTTCCAGATCTTTTGCCATTGTGGACGGCATTGTAGGGATGGAAGGCAATGGCCCCATCCAAGGGACTTCCAAGCCCTGCGGCGTGCTGGTCATGGGCACCGACCTGGCCGCCGTGGATGCCACGTGTTGCCGGATCATGGGCATAAACCCGGAAAAGCTGGAGTACCTGCGGCTTACGCGCGCGCTTGGACATATCGATCCAAGCCGGATCGAACAACGGGGAGAGCGGATAGAACGCGTAAGGAATACATTCCAACTGATTGACGAGTTTCAGCATGTGCGAGCGGGATAGCCCCTGTCGGCCTATTAGGTTATAAGCCCTTAGGTCTAGGTCCAGTTCGTTCCCGGATTGGAATGAGTATTTTGCTGTATTTGCCGGTCATGAGGCCGATGTTACTGTACTTGTAGAATCGGCCCAAACCGATAAGGAGAACTGGATGAAGACACTGTACACGTATGTCTGGAAGCTACGCATTTGGAAGGATACACGCGGGCAGGACCTGATTGAGTACGCTCTCATGGCAGGCTTTGTGGCCGTGGCGGCGGGGGCGATTATGCCGGGCGTGAGTACCAGCATCAGCACGATCTTTTCGAAAATCGATTCCGTGATGACGGCCGCCGCCAGCAACTGACACGGGACATTACGTCTCCCAGAAGGGCGGAACAGGGTCAGAACTCTGTTCCGCCGTTTGTTTGTGGCGGCCGGATGCGGACAATGGTTCGATGGTTCCATAGTTCCAGCGCGAAATAAGGGGGGCAGAGTGGCATCTAGGGTGATTAGAGTTTTTCATAGCGACTTATCCTTATTTATGCGGCGCGCGGAGGATGTTAGGGTGGGGTTACTGTTCAAGATACACTGCCCGAGACGGGAGAGGAAATCAGTATGAAAAATGTAATTAGCTTGATTTGGAAGCTGCGGATCATTAAAGACACTCGCGGCCAGGATCTCATCGAATATGCCTTAATGGCGGGTTTTGTGGCCGTGGCAGCCGGGGCGATCATGCCGGGCGTAGCTACCAGCATCAGTACGATCTTCTCGAAGGTCGGCTCGGTGATGACGGTAGCCGCTGGCTAGTTCCGTGATGGCCTGGAGGGAGGTGCTGCTGCTTCCTGATCCCGCGCAGACAGCCAAAAGTGAGACGGCGAGAAGAAGTCCCTCTTTCTCGCCTTTTCTATTGGCGTAGGCTTAGATTCAATGGTCCTGACGGTGCTAAGAACTCGAAAGAATAAATAGGTGGAATCAATGTCTATTTAGGGATTTCTACTGATTTCCGCTGCCGGGGCTCGATGTTATCGTTAAGTCACAGTAAACAACACTGCCCTTAACAGGGAGAGGAAATCAGCATGAAAAATATTGTTAGTTTGGTATGGAAGCTGCAGATCTGGAAAGATACTCGCGGTCAGGACCTCATCGAATATGCTTTGATGGCGGGTTTTGTGGCCGTGGCCGCCGGGGCGATCATGCCGGGCGTGTCGACCAGCATCAGCACGATCTTTTCGAAGGTCGGGTCAGTGATGACCGTGGCTGCCGCCAGCTAGTACGAATCCTGAAATTAGGAAGGTGCTGCTGCTTCCTAGAACGCGCAGACAGCAAAAAAAGAGGCGAGAGGGGAACCCCTTCTCGCTTTTTTCTGTTTTTAGCGGGCGGGCAGATCGGCGATCCAGATGTTTGAATTCTGACGGCTCGTTGGAAACAGTAAATACTTTCGCGCCACGGCCGGACCGAACTGCGCCCCGGTTCGCAGGAAGCCCCCCGTCTCCGAGTCCGGATGAAGCACCAGTTCCGGTTCGCCGTCTGGCTGCATCGTCCCGGATTTCAGCTTCTGGCGCCAGATGTCCAACGCCGCACCGGCATTCGAGAGAAAGTAGACAGCTCGCCCGTCGGGCGCCCACCATGGCCTTGTATGGCTTCCGCGGCGGTTCATGATGCGAATCCACTCTGCCGGCGGGCCGGCTTTGCCGTCGCGTAACCGGGAAAGAAAGATCCCCGCCGGCGCATCGCCCCCGGGCGCATAATGAAAGGCCAGCCACTGTCCGTCCGGCGAATAGGCGGCCGCGTGAAAGGAATACTTGGCCTCGCCCAGGATCTCCGCCTTTGCCCCTGTCGCCAGGTTGAGTTCATAGAACTTTATCGGTGTGCCGGTGCGATAGTTCAGTTTACCGCCGTCTGGCGTCCAGTCGTAGATTAGTCCGCAGGAATCGCAAATCTTGCGGGAATCGCCGCCATCCGACGAGACCATAAAGATCGTCCGCTCGCTTTCATTCGTCTCCGATTCGTTATAGGCGACCTTTGTTCCATCGGGTGAAATTCTTGCCCGGAAGGCAATCGGCCGCTGGACCAACGTTTGTTCAACGCCGGTGGAGAGAATTCTCACCCGCAGTTCGAAGTTGTCCACGGTCCGCCCCACGTAGGCCAACTTGGCGCCGTCTCCGGACATGGTGGGCGAGCTGCGGCTTACGCGATCGCGAAACACCCGCTCCACAACCGCGCGCCCCTCCGGCCTGTTCTCGTCCAGACTCAAACGGGTCAGGTCCTCAAAGTAATCTCCGGCGGTGTAGGCAACCCGCCAGCCGCCGCCCGGCAACTGGATCACGTCGGAAAGATTGGCAAACGCCGATCCGGAAGCAAGCACCTCCACTTTTCCGATCACTTTTCCCTCCGGGGAAACACGAATGCGAGGCACGTCTCTGCCGCCGAAGAAAACATGCTCTCCAATCCATCGCTTCGGAGCCGCAATGAATTGCGCAGACGAAGTCGGGACCACGCCGGTAGCGCCCGCGGAGACGGGCCGGCCCCCCTCCACCTGTGCGATCCACCAGTCTTCCGCTGAATCCTGCTTGTCCCTACCCGAGAATAGAATCAGTTTCCCATCCGGTGACCACACGGGCGCCCGGGAGAAGCGAAAATTTTCACTCAGGGAACGGGCCGGCCCTCCGGCCACCGGGATCAACTGAACCCGATAGTCCCCCCCATAAGTAGCGGCGGCGATCGTTTGGCCGTCGGGCGAAAATTGCGCCCAAACGAAATCTCCTCGAGCGAGCAACCGTTCCTGGCCTCCGAGGGCGGGAACCAGATAAATACCGCCGCCGTCCTGGCCGCTGATGTAGGCAAGCTGAGCGCCGTCCGGCGAAAACTGGGGCCTCAATCCATGGCGAGTGCTTAAGCGGATTGGCTGAGCGCCCTTGGTCACCGGCTGCACCCAGATGCTGGCTACCGCATCGCCGCCCCGGTCCGAGGCGTAGGCGATCAACCTCCCGTCCGGCGAGAAGGCCGCATCGCCGGTGTTGCCCCCTTCGATCGTGATCTGGCGCCGCACGATTTCGGCCGGCTTGGCTGGTTCGCGCATCCGCCACCAGGTAAATCCGGCCACGGCCAGTAACACGATCGAACCCACCGCCGCCCACAGTGCTACAGGGGATTTTGGCGCTGGCTGCGACGGGCGTACCGTGCCTGTCGTCAATCGCCCGGACTCGGACTCTTCCTTCAACTCCTCCAGCGCCAGCCGCACTTCCTTCATCGACTGATAACGGCGCTCGGGATCCTTGCGCAGGCAGCGGTTGATCACCCGCTCCACCTCGCGCGGCACTTCGACGCCCAGGGCCGAGGGTGGTTTGGGGTCTTCCTTCAGGATCGCCGACAACGTCCCCAACTTCGAACCGCCCTGAAAGGCCCGCTGGCCGGTGACCATTTCATAGAGCATCGAGCCAAAGCTAAAAATATCGCTGCGCCCGTCCACCCGGCGCCCCTCGGCCTGTTCCGGCGACATGTAGCTGACGGTGCCCATCACTGCGCCATCTTCGGTCTGGGCGGCGCGCATCGTCCGCGTCGCTTCGGCGGCGTTGACCGGCTCGGATTCCGTAAGCTTCGCGAGGCCGAAATCGAGCACCTTGACCAGACCATCCGCGCGCACCATCACGTTTGAGGGCTTCACGTCGCGGTGCACAATCCCGGCTTCATGAGCGGCGGTTAACGCCCGCGCCACGGGAATCGCCAGCTTCAATAGCTCGTCCTGGCGCATCCCGTTTTTCGGGATCACCTGGTCGAGCGTCCGGCCGGCGACATACTCCATCACGATATAGTCCTCACCATCCAGGGAGAGCAAATCGTGAACCGTGATGATGTTCGGATGATTCAGCGCGCTGGCTGCCTGCGCCTCTTGGATCAATCGGACTTTACGATCCTCGGAGGCGCCGCGCAGGCTCTTGATGGCGACAATGCGGTTGAGCCGCGTGTCGCGAGCCTTGTACACAGATCCCATGCCCCCCTCGCCGATCAATTCGAGGATCTCGTAATGGCTTAGCGTGCTCGGGGGCATGGCGGATTCGCTCTATTGTAGAACGTGTTGCGTAAACCGACTAAACCAGGCTCCCGGCCCGCATCATGCTCTCGAGGTTGCCGTCGGCGTCAAACTCCATCTCCATTGCCGGTCCCACCACTTCTAAAAGGGGATTCTTTCGAATCTCCGGCAGTAGATTCTCCGTCAACAGAATGGGCGAGAGCTCGAGCGTATTGCGAATCCAACCGATGGTCACGTCCTTGGATTGGAACTTACCGACGGTAGGCCAAATTCTTTCGAGGCATTCGCGATCCGTGGGGAAGTGCGCGGGCAGCCGCATGGCGCTGGGCGCCGAAGCGGTGAGGGAATTAATGCGTGTAGGTGTCCAGTCGATCTTATTGGCGACGCGATCGGACACGACATCCGCCATCCCGATGCCCACCGCGTTGCCGTAAGTTACCGAACTCAGATCGCGAACGAAGATTCTCTCGATGTGCGGGGTGTCCGGCCACAGATTGTACTGCCCCTGCACGCCGCGGTTGACGATTTTCGTGTCCATTCCGGCGCCGCTGATATTTTTGCCGAATTCATCGAGGATCAGTATATCCAGCCTGGGTACGGGAATCTTACCCATCCAACTCTTGACCAGCGCCAGCAGCTCTTCTTCCTTGCTCTCCATCTCCTCTACCGGCACTGGCGTCAGTTGGGCGGTATTGTGGTAGGCATCTTCGAGGATGGCCAGGCCGCCGAGTATCTTGCCGGACTTCAACACCTGCCGCCCCACGCTGCGGATCACCGTCTCCAATCCTAGGTTATAAGCGTGTGTATGGTAGCGTTGCGCGCCGGCAAACTTACCGAGCCCGATGGCCATCATCTTGAACAAGCCACTCTCGATTTTGCCCATAAAATCGGTATGCCATTTAACGCGGCCAAGCAGCATCACGCCGTCGCTTTCATAGGCGGAGCGATCCATAAAAGCTTCGATTCCGTCCGCCGAGGCGCCCAGGGAAACGACATCCAGGGTGCTGATCACGGGACAGCCCATGGTCGATTCTTTAATTCCATAATGCGCCAGGACATCCGCCTGACCCTGGGCAGTGGCCGCGCCATGGCTGCCCATGGCGGGAAAAATGTGCGGTTTAAGGCCGTTCGACTGGAAGTAATTCACCACCGCGCGGGCGATGGCGGCGATGTTGGAAATGCCGCGGCTGCCGACTCCGATGGCGACACGGCCGCCGGGCTTAACCCGAGAGGCGATCTGCGACGCGTAGAGTTGGATGGCGGCTTCGCCGGGGATGTCTTTGATACGGCGATCGGGAAAATTCTGCTTCACCAGCAGGAGGTTGGAAAACTCCATGAACGCAGTATAACGCGCCCGGCAATTAAACTTTCCCTATTCTTCCATCTTCCATTCGCGTTCCAGCATTCGCGTGTATTCTCCGGAGGCGAAGAGGTCGAACTGAAAATTGCGGCAACGAATCTCGGTGAACGGCGTCATCTGCTGGGTGCAGGCGAACATATGATCGGCGTAACGGTAGTAGTTGCGGATGAATTCGCTGCTGAGCAGATCGCGCTCCGGCACGCCGTTGAACACGGCATTGAGGCCCAATGCGCGGGAAAATATCGCTTTGTAATCGGCGACGCCCCACGCCCGCAGTTTTTCCCGCACATTATCCGGTGGATCTTCGACCAGCATTGTGGCAAAACTCTGGTACTTAATGTTGGCGCTTTTCAGGCCGCCGTCACGCTGCACCACCTCGAGGCATTGTTCAATCCAGCGCCCCAGGTCGCGGCCGAGGTAGAACAGCATCCGAAGTTCGCAGAAACGGCCGTCGATGAGCTTTTGCTCGAGTTCGAACGCAGTGGATTCGCCGGTAGGAAGCAAACCCTGCAACATCAAACTGGCGCGCGAGCTTTCCAGCAGCTTGTTGGGTCCGCTTGAATCCGAAAACGGATGCAAGATGAGTGGAGGCAGCTTCCATGCCTGCTGCGGACTGATCATGGTTTCCATCATTCCCCTTTTCTGATCGTCACATTCGGCGGAAACGTTTAGTACGCAATAGGTGGAATGGGTTACTTCCGCGCTTCGAGCGTGACCTTCACCTCAAGGGGTTGGCCATCTCGCATCACTTTCACCGGAACCACATCGCCCACTTTCCTGGCACGCAGCGCATAGGTGTAATCGTAAAGATTCTGAATTGCTTTGCCATCAAATTCAACCAGGATATCGCCACCCTTCAAGCCGGCTTTGGCGGCGGGAGATGCGGCACGCACGTCGGAAAAACGTACGCCATTCGGGATCTCGGCGAAATCGGGGATACTGCCAAAGTAAGGACCATAGCCGGAACCACCGCCCGAGCCGCTGGAAGCTCCCATCGGCATGCGGGGCGGGTCCACCTTCACGTATTGGGGCCGGCCGGTGGAACCGGCGAGACTCTCCGTCACGCCAGCCAACAGCCGCAAGACTTTGACCGACTGCGGACCGTCGATCTTATCCCAGGTGTCGCTCGGCTTATGGTAATCCCCGTGTAATCCACTAAAAAAGAACAGGACCGGGACTTGTTTGGTAGTGAACGACGTATGATCACTCGAGCCGTAGCCGCTCTTTTCCGTAAGATCGATTCTCAGATCGGAACCCGCGGCAGCCTTTTCAAGCACGTTCTTAAACGTCGTGCCTGTAGCCGATCCGCCCACGTAAAGCTTTCCCTGATTAACTCGTCCGATCATATCCATGTTGAGCATCGCGACGGCTTTTTCCAACGGCATCAGCGGTTGGCCCACATAGAAGCTGGATCCAAGCAGCCCCAACTCCTCTCCGGCAAAAGCCAGAAACAGCAGCCCGCGCTTCATTTTGGGGCGGGAGCCGAAGTAGTGCGCCAACTCGATCACGCCGGATGTCCCGGACGCATTGTCATCGGCCCCCGGATGCGGTTTGCCGATCATCGATTCCGCCAGCGAGTGCTGTTCGCCCAACCCCAAATGATCGTAGTGGGCGCCGAGCACCAGGTACTCTTCGGTCTCCCCGGGAAGGTATCCCACCACATTTCGCACTCGCTTCTGCACATGCTGCACATCTGTCTCCAGATCCAGGCTTAAAGAAGATGGGAAAGCAAATGGACGCGGCTGGAGATCCTTATCCGTGTCATTCACGATCTGGCGCAGGTTCTTGCCGGCGGCCCGCATCCAGCGTTCCGCTACTTCGGCCTGCATGTGCACAAAAGGGATGCCCGCATTCGCCGGCCCGTTGGTATGGCCGAATTTTTCCAGCTTATCGGACTCGCCGGCGCGGTTCGCCATGTTGTTGATGAGGATTACGGCTTTCGCTCCGTGCGAACGGGCGTTGAAGGCCTTGTTCGGCAATTGGGCATGCATCGTATACGCTTTGCCGGCAAACATGCTCTTCTCGTCAAACTCCTGCGGTTCAAAACGCAGCAGCAGCACGCACTTGTCTTTCACATCCAGGCTCGCGTAATCGTCGTAATTGTATTCTTTCGCCGTGATGCCATAGCCCGCAAATACAACGTTGCAGCTCACCTTGGAAGACGAGGAGAAGTTCAGCGGGACGAATTCCTCCTTTAGCTTCAACGCCTGTTTATTCGTATCCTGGGATGCTTCCAGCCGGTTTTTAGGACCCATCTGGGCGCGGATGGTAACCGTCAATTCCTGGAAATAGCTTCCGTTCAGCGGCCTGAGTCCGGCAGCGCGGAATTGGCGGGATATGTAACCAGCCGCTTTCTCGAGCCCTGGAGTTCCGGTACCACGGCCCTGCAACTTCTCGGAGGCAAGGAATCTGACATGTTTAATGAAGTTGCCCGGGTCGAGCGTAGTCCCTTCGACGCGGGCACCGGCCCAGGCGAGGCAAGCACACAAGGATAAAGTTCCGATGGTCTGTAATTTCATGAAAGGCTATTTCGCCGGTATCGGCAGCTTTACTTCGCAGCAGGCTTCGTCATTCTTTGCCGCCGATGTGGTCTTGGCGTAATTCAACTCGTAGTCCAGCACCGCTTTCATTTGCTCCCAAAGCACGTTGCCAATCAGCCTCCGGCCATTTACGA
>DATLCW010000192.1:0-48817 GCA_035526195.1 Bryobacteraceae bacterium
TCCACTACACAATTTTTTTTGATTTTTTTTCGTAGCGGTGTAGTGGAAATCGCCATGGAAAGGTCTTAGGGATGATCAGCCATTGAGAGACATCCAATTGCAGGTTTGTTAGTTCTGGAGATATGCCATCCGATTCGTTTCGCGAAGAACTGGTTTATATCCGGTCAGAGCGAGGCGGGGTGAGCCTGCAGGATGAGGTTGGTCAGCTTTTCGAAGAAACGCGCGACGACGTGTACCGCTATCTATTAACTCTGGGTTTGCATCCGCCTCAGGCGCAGGAGACGACTCAGGAAGTCTTTCTGAGGCTTTACGTCGCGTTGAAGCGCAAGCAGGAAGAAATAAGAAATCGCAGAGCGTGGATATTCCGGGTGGCGCACAATCTCGGGCTCAAGACGCGGGCGCAACAGACGGCCCAGCCGTTTGATCCGGAATTGGAAGCGCAGTTGATGGATCCGGAGAGAAATCCTGAACAAGGTTTATTAGACCGGGAGCGTATGGGGCAATTTCACCGGGCAATGGAGGGGCTTTCCGAGCAGCAGAAGCGGTGTCTGTTTCTGCGGTTGGAAGGGCTCCGTTATCCGGAAATCGGGGAGACGCTGGGGATCAGCGCCTCGGCTGTCGGGGAATTTCTGCGCCGTGCGATGAACCGCCTGAAGAAGGTGGGCCATGAGTAATATGGAGTCGCGTCATCCCGGGGAAGACCAGCTATTGCGCTATGCCGATGGCGAGTTGCCGGCGCGAGAACGCGACCAGGTGCAGTCGCATCTGGCCGCCTGCTGGCAATGCCGCACCGCGCTCGAAGAATTACACACGATCATCAGCGATTGTGTTCGATATCACAAGACGACCGAAGACTATTTCCCTTCTCCACCAGCTCCCTGGGGTGACATCCAAGTGAGGTTCGCTCAATTGGATGCCGCGCCAGGGAGCCTTTCTTTTTTCCAGCGGGTGAAGGAAGCAGTGGTTCGGTTCGTCCCCGGAACGCGGCGTTGGGCGCCGGCGATGGCCGGGCTGCTGGTCATCTCCCTGATCACCTACCAGTTGAGAAATACGCCAACGGTGGAGGCGGCGCAACTGCTGCGGAAGGCGATGGTAGCGGCCGATGCCGAGCCGTCCAAGCCGCGCCGTATTCAGATCCGTACTGCTCAGACAACGCTTGTTCGCGCGATGGACGGCCAGCAGTTGGCCCGCACGAGCGGACGCGCCCAGGATCTGGCTGCCGTGGAAGCGAGATTCACCACCGCCGGCTACGATTGGAACGAACCGCAGAGCGCCCGCGCCTTCTCCCGATGGCGTGACGGGCTGGCGAGCAAGCGCGACCAGGTGGCGATCGTCAATATCGCCGCTACACCTTGCTACCAGGTAACTACGACTACCGGTTCCAGCCCCATCGTGGAAGCGTCGATCAAACTTCGGGTGAATGATCTCTATCCTCTGGAAACCGATCTTGAGTTTAACGATCACGAGCGGATCTCGATCGGTCACGAAACGGCGCTCGCCTCAATCTCTACAAAATCTCCTCCCGTCCCTGCTGCTCCTCCTACGTCTCCGGAGCGCGTACTCCCGCGCGCTCCGGAGACTGTTTCGGCAGCGGATGAGCTTCGCGTCTTCGCGGCCTTACGCCGTTTGAACGCCGACCTCGGAGAGCCCATTGAAGTGAAGGCTTCCGCTTCTCAGGTGTTGGTGAGCGGGCTCGGGATTCCTCCCCGCCGCCAGCGCCAGATTGAAGAAGAGGTCGGTTCCCTCCCGAAAGTGGTTCTGCAGTTCTCCGATCCCGCGGCGGTAGTTCCCACAGCCGAAGGGCGCGCTCCCGCGCCGCCGTCCGTAAATCCCGAAATCGCCCGTTTACAGGAGCGTATGGAACGGCAGCTTGGGGGCCGCGCTTCTTTTGAACAACTGGCCGACCAGATCCTGGACACGAGTGAGGCAATGCTATCCCGTATCCATGCGTTGCGCCGCCTCGCGGATCGCTTCCCCTCCGACACAGAATCGCAGCTTTCTCTCGTGGATCGCCAGACACTGCGCCATATCCGGATGGACCACGCTGAAGTCGTTCATGCCAAGGCGTCCGAAATCGAGCAGACTCTAAAACCTGTTCTGCCGGCGCTCGGCGCACCCCCCTACGCCCCTCAACCCGCCGCCGCAGGATCCTGGCAGGACAACACCGCGGACCTGTTCCAAACAGCCCGCCGCGCGGAGTCTCTGCTGGCTGCTATTCTGGGTGGAGCGGCCAACGAGTCCGTGTCGTCAACGCTCCCCTCGCAGGTGTTCGCTAGTGTGATGGAACTGCGGGCGAAGGCGGAAGCGTACAGGAGTTTAACAGCCGCCGTGCAATAGGGGGCCGACGGCTTTGTATCGCCCGTTCATAACGGCGCTTTGGGTCTTCCTTGCGGGCGCCTTTGTGGTTCGGGCGCAGCAGTATACGCACTTGTCCGGCCTGATTCGCGACCCGTCTGAGGCCGCGGTGCCCGCTGTTTCCATCACCGTCGTCAATGAGGAGACCGGCTTCCGCCGGGTAACTCTTTCCCATGCCGATGGCGGCTACATTGTGGCTTCCCTTCTGCCCGGCGTCTACAAGATAACCGTTCGCAAAGAAGGATTTCGGACTGTGGTCCGGCTGGGAGTGAAGCTCGATGTTGCGCAGCCCGCGCGCGTCGATTTCATCCTGCCCCTGGGCAGCATGCAGGAAACGATTACCGTAGAAGGCGACGGGGCCCTGCTGCACGGGGAGGATTCCTCGGTGGGGACACTCGTGACCCATGAGTTTATCGAGAAGCTGCCGTTGAACGGCCGGGGGTTGTTGAGCCTGCTGGAACTCGCCCCTGGAACTGTGGTAACCCCCGCCACGCGCGGTGAGGCGGGGCAGTTCACCACCAACGGCCAGCGCCCCAATACGCACTACTTCACCGTCGATGGCGTCAGCGTCAACACCGGCGTCAGTGGCGGAGGACTGCCGGCGCAGGTAACCGGCGGCACCCTTCCCGGGATGACCGCCATCGGCAGCATGCATAACCTGATCTCGCTGGAATCGCTCGACGAATTTCGCGTGCAAACAGCGACCACCACGCCGGAATTCGGCCGCCTCCCCGGGGCACAGGTTTCGCTCAGTAGCCGGTCTGGTTCGAATGAACTGCGCGGATCTCTTTTTGAGTATTTCCGGCATGAGCGCCTGGATGCCAATGACTGGTTCGCCAATCGGGTCGGGGAAAGGCGGGCTCCCCTGCGCATGAACGATTACGGAGTTGCCCTCGGGGGTCCCCTTAAGCGAAACCGTACATTCTTCTTTCTGGCGTATGAAGGAATGCGTTTACGGCAGCCTTTCGCGTGGCGGTCACCCGTCCCCACAGCAGAAGTCAGAGAGACGGAGGTCATCGGGTTGCGCACGCTACTGAGTCTGTTTCCCCTGCCGAATGGCGGGCCGTTGGGACCGGGGCTCGCCGAATGGACCGGCCGCAACAACCGGCCCTCAGGTTTCGATTCCGGCAGCATGCGTGTCGATCATGCGCTCACTTCACGGATTACCGTCTTCGGCCGTTATAGCGAAACTCCGTCCTTTAACGAATTTGGCAATACCCAGATCAGTGAGTTACGTGTGCGCTCGCGCGGCATCACCGGCGGAGTCAATCTGCGCGCACGGTCCAATCTGATTCTTGACGTGCGATGGAACTGGTCCCGATCGTCGGCAGAGTCGCTGTGGCGGCCAGCCAATCGGACTACCTTGGGTCCATGCGGCGTGGAAGCGATCATTCGCTACATTGCCATCATCCCCGGCACTTGCGATTACCTTCTACGGGTCTCGATCGCTGGAGTAGGTCAGATTACCAATGGACGGGAAAGCGATCGCAGCCAGCGACAGTGGCACGTTCTCCCTTCCGCGATGCTGACGGCCGGCACGCACCAATTGCGCTTCGGCGCCGACTACCGGCAGTTGAATCCTCTGCGAGCCGACCGTAGCGGAAGCTTCTCGATCATCGCCGAAAGTCTGCAGGACTTGATCGACAAGAGGAACCTATGGTTCGTTCCCGCGAAAGCTCAAACCGCCAGAAGCGAAATCAAGGAGGTCTCGGCGTTTCTGCAGGACACCTGGCGCATTCATCCGCGCCTCACCGGAACCTTTGGCCTGCGTTGGGAATACTCACCCGCGCCAAACTTTGAGCTACCCGTCGCCGGCGACATTCCTTCCGATGAACTGCCGCCCGCTTACCTCTTTCCTTCCCAGACCGAGATCTGGACGCCGCGGCTCACCAACATCGCTCCGCGGCTCGGCTTCGCCTTTCGCCCGGCCTCGAATGGGCGTACCGTCCTTCGGGGAGGCTGGGGCTATTACTACAACTCGAGCCTGAGCATCGGTACCGATATCGTAAATGGCGGACCCTTCGGAGTCTCGCGTTTTCGCAGCGGCAGGAACGGCTTCGTGCAGACGGCGCTGTATTTCGGCTTCCTGCCGGGACTGCGGCTGCCGGCCGTTCAGCAATGGAGCGGGACCGTGGAGCACTCCTTGAATCGGAACAACGTGGTGTCGGCCGCCTACGTGGGGTCAAAAGGGCATGACCTGTTGCGCCGTGAGTTGGGTGGGCCGGAGAGCACGGAAATTCTCCAGTTGCTGCTGGCAACGAATAACGGCAATTCCAACTACCATGCGCTTCAATTGCAGTACCGGGGCCGTTTCGCCCAGCGGTTTCAAAGCATCCTGTCTTACGCATGGGCGCATTCGCTGGATGACAGCTCGAGCGATTCGGCATTGCATCTGGCAGGCGCGGATTTGCGCGTAGCCCGCGACCGCGCTTCTTCCGATTTCGACATCCGGCATTCCTTCACCGCGGCCCTCAACTATGAAGTTCCGGCACCCCACGGGACGCGACGCTATGCTCCGCTGCTGCGCCATTGGGCACTCGATTCCATCGTCCGGGCACGTTCCGGCTTTCCGATCACGGTATTAAATTCGGAGCATCTTCTTGGGCTGAGCTTTGTGAATGCGTACCGTCCCGATCTCGAGCCGGGTGTGCCGGTGTGGATAGAGGACCGGCGGAGCCCCGGAGGCAAGATATTGAATGCGGCGGCATTTCGGGTGACTTCCAAACAGGGCAATCTCGGCAGGAATGCGATCAGCGGATTCGGCATGTCGCAAATGGATCTCTCGCTGCGGCGCGAATTCAGCCTTGGCGATCAGCGCGCCCTGCAACTTCGCGTGGAAGCTTTCAACCTTTTTAATCAGGTTAACTTCGCGGATCCGATCAAGTACCTCTCCAATCCGCTTTTCGGACAGCCTTCTTCGATGCTTAACCTGATGCTTGGGACGGGCAGTCCTGGCAGTGGACTCACGCCGATTCTGCAGACCGGCGGGCCACGAAGCCTGCAGATGGTCGTGCGATTCCGCTTCTAGCGCGAACGCCAGAACTGAAACCACTTCCGGTCCGTACTCATTCCCGTCGGCGCCATCGGCTCGAGCGGAGCCCCGGCGACCGCAGCCCGTGGATTGTCCACAAACAGCAATTGCGCCACACTCTCGCCATAGTTCCGGGAAGTCCATTGATACGCTTCCGAAAGTACGGGCGGCCGGTGTTTGGTGTCATGGGCGTCGCTGGCGATAAAGTGGACCAAATTCTGCTTCAGTAACTCGAAGCTGAATCGGCGCGCAGTATTGCCGAAACGCCCCAGCAGGGATTGCGCCGTAACCTGCACGCAACATCCACCTTCCACCCACTTCCTCAGATTTGGCATCCGTTGCTGCAATAATTGATTGCGCTCGGGATGAGTGATCACCGGGACAATACCGCAGGCGCGCAAACGGTCGAAAATCTCGGTCGTGTTCTGAAAGATGATCATGTCCGAGAACTCGACCAGTAAATAGCTCTTGTGATTGATTGTATATTTAGCGGGATTGGCAACGGCGTCCTGAATGTTGTCGAAGGTGAGGTGAAAATCGCAGCCCTCGTAAATGCGGGGGCGGCCGCCGCTTGCGGCGCTCAACTCCACGACGCGCTGGCGAATCAACTCGGGCTGAAATCTATATTCCAGATCGGCATGAGGCGTAGCCACGATGTCCGTGGTCCCGGATTCGGCCGCCAGCTTCAACATAGCCAGGCTTTCCTCTAAGCTTTTGGAACCATCGTCCAGGCCATAGAGGATGTGACTATGAATATCGATCAGATAAACATCTCCTCATCGTGGGTGACCTGCGCCACACTCGGACGGCCTCCCTTCAGAAGGTGAGCGACGCCGGCCCGTACTCCCGCCGCCACTCCATTAATCTCTTTCAGCGGTCTCATCACGCCGTCGTGGACGGTGGTGACCGTCTGGTGCACGCGGCCGAGCGTGTCGTCGACGACCATCTCCACGCGGTCGAGCTGCACTTTGGCGCGCGAGCTGACATCGGTCAGTATGCCCTCGACGATTGTCAACTGGTGGCGCGTCGAGTCCAGAATGCCCGAAGCCTTCGAGCCGATTTCGGTAACCTTCGTCCCGATATCGGCGACTTGTTTACGGGCCTGTTCCACCGTGTCCCTGGCGGTTTGCAGCACCGCTTCCGCCTTGGGTGTAAACTCATTCACCTTTTGAAGGAGAGCCTTTACCTGGCGCTGCATGACAATTAAGGCCACCATCTGGGCAAGCTGGCTCAATGCCACCAACCCGACGAAGACCGTTAAAATAGGGATCAACCAATCCTGGTTCATGCAAGGAAGACTCTTGGCTAGAGTTCAGCGTTTCCGCCGGAGGCGACTGCTTCCCGATATGCCTGCTTGCCAGCCTCTACCGCGGAGGATAATTGTTCCTTTTGGCGGGCGACCACATTTTTGCCGCGATCGATGAGCTCCGATGCCGAGCTCTTGCCGCGGTCAATGAGTTCTGTGGCGGAGCCGCGCAACTCCTCCGTATGGCGTCGCAGGACATCCTTGCCTTCGCCGGCTTTTGTGAGAAGCATTTCCCGCGTCTCTTCACCGGATTTCGGCGCAAACAGTATTCCCACCGCGCAACCGATGCCCAAACCAAGGAAAAAATAAGGTAGACGTTTATCGTCGTCCATGTTCAGCCTCCTGTTGCCCATAGTGTACCACCGTACTAATCTGATAGTCTCTGTTTTAAGCCATTTATGCCATTAGGCAAAAAACCTAGGGTACTCGACGAAGCAGGGCTGCTCGACTATGCCCTGAAAGCGCTCGGTTCGCGCGCCCAATCCACCGGCGATTTGCGCCAGAAACTTCGCCGCCGGGCGGAACGGGCGCAGGACGTCGACACGGTGATTGCGAGTCTTAAAGAGCACGGTTATCTAAATGACAAGAAATATGCCGAGAATTATACGGCTCAACGGCTGGAAAATGAGGGCTTCGGGCGTGCCCGCGTTCTTTCCGACCTGCGGGCAAAGCGCGTTGCCCCGGCCGTGGCTGAAGTCGCTGTCGAAACCGCTTTTGCAGCCATCGACGAGATCGCTCTCATCGAAAAATTTCTCGAGAGGAAGTACCGCCGGCAGCCGCTGAAAGAGGTCCTTGCCGATTCTAAGGGCGTCGCTTCCGCCTATCGTAAGTTGCGCGTGGCGGGTTTTTCCGGCAGCAACGCGCTTCGCGTTCTCAAGCGTTTCGCCAGAGACACAGAGACTCTGGAAGCGCTCGAATCGGAAGAGTGAGAACTTTTCTCCCGTTGCCGCACCTTTAGCAATAGGAGACTTCATGCTAGAAGATCAGCGGGAACGGCGGCGGCTGCTGGATCAGGCCGTCCAGGCATTGGAAAAGCAGTACGGCAAAGGCTCGATTCAGCGGTTGGGCTCGAATGAAATCGCGGCCATTCCAGTCGTTCCCAGCGGAGCCATTTCGCTCGATGTAGCGCTTGGCGTGGGCGGGTTTCCCCGGGGCCGGGTGATCGAGATATTCGGGCCGGAGTCCTCCGGCAAGACGACCATCGCCCTGCAGGTGATCGCGCAGGCGCAGAAACTGGGGGGAACGGCGGCGTTTGTCGATGCCGAGCACGCGCTCGATCCCGCTTATGCCAAGAGACTGGGCGTGGATACCGACAACCTGCTGGTGTCTCAGCCAGACTATGGCGAACAGGCATTGGAGATCACCAACACGCTGGTGGCCTCGGGAGCGATCGATGTGCTGGTGCTCGACTCCGTAGCCGCCCTGGTTCCCAAAGCGGAGTTGGAAGGCGAAATGGGCGACAATCACGTCGGGCTACACGCCAGGCTGATGTCCCAGGCTCTGCGCAAGCTCACCGGTGTTACCGCCCGTACGCAGACGGTGTTGATCTTTATCAACCAGATTCGCGAAAAGATTGGCGTCATGTTCGGCAGCCCGGAAACCACCACCGGCGGCAGAGCTCTGAAATTCTACGCAAGCGTACGGCTGGACGTCAGAAAGCTCGCGGCCATTAAGGATGGAGAAGTGTTGGTGGGTAATCGCACGAAAGTCAAAGTAGTTAAAAATAAGGTAGCGCCTCCGTTCCGCGAAGTAGAGTTCGATCTCCTGTATGGAGAAGGAATTTCGCGCGAAGGCGATGCGCTGGATCTCGGCGCCGTCCATAATGTAGTGGAGAAAAGCGGAAGCTGGTATAGCCTGAAAGGCGAACGAATTGGCCAAGGACGCGAGAATGCGCGCGCGTTTCTCAAGGAGCACCCGGAAGCCTTTCAGATGCTTGAAATGGAGCTCAGAACGAAGTTGGGCCTTGTCCGGCCACAGCCTGCGGTGCAAACCGCCAAGGCGGGATAGGGCTAGCCGCCGCCCACGAAGTGTACAATTTCCAGGGTGGCGTTCGGCGGGACTCGCACTTCCGGCCATTGCGCCTTCTTCACGATCTCTCCATTTAACTCGATGGCGATGCGGGAGGGCTCGATGGCAAGCGCCTGTAGCAATTCGAGCAGCGTACATCCGTCGGGGGCCCTTCGAGGCTCCCCGTTCACGACAATTTCCATTCTATCTGTGTTACCACAACCGCTTAGCCGCCGCGTAGTTTCCGGCGCAAAAATTTGCGATTGCCGTCTTCGGGATCTCTCCGGCAGCGCCACGTCATTAGAGACTAAGCAAAATAAAAGCCAAAACCTCTCTCCGGACGGTCTGTTGCGGCGTGGAAGCGGTTCCGCCTCGCCCATCCCCTGCGTTACCCTAGATCCCAGTGCTCAATTCCGAACCATCGCTTCTTGAATTCCGCAATATCACGGTTTCCCATGAAGGCCAGATCGGCCTGGACCATTTCAGCCTCACCGTCAAAGCCCGAGAGCACGTTGTCCTGCTCGGGCCGAATGGGAGTGGAAAGTCGACACTGATTAAGACGCTTACCCGCGACTGCTATCCGTTGTGGCGGGACGACGCCGTTGTGCGCATCTTTGGACGCGACAAGTGGAATATCTTCGACCTCCGGCCGCTCTTCGGCATCGTCCATAACGATCTGATGCAAAGCTTTCTCAGGTACCCTTATTCCGGCCGGGAGGTGATTCTCTCGGGGTTTTTCTCGAGCGTTGGCATCTGGCCGAACCATGAGGTGACCGATGCCATGCGCCAGCGAGCCGACGAGATTCTGGAACTGATGGAAGTGGCCCACCTTGCGGACCGCATCGTGAGCCACATGTCGACCGGCGAAGGCCGCCGTCTGCTGATCGGCCGTTCCCTGGTACATCGGCCCAAGGCGCTGATCCTGGATGAGCCGACGGCCAGTCTGGACATCCGCGCCACTCACGAGTTGATGGAGATCATGCGGAAGGTCGCGGCCGAAACCACGATCATTCTTGTGACCCATCACCTCTCCGACATCATTCCGGAGATCTCGCGAGTGGTGCTGCTCAGAAAAGGCCGGGTGTTCCTGGATGGTTTGAAAGAGGACGTGCTGTCCAGTGAGGCGCTGTCCGCGCTCTTTGACATGCCAGTGGAGGTGCTGCAGCGGCACGGGTATTACCATTTGCTGCAAGGAAGACATGGGTAACCGCGGCGTTAAAGGTTACTGCTTTTCCGGATCAGGCCGCCAATGAATTTTCCGGGAACGTGGTGGTGGTTGACAGACGACTCGATGGCCGGGCGGAGATAGTTATTCGGTGGCTCCACAGGCGGAGGATCCTTAATCAGCATGGCTTCGCCCTTTCGGGCCGGCTCGTAGATTTTCGAGCTGTTCAGGTAGGGCGCATGCATGCTGTCAGGGCCTTTGGTGTAGATATTGTGTACCGCAACGCCGGATAAAGCCGCCCAACTCACCCAACGCTTGGCGTCGTCGTAGAGGCTGTCGAGCATCCACACTTCTTTCAGGTTCTTGGCGTGGCCGCTACCGAGATCCCGCACGCGGCGCATCGCGAAACCGCCGCCGGAGTGGGCGGCCAGGATCAGGGCGCCGAGTTCCAGAGACTCCACTTTTTTGCCGGTCTGAAAATCCTTCGAAGGATCTTCCAGAGTGTTTCCCGACCGCAATTCGTTGCTGCGATAGGCGGCAATCAATAACGTGTCCTTGATAAGGGAATCGAACGCAGCCTTGTCGGACGAAGTCCAATCGCCGCCATCGGCGTTCGCCCCCAGGTCGGGAACCACCAGGGCGAGCGCCTTGCCGGCATCCTGAACGGCGGCGATCAGTTCACTCGACGTGTAGTGGTCCCGGAATTCCTTGAAGTTTTCCGTCTTTCCTACGTAGTGTCCGTGGTAGTAGACGATGACGTTTACCGAATTGGCCGGCTTGAACGAAGCCGTGAGGAACACGAGCAGCTCACGCCGTTTTGTCGCGGAGGGCTGAAGGAGCGCCTCAGAGCCGTTCTTGCCGGACCTTGCTTTCTTGACAATCATCGTAAAGGCTCTCTACAAAGAGTAGCGGAAACGGAGGCGCGAATTGGCAGTCGCGCACCCTTTTTAGTGGCGATGGAGGCTCGGAAACGGCGAGCATCACCGGCACGGCGAACTTGGAATGGAACGCTGCCGGCATCATACTCGGATCTCGGCTTTTTGCTCGCCGGGAGGCAGCGGCGGGCGGACAGATCGATTCGAACAGCGCGTCAGGTTCCACGGCGATCAAGTCTGGGTTGGGCCGCCGCCAAGGTGGAAACACCAGCGGTTCCGGTCGTCGAACTCCAGAGGAAAGTAATGTTTAAGCGCCAAACGGCGGCGGAAAGGCTCTTGGCACGCTAGAGGCCGCCCTGCGAACCATCGATTTTTTCTCCGCTGACCAGCGCGAAGAAGAGACGCCAGTTATATGCCGGACGCTGAAATGTGAGCGCGCGGCCAAGAGTGGTCAGGATGGCCTGCAGTTTGAACAGGAGTTTGGGGAAAAAGCCCGCCCGTTTGCCGAGAAAGTGGGCGGCGCCGTTCAAGCGGTCAGCCGTGAGCGCGGCCTGCTGTGAGCTGGACCAGGCCAGTGCGGCCTCCGCGCCGCTGTGATCGATCGCTTGAATCGAGGGAACGATCAAAGTCTTGCGGCCCGCATGACGGATCTGGTAGGCCAGTTCCAGATCGCCTCCCCACTCGCCATAGCGCTCATCGAAATAATTCATTCCCTTCAGGAAGGTGCGCCACACCAGGATAGCCCTGAGGCCAGGGAATTCCACGGGTATCATCTCTTCTGTGGAGGACGGCGGGTGGACGGAAATCGCGTCTTCCTTCTGCCAGGCGCGCCATAGAGAAACGCGATCCGGCAGGGCCCGCACCTGGGGGACCGGAGCTCCATCGCGATCCAATAGAAGGGGACACGCCGCTACGGCTTCTTTGTGGTCCTCAAGGACGGTTGCGAGACGCCCTATTGTATCCGTTTGCACCTCGATGGCGGGATCCAGGAAAAGCAGGAGTTGCGCCTTGGCGCTCCTTATGCCGATATTGAGAGCCTTGGTCACGCCGAAATTCCGCGGCATTCTCAAGAAGGTAATTTGAGGAAAGTCGAGGTCCCAGGCGGATGTGGTGTCGTGTGTCCCGATATCAAGGACGATGATCTGACAGCGTTCTTTGTCCTCACTTTTCTCGAGGGCTTCCAGACACCGGCGCAACATGGCGGCGCGATGGAAGGAAGCAACAATAACACTAACGCGCGGACCCGCGGGTTGCTCTTGCTGCTGCTCGGAAAGTTCCTCCATGATGGGCAGAGACGATCATAGCAGGCTCAAGGATGCCGTTTGGAAGATAGCGTGCTGATACCCCCAATATGAGTTTGAAGGTCTACCGGAAGAAGCGCGATTTTGAGATAACGCCGGAGCCCAAAGGGACGGACGATTCCAAAGAAACCGCCAGGAGTCTCAAATTCGTGGTGCAAAAGCATCAGGCGAGCCGGCTGCATTACGATTTCCGGCTGGAATGGAAGGGAGTACTGCTTTCCTGGGCGATCCCCAAAGGGCCTTCCTTGGAACCATCTGTGAAACGCCTGGCCATGCAGGTGGAGGATCATCCGATTGAGTATGGCGGCTTTGAAGGTGTGATCCCGGAGGGCGAATATGGCGGCGGGACAGTGATGCTATGGGATCGCGGAACATGGGTTCCCGAAGTGGAGAGCGTTGACCAGAGTCTGGAAACGGGAGACCTCAAGTTCACTCTAAAGGGAAAGAAGCTCAAGGGATCGTGGGTGCTGGTGCGCACGCGTGGCCGCTACGGCGGGAACGCATAGCTGCTGATCAAGCATCGCGACCGGTACGCGTCGGATCGGGATCTACTCACGGAGGAGCCGCGATCCGTCCTGTCCAAGAAGCTGCTGGCGGAAATCGCGGCGAAGAGTGGAGGGGACGTGGCTAAGGCGGCGAAAGGGGATCCGGGCCCTGCGTAGTGGTTCCTGGTACGGATCTTGGAAGAGTACCCGGTGCGATCGGCAGATCCGTTTTTTTAAAGGTTTGCTCCGCTTGGGCCGATGTCCCGTTAAGCTCCTCTATGCGTTGGCCTAGCCAGCTTTGGATCGACCTGTCTCCACGCCGGAAGGGCATGCTGATGTTGGCCGTACCCTTGGCGGCCATGATCTCACTGATCGTCTCGATGCGTGTTTTCCAAGGCGAAAACGCGCGCGAATGCAGAAGTTTCGCGTGGCGTTAGAGTACAGAAGGACATCCATTCATGGCTTCCTTTTGCGGGGAGAGGAGGAATTGCTCGAGCCATACAAAACAGCCCGGAACGGCGTTCTTGCGGACCTTGACCGGGTGGAGCGGAGCTTCCGCAAAGATCCGGCCCGTCCCCGGCAGGTGCGGGAGCTCCGCCCATTCATCGACAAGCAGCTGCAGGTCTTGTCGAATCTCCGGCAGTATGCGGCGCTGCCGGGAATGGCGATCGCGAATCCTCCGCCGGACTTGCTGGCGCAAGCGGAGCAGGCGATGAACCAATTACGCCGTCTGCTGGCTGAGATTGAGCAGCTCGAGAGCGCGGGCGGAAGTAATTCGGCGCGCGGCCTGCCTGCACGACGTGGGAAAGATCGGAATTCCAGACGCGATTCTGCTCAAAGCGGGGCCGCTGACGGAAGCGGAAACAGGGGTCATGAAAACTCACACGCTCATTGGGGCGCGCATTCTTTCGGGAAGCCGGTTCCCAGTGATGCAGGCGGCCGAAGTGATTGCGTTGACCCACCATGAACGTTGGGATGGATCGGGCTACACTCCGGGACTAGCAGCGGAAAGCATTCCGGTGGAAGGGAGGACAAGGACGTCAACCTAAAACATGGCTGCTTACGGCCTTTGAGCCGAAGACGAGAAAACTATCGCCCGCCATCGATAGTCTCGACGCCGGCGGCGCCTCTGCAGTAGCAGCGGAACGACTACTCCGCTGGAGGACGGCTCCACTTCCAATAATACCGGCAAAAGCCCTGCGGCGGTGGAGGAATTGCGAAAGCAGCGGGGAAGTCAGTTCGATCCTCACCTGATCGACGCATTCCTGGAAGAGGATGGGACACACTTGTTGCGGCTGGCGGAAGCCACTGCCGCTTTTGCTTGCAGCGTCCTAGGATCCGCCGGCGCTGGCTCCGCGGACGAGAAAAAATCCCCGCGCCGCCTGTTCCGCATCGCTTGCGGCCGTATACCGCGGCAAGTAGATCCGAAACGTGGCTCCGCTGCCGGGAATGCTCTGTACCCTCACGTTGCCACCGCTCTGACGCACCACGCCATGGACGGTAGACAAACCCAAGCCGATGCCTTTTCCCGACGACTTGGTCGTAAAGAACGGCTCAAACAGGTGGTGGCGGATGGCCGGATCGATCCCAGCCCCCGTATCGCTGACCGTAATCACGACATACTCGCCGGGTGTTAATTGCGCCACCGGGACAGCGAAAGATACGTTCGCCGTTTCGATGGTCAGCTTGCCGCCGTTGGGCATGGAATCACGCGCATTCACGGCCAGGTTCAAAATGACCTGCTCGATCCAGCCGGCATCCGCATTCACGTCACCCAACTCAGGATCGAGCGTCGTACTGAGTTGAATTCGATCGCCCAGCAAAACGCCCAGCACGGATTTCATGCCGCCGATCAAAGTATTTACGTTAAACACGCCAGTCTTCATCGGCTGCCTGCCGCTGAACGCCAGCAACTGACTGGTGAGTGCGATAGCGCGCTCGCCCGCCTGTTTGATCTCCTCGACATCGCGCCGCGCCGGATCGTCGTCGCGCATGGAATGGAGAACCAACTCGCTGTAGCCGTTAACCGCCGTCAACAGATCATTAAACTGCTGCGCGATGCTTCCCGCAAGGCGCTCAGCCGCCTCCATCGGGTTCGGAACCGCTCCGCCATTCGGCGTTGGCACTTGAAAAGCGGCTACTACGGCGTGGGCAGCCGGCGAAGTGCCCGCTTCCATCGCCGTCATCACGATGTAGACGCGTACGGTTTCCCCGGTACTCCTTCGCCACTCAAACTCGCCTTTCTTCCTGCCCCCGCCGGCGAACAGTTGGGCAAGGATCAACTTCATCCGGGACCACTCTTCGGCGGGATACAGCAGCTCCCAGAATTGCCTGCCCGAGGCGGCCGCATCCCCATAGCCGGTAAGCTCTTCAAAGGCACGATTGTGCCAGACCACGCGGGCATCCGTGTCCAAAACCAGCACCGGAAAGCCGATGCAATCCAGGAGCGAGGCGGGAAAACGGACGTTGCGGTTGGCCGCGTTCCGCCCCGATAGATCGCGCGTGTAGCCGAAGAGGCGTTCGGCGGCGCCGTTGAAGGAACGAATACAGCCTCCTTCATCCACGCTGAATGACGCATCCGGACCATCAGCGGCAACGCGCTGCGTCCAGGCGGCATCTTGCTGCTTCTCTTCCCGCAACCGGCGGCCGAGATGGGAGCGGATCGCGAGGGCGGGCAAAGCGGCAGCGGCGGCGAGCAAAGTGCCGAGCAGGAAAACAAACGTCAGTTCCATAAGCCCGTACCAAAAAATACCAGGTAAGCAGGTCTTGAACCAGCGGAGTCGAGGGACGAAAGTACCGGACTTTCGAAAGCGGAACCGCCAGATTCACTTTATCAGAACTTTCACCGCTGACGGATACTGCGTGGAATGGTGGAGTTGCTGTGTCGCTTTAATAAAATCCTCGGTGCGCGCGTTGAAGACGTTTTCGACATATTTCTGGGGGTTGCGATCGACCAGCGGGAACCACGTGCTCTGCACCTGAATCATGATGCGGTGACCGCGGCGAAAGTTGTGGAATACATCCGGCATTTGGTATTCCACCTTTTCGATTTTTCCCGGCGTGAACGGCAGACCCCTTTCAAAGCCCCGGCGGAATCTTCCCCGGAACAACTCGCCGCGAACCAGTTGCTGGTAGCCTCCCATGGTTATTTTCTCGGGATTCGAAACAGGGTCCGGATAATCGTCGGGGTAGACATCGATCAGTTTCACTACCCAATCGGAATCGGTTCCGGTGGTGGATACGAACAGCGAGGGCGTCAGCGGCCCGGCGAGAATTACGTTGCCTTCGAGAGGCTCAGTCCGATACACCAGCACATCGGGGCGAGTGGCGGCGAAGCGCTGATCGTCCACCATATGTTCGCGGGTCATGGCCTTGACGATCGTGGGTGTGAAGGGGACTGGTTTGGATGGATCGCTGATGTACTCGTCAAATGCAGCGGCGCCGGCGTAGGTCTGTTCAAAACTGAGCTTGCCGCCGGGCAGCAGGTACAAGGATCGCTGCTTTACGTCTTTGGGGGGCCAGGCATCGAACTTCCGCCACTGGTTGGCGCCGGTTTCAAACATGTACGCCTTGGGCAGAGCGGTTTCGCACTTTTCTTTGAGGTGGCACTGGAAGAAGGGGAACTCGATATTATCCCGGTAGTATTCACTGGTTTTCGCATTGAAATTGACGTGGCCCAGTTTGTCGCCCGAGCCGCTTCCCCATTGCCCGTGATACCAGGGACCCATCACCAGCATATTGAGCGGGGGGCGTCCATCCTTTTCAATCGAGTCATAGAGGCGCAGCGCTCCGTAGAGATCCTCGGCGTCAAACCAGCCGCCCACCGTCATCATGGCCGGCTTTACATTTTTCGACCCCATGCGGAGATCACGCGCTTTCCAGTATTCGTCGTAATTGGGATGTTGAATGAATTCATTCCAGTAGGGGATCTGATTTTTAAAGTACTTCTCATTGAGGTTTACCAGTGGTCCCACATTTAAGTAGAACTCGTAGGCATTGGCGATCTCCGGAGCGATGCTGGTGGCGTTCTTTGTGGTGGGCTCGGGCCGCGGCAATCCGAAGGAAGTGAAGAAGCGAAAGTAGTGCGGCAGATAAAACGCGCCGTTGTGATGGAAGTCGTCGCCCACGAACCAGTCGGTTACGGGGGCTTGTGGAGAGGAGGCTTTCATGGCCGGATGAGCGTCGATGGCCCCCATGCCGGCGTAGAAGCCGGGATAGGAAATTCCGTGGATTCCCACACGTCCGTTGTTATTGGAAATGTTCTTCACCAGCCAGTCGACCGTGTCGTAGGTGTCGGTTGTTTCATCGATGTCCCGGGTTCCCTTTTTGTTCGGGATGTAGGGACGCACGTTGACGAATTCTCCTTCGGACATATAGCGCCCGCGCACGTCCTGGAAAACGAAGATGAAGCCGTCTTTCACGAACTTCTCCGATTTCCGCAGGGACACGGGGTAGTGATCTTCCCCGTAGGGAGCGACGGAGTAGGGCGTACGCGTCATCAGAATCGGGTACTTTTGTTTGTCGTCTTTCGGGATGTAGACGCTGGTGAACAGGCGCTTCCCGTCCCGCATGGCGATCCGGTATTCGTACTTGGTGTAGTTCGATTTGATGTAGTCCCGCTGGGCCAGCGCGAGTGTGGCACAGGTGCATAGGAGCGTGAAAAGCCGCATCTATGTAGGATAGACCGGGTGGCGGGATGGCGTAAGAAGACCCGGCGGCGGGGGGACGCCGGGTATGTTGGCGTAAAGACCGTCGAACAGGCCGCGCCGAACATCGCTGATTTGTATGCCGGGACCTTGAAGCATGAACGCTGGACTGCGTCGCTTACCCGTCCAGCCGCCAGCGCGCCTGGCGCAGCACGGCGTTGGGCGATCCTGACCGCAGTTCGTACCACACCGAGAGCAAGGTTCCGTTTGACAGCTCGACAGTGGAGGGGTAGCCGAGGTCCCCCGCCATTCCATCGCCCGAAATCAAAATCGCGGCGGACCAGGTCCGGCCATGATCGGAACTCAGCCGGGCCTGGTTGCCAAAAGGTTTCCGCCGGTGGCCGTAGGACATGAGGAGCCTGCCGTCCTTTAGGCGCAGGAGGTGAGAAGGCAAACCCCAGACGCCGATGGGGTGGGGACTTGACCAGGTGCGGCCGCCGTCGGAAGACTCGCACTGCAGGGTTTCGCGGTGGTTCGCCTGGTTGTGGTTGCGGATGTGAACGACAATCCGCCCATCCGCCGCCTGCACGGCGTGCAGCTCATGGTAATTCTCAAACGTATCGCCGGAGCGGGTGGGGATATCGGAAAGCCAACGCCAGGTCAAACCGTCGTCGCTTGATTCCGCTACACCCACCTTGGGCGGCTGCTCCCAAAGCATCTTTCCGGCGTAAAGGAGGCGGCCATCGGCGAGGGCGACGGGGCCGTGGGGGCTATTCACCGGCACGCGGTAGGGGGCGGACCATGTCATGCCGCCGTCGGCGGAACGCAGCATCCACGTTCCGAGCATGGATTTACGTTGCGCGGGGGTCAGACGGCGATCGGCGGCGCGCCATCGCTCGAGCCGGTCCTGGGGCCAATCGGTCGCCTTCTGGAGGGTCGGCTCGTAAGCCAAGGAGGTAAAGGTGGTGACCAGGAGGCTGCCCTTCGGCGTTTCCAAAATACCGGCATCGCGGTCGTCAATCGCTGTATCCATGAGGATTTCCGGCCAGGTCCAGGTTTGGCCATCGTCTTTGGAACGGATCAGATCGACGCGTCCGAAGGGACATACGTGGGTGTCCCGCCCGCCGGAGCACACAACGAGCAGCTCACCGTTTTTGCGGCGGGTGATGGTGGGCCAGCCATGGTAGAAGTCCCGATCCTGGCTGATGGTGTGAATCGATTCGACCTTAGCTCCGGCGGCTGCCGCGGAGGAACCGGCGAAAATCAGGAAGCCGCGCCGTGTCAGGATCATAGCGGGAAATAGAATAGCTGGTATTAGGGTACCCCGGCAAGCCGCCCTATTGACTTCCACAACATTTCAGATAGAATTTGTTAGGCTCACATTTGCCAAACGGGAGAGGCGTCTCATGTTCAAAACAAAAAAGGCGAAGATTGATCCGGACCTGAACACCCGTTCCTATACCAGCAGCGATGCGGCACGGCTCGGAGGGGTTAGTCTGCGTCAATTGCAATGGTGGGACGAACGGAAGGTTGTGTCCCCGCGCCACGAGGGGCATAAGCGGATCTATTCGAGCGAAGAGGTTGTGGAAATCACGGTCATCGCGGAACTGCGGCGGAAAGGCTTTTCGCTGCAGAAAATCCGCCGGGTGTTGCGATTTCTGCAGCGCGAGATGGGCAAACGGTTGAGCGATGTGATGGCCCACGATTCCGATTTGCATCTGGTGACAGATGGTAAGTCCATTTATCTGGAAGATTCGAGCGACCGGATCGTCGACATTTTGAAGAATGCGCGCCAACCGATGTTTTTGGTGTGCGTTACGGACCAGGTGCGGCGGATTAATGCAACCTTGCGCCCGACGGCTCCCAAAAAGCCGGCGAAAGCGGAGAGCGTGGCTGCTCCGGTGCGGCGCAGCAAGGCGATTTAGGGTGCGGTGGGATTTTCCGCCGTCCTAAAGGTATTCGGAAACGCTGCGATATACTGTATGGTAGGCCTTGGAGGGCCAACAGTGATCGACAACCGGCGCTTCTACGTACTCTTCCTGTGTCTTCTGCTTTCGGGCACCTTCGTGGGCGGCGTGTTTGGACCGGGGGTCACCGGGGTCTCCGCCGCGACCGGCGATGAAGATCAGATCAACGCCAGTATTAAGGCGTTCACGAAGCTGTATCAAGTGGTAGAAGAAAATTACGCCGAGAAGGTGGCACCTGAGAAGGCGCTTTATAAGGGTGCGATTCCTGGCATGCTGCGGACGCTGGATCCGCACTCCTCGTTTTTCGATCCACGGGATTTCCAGGTACTCCGGGAAGATCAGCGCGGCGCCTACTTTGGTGTCGGGATGTCGGTGTCGGAGCGGAATCGCCGGACGATTGTGATTGCTCCTTTTCCTGGTTCTCCCGCTTATAAGGCTGGTCTGCGGCCCGGGGATACGATTCTCGAGGTCAATGGAAAGCGTACGGATAACCTGAACAGCACGGAAGTGGCGGACCTGCTGCGAGGGCAGCGGGGCACGGCGGTGAAGGTTACGGTGGCTCGGGAAGGCGTGGAGAAGCCGATTGTTTTCGATATCATCCGCGATGAAATCCCGCGAAAAAGCGTCGAGACGGCGTTCTGGCTGAAGCCAGGAATCGCGCACCTCGACGTGCAGTCGTTTAATGAAAACACCAGCCGGGAAGTGGAAGAGAATCTCAAGCGGCTGGGGGAAGATAACATCAAAGGCCTGGTGTTGGATCTGCGGGATAATCCCGGCGGATTGTTGAATGAAGGCGTAGCCGTGGCGGGGCGGTTCCTGCACAAGCAGCAACTGGTGGTATCGCATCGCGGGCGCTCCTCGGCCGAGAAGCCCTACTACGCTTCGCGTGGGAATGGCGGGCACAACTATCCGATTGTGGTGCTGATCAACCGCTACTCCGCTTCGGCGGCGGAGATCGTATCGGGCGCGCTGCAGGATCACGATCGTGGCTGGGTGCTGGGTGAGAATACCTTTGGCAAGGGTTTGGTGCAGACGGTTTATCCGCTGGCGGAGAACACCGGTCTGGCGCTGACCACCGCCAAATATTACACCCCCAGCGGCCGTTTGATCCAGCGCGACTATTCACAAGGTTCTTTCCTCGATTACTACTACAAGAAGGACACGAACACGCAGAATCCGCTGGATATGAAGACGACCGATAGCGGGCGGACGGTGTACGGCGGCGGCGGCATTTCGCCGGACGAGAAATTCGCGGCTCCGAAACTAAACCGCCTGCAAAATGAGCTGATCCGGCGGTTCGTCTTTTTTACGTTCTCCTCGCGGTACTTCAGCCAGCATGACGCGAAGCTGGCCAAAGACTGGAACCCCGATGAGAACACATTGAATGAGTTCCACCAATATCTGGTGAAAGAGAAAGTGACTTTCAGCGAAGGCGAGTTCGCCGAGAATCGCGAGTGGCTCAAACAGCAGATCAAGCGGGAACTCTTCATTACCGCGTTCAGCCAGGAGGAGGCGCGGCGGCTGACGGTGGAAACCGACCCCGTGATTCAAAAGGCGATCGAATCCATTCCGAAGGCGAAGAGCTTGCTCGATTCCGCCAAGAAAATGGTCGTGCAGCGGTAAACTGGGGTTTGCCCCAAACCGCACAGATTGTCGTTCTGGATGCCGGCGGTCAATACTGCCACCTGATTGCACGCAAGGTAAGGGAATTCGGAATTTATGCCGAGGTCCGGGCGAGTGAAACGCCGGCCTCTGAGCTGGCTGGCGCGCGCGGTCTGATCATCTCCGGCGGGCCTTCGAGCGTTTACGCCAAGGATAGTCCCACGGTGGATCCGGCGATCTTCGAGCTGCCGTCGGCTACGCTGGGCATCTGTTATGGGCAGCAGTTGATGGCGCATCTGCTGGGCGGAGACGTGAAGCCGGGAGAAAAGGGCGAATATGGGTTGGCGTTTCTCGATGTCGAGACTCCGCTCACGCTGCTGCAGGGGGTGACGGGACGGCAGCAGGTGTGGATGAGCCATCGGGATACGGTTCTCGCCGTGCCTCCGGGTTTCCGGGTTCTGGGGAGTACGGGGACGTGCACGGTGGCAGCCATGGCTGACCCGGAGCGCAATCTCTGGTCGGTACAATTTCATCCGGAAGTAGTGCACACGCACCCGGGTAAGCAGATCCTTTCGAACTTTCTGTTCGGCGTCTGCCAGTGCGTGCCCGATTGGGATCCCAGCCAGCGCATTCCGGTGGTGGAGGAACAGATCCGTCAGGTAGCGGCGGGGCGCAAGGTGTTCTTTTTTGTCAGCGGCGGCGTGGATTCCACGGTGGCGTACACGCTCTGCCTGCGGGCGCTGGACCCCGATCATGTGCATGGCGCCTACGTGGATACCGGGTTGATGCGCGAGGGCGAAACGGAATTCGTACAGGAGAATTTCGCAAAGCTGGGCGCCAAGAACTTCACCGTGGTGGATGCAGGGGCGGAGTTTCTGAATGCCCTGGGCGGGGCGGTGGATCCGGAGCGGAAGCGGCATATTATCGGCGAGCAGTTTGTGGCGGTGCAGGAGCGTATTCTGCAATCCGGGCATTACACCGATAACGATTGGATTCTGGGTCAGGGGACGATTTATCCGGACACCATCGAATCGGGCGGCACGACCAAGGCCGATAAGATCAAGACGCACCACAACCGCGTAGCGGGCATTCAGCGGCTGATGGACGCGGGCCGTATCGTGGAACCGCTGAGCTTGTTCTATAAGGATGAGGTACGGGAAATCGGGCTGGAGTTGGGGATCGCTCCGGAGATGTTGGAGCGGCATCCGTTTCCCGGGCCGGGGCTGGCGATTCGCTGCCTGTGCACGGAGGATTCCGGCGTAACGAAGCGCATCGCGGAAGGCTTTCTGCTGCCGGTGCACTCCGTTGGCGTGCAGGGGGACTCGCGGACGTACCGGCCGGCGCTGGCACTGGAAGCGATGCCGGCCGATGAGCATACGGCGACGGAGCTGATCAACCGCATCGGCGGCATCAATCGAGTGGTGGCGGCAGTGGGATCGCATCTCCCGCTGGCGAAGCTGCGTAGCTCGCCCGCCCATTTGACGGCCGAGCGGCTGGATCGCCTGCGGCACGTGGATGCGCTGGTGCGCGGCATGGCGGAGGAGAGCGGCTTTGATCGAACCATCTGGCAGTTTCCGGTGGTGATTGTGCCGTTGGGCGGCGAGGGGAGGGAGGACAGCGTGGTTTTGCGGCCGGTGGATTCCGTCGATGGTATGACGGCGCAGGCGGTTCGGATGGAGGATTCGCTGCTTCGGAAAATGACGGACGCGCTGCTGCGGGTGGAAGGGATTTGCGCGGTGTTTTACGATCTGACGGATAAGCCTCCCGGCACCATTGAGTGGGAATGACCCTTTACCGTTACGGTGCTTCCGGCCTGGGATTTTTCGACATGGATCCGGGCGGGCAGGCGCTCGCCGAGTTCGACAACGTGCGAAATCACGCCCACCATGCGTTTGCCGGAGCTCAGCTTTTCAATAGCGGTAATGGCGGTTTCGAGCGATTCGGGATCGAGGGATGAGATCCCTTCGTCGATGAAGAGAGAATCCAGCCGGGCGCGCGCTTGTTCATCGGAGAAGCCTGCGAGTCCTTCGGATAGGGCCAAGGCCAAGGCCAGGGAGGCTAGAAAGGATTCTCCGCCGCTGAGCGTCTTCACGCTGCGGGTCTCGTTTCCATTCCATTGATCGACGACGAAGAATTCGTTTTTGTCGTCGCCGAGCGTCAAAGTATAGCGACCCTCGCTGAGGGTCAGAAGTTGTTGCGAGGCCGCAAGGGCAAGCCCGCTGAGAGCTTCGCGCTGCACGTAGCCGATAAATTCGTCGGCGGCGAGCAATCTGCCCAATTCGTGATACAAGGTGGATTGTTCGCGCTTCTCCTGAACCTCTTGACGGATGAGCGCGGCTTGCTGCATCCGCTGCTCGATGTCCTGAATCTGGGCATCCTCCCTGGCGATGTTCGTCAGCAGGGTGTTGACCAAGGCGGCCAGATTCCGCAGGCGAGATTGTAACTCGATGGCTTCGTCCGTACCTGGGGCCAGGTCCGGCGCCTGCGCGCGCAATGTCGCTTCCAGGTCGTGCACTTTGGCAACGGCAGCCTGGATTTGCGCTTCCTTTTCGCGAATTCGCTCTTGGAGCGAAAGTTCCCGCGATCTGAGTTCCGATGTTTGCAAGGTAGCTTTTTGGTGCTCCTTCATAGCGTCGATCCGCTGCTGTTCCAGGGTTTGCAGGAGTTGCCTGGCGGCTGTCTGCTCTTTGAGGGCAATCTGGAGCTCGCTTAAGGGCAATGCAGCCCAAGCGGGAAATACCTGCAATTCAACCGCACGTTCGCGCAGTTTATCCTGTGACCGCTTGATCTCGGTATCCATTGACGCGAGTTGATGCTGAAGCCTCTGCAACGCCTGATCGGCGGTGCTGGCAGCAATGGAAGCACGGGTTTCCCCTTGTTGAGCGGTCTGCAATTCACGGGCGGCCTCTTGAGCGGCCGACTCCAACGCAATGCTGCGAGCAAGCTCAGCCGCGGTACGCGGGCCGGCTTTCGACAGCGCCGTCTGGAGTTTGTCGTTGGCACGCTGCCACTCGTTTTGCCGCGCTCTGTTCCGCTGCAGCGCTTGCCTCGCTTCCTCCGCGGCAACCTGCGGGGTTGCGGCGGGTAGCTTCATCACTACGCGCCCGCAAACCGGGCAGGTGTCGCCGTCTTTCAAATGCGCGCGTATCTCCGCCGCGGCATGCCGAGTTTTTAAATGGTCGAGGGCCGCTTCGGCTTCCAGTACCGCGGAATCCAGCTGATGGCGGTCCGGCATTTGCAGCATCGCAGCCTGGGCGGCTTCCAGATCGTGCAGCACGGTCCGGATAAGATCGGTCGAGCCGTACTGGTTTTGAAACTCGGCTAGCTCCGTGGCTGCCTGGGAGGCGCGCAGTTTCGCGGCAATGTGAGATGCTTCCGCCGCTGCCAGTGCTTCAGCCGCCGCAGCTTTGTCAGTTTCGAGTGGGGGCAGCAACGCGGCTTTGGAGAGCAGCTCTTTGCGGCGGACCGCGAGATCTTCCCGCAGCTTCTCCAGGTCTTTCGACAAGGGTACGGCTTGCAGCAGCTCCGTAAATGCGGGTTCGTCAAAGTTTACCCCCTTAAGTTCTGTCTCAATCGCCGTCACTTTCCGCTCGCACTCCTGGAGGGTTTTGGCGGTGGCGGCGCCGCTGAGGATCGCGGTTTCGAGGTCGCGCTGCGCCTTGGCCAGTTCGGTCGCGAAGACGGCCGCATCCTCGCGGGATTGCTTCAACTTCTGCGCGATGGCCTGCAGAGCTTCCAGCCGCGCATGCTCGGCGTGACGCGCGGCCCGCAGCTGCTCGAAATCATCCCGCTGCTGCCGGTGGGCTTTCAGGCTCTCCTCGGTGGCATCCGCATACAGCGCCGTAAGCTGCTGTTCCTGAAACTCGGCCTGGGTTTTCAAATCCCGGCTGCGTTCATTGGCCGTCTTCATCATGCGTTCATAGACACGGAGACCGAGCAGATCCTTGAGGATCTCGGTGCGCTGCCTGGAGTCTCCTCGCAGGAAGCGGTCGAATTCGCCCTGAGGAAGAAGCACGGAGCGGGTGAAGCCTTCAAAATCCAGGCCGAGGACGGCGCATATCCGCTGGTCGATCTCCCTGATGTTGTTGCAGAGCGAGTTCCATTGCTCGTCTACGATATGCTCTTCGAGCAGCGCCTGGGCGGCTCCTTTGCCGGACTTCCGCGTTCGCACCACGCGGTATCGTTTGCCCGAAGATGAAAACTCGAACTGCACTTTGACGCTCGATTGGCCGAGGCTGATCAGGCGCCCGATCTCCCGCTCGCCGACGCGCGGAGTGCATCCGTAAAGGGCATAGAGCATGGCGTCGAGGATGGAGGTCTTCCCCGCCCCGGTGGGCCCGGTGATGGCAAAAAGCTCGAGCTCGCGGAAGTCGATCTCGACGCGTTTGGGAAAGCTGGTGAAGCCTTCCAGCAGCAGCTTAACAGGGCGCATCGGAGGCCTCCGCATGCAGTTTGGTGAAGGCTTCCAGCAATTGCCGCCGTGGCGGAACACCATCGCGATCTTCGCAAAAGCGGGAAAAGATTTTCTCCGGTGTTAAAGATCGGATCGGTTCCATGGTTTCGCCGGTATCCTCACGCTCCGGCAATTCGATGCGTACATCCACGGTATTCGGCAGCAGGGATCGCACCTCATCGGCTATGCCTGGTTTCGGCTTCGGCACTTTTACGGTGACATAAAGATAATCGTCGTGATCGCAACCGGCGGCGATTCTTTCGAGCTCCTGGATGGTGCCGCTGACGTAGCGCAGACGGCGTCCGCTGGCGATGGGAATACTCTCAAAGCGCGCTTTCTTCCCGGGTTTGGCGTCGATGATGACAACGCGCTTGTCCTGGCCCTGCTCGCCGAAATCCAGCTGCAGCAGCGAGCCGGCATAAAGCGTAGGGCTCGGGGCGCTGATCTCCTGCGGCCGATGGAGATGGCCCAGCGCGATGTAGGAAGCGGTTGCCGGGAAGCGCTGATGATTCAGAGCGTAGGGAAGCGACAGATGAACCGCACGCTCACTGCCGGATGTGGCGGCTCCATTGACGAACACGTGGCCCATCAGGATGTTTACGGTGGAGGTGGAGAACGAGCCACAGAGCGCATTTACGATGTCCGCCACTTCATCCGCATAAGCGGAGGAGCGGTCCGCCTGCACGCTCATCATCAGGGCCGCATCCAATACTTTGTGCTCCGGCACCCAGGGAAGCACCGCGATGTGAGCGCGCTCGCCGCGAACTTCGAGCTCGATCAAGCCGCCATCGGCGGGAGCGGCCACTTGAGGGCGGACGTGGATGGACATGCGGTTGAGCAGCGGTCTCAACGCCTGCAGCCGCAGGGGATGGTCGTGGTTTCCACCGATCAGCACGGCGGGAATCCCCCGCGCCGCCAGTTCCGACAGAAAGCGATAGACGAGGCGCTCGGCATCGGCGGGCGGGGCCGAGGAATCGAAGATGTCGCCGGCCATCAGCAGACAATCGATCTTCTCGCGAGTGGCGATATCCAGCACTTCATTGAGGGCCCGCTCATGCTCATCGAGCCGGGAGCGGCCCCGCAGCGCCTTGCCGATGTGCCAATCGGCGGTATGGAGAAATCTCATGTACGGAACTTCCGGAAGGGGTCCTTTCCAGCGCCTACGGCGGTCAGCGCCTCGCTGGGCCGCGTGGCCCACGAAGGGAATGGAAACTGCACCAGCAGGGGAATGGGGATTTCCGGCTGGCTGACGATGACCGTGCCGGGCTTGAGAATGCCGGCGCGGGCGCGGCTTGGGCCGGGCAGAAAGGCGTACTCGTGCTGTTGAGCCTCCGCCATGTCCAGCCGTCCCACGACACGGAACGAGGAATTCGCGACCACCCGCCGTTCAATCTGGCTGGCGGTTTGTTCGGCGCCGATCAGAATCACGCCCAGGCTGCGGCCGCGCTCGGCCATATCGAGAATCACGTCCTTAATCGGACTCCACCCTTCGCGCGGGGCATATTTGTTTAACTCGTCCAGCACCACGAACACCAGCGGTTTGTTACTGCCGGCTTTTTCCTTGTCCTCAAACATCCGCTTCAACACAACGCCAATGACGAAGCGCTTGGCGCGGTCATGCAGGTTGTGGATGTCGATGACGGTGACCTGCGCCTTGCGCCAGTTGATGGTATTGCGCTCCGCATCGTTTACGCGGCCGCGAATCAGGTGACCGACGCGGGCTGCCGCGGAAAGCAGACGGCGCTCAAACGCGCTGCGCGTGCCCGACGCGTAATTGCCGGCCCAGAGGTCCAGGTTCGCCCGGATGAAGTCCACAAGGGCGTGAAAAGAGTCGAAGCCGCGCACATCCTCGCGCGCCAGCGCCGATTCCACCCGCTCCACGACGGATCCCAACTGGCTGGAATCGTCCTCCGCTTCGGTGAACAGAAACTTCAGCAGACGCTCCTCGCAGAATTGCTTGATGGTGTAAGCGAAGGCATTCACATCGGTGCGCATGCCGGTGTCGGGAATCATGTCCAACTCATCCTTACGAGTGGGAGCATAGATCGCCACGTCATCAAATACGCCCGGTTTCAGATTGAGCTTTGCGTAGAGTTCGGCGCGCTCGGGAGTGAGCGCGTTGTTGGGCTTGTCGAGGAACAGCAAATCCTCGCCTTTGACATTGAAGATCAGCGCGTGGGTGTTGGTCTCCTCGGCCCCGAGTAACCCGGAGTTGAAGATGCCGTAAAGCAGGAAGGTGGCGTAGGTTGTCTTAGTGGCGACGCCGGAAATTCCGGAGATATTGAGATGCGCCCCGCGGGAACCATTGAGGAATTCAAAGTTTCCCCAGGCGGGCTCGCCGCTGCGGGAAAGGCCGAGGGGAAAGCGGCCGTTCGTCATGCCGTCGAAGAACAGGGCGCGGTCGCGCTCTGCGCCGGCAGCGAGCAGAACGGGTTCCCCAGGCAGGGGCGGGATAAAAATCTCGGGTTCGACGCGGGTGACGGTGACATGCGCCTTCACGGTGTGGGTTAGCGGGAGCACGCCGTCCATGGCGAGGAAGACGTCGGAATCCAGCCGCGCGCCTTCATGTCTGGCGACCAGGATATCCACGATACCGTAGAGGGTCACCACCTGCCGGCTGGCGAGCGTGCGCCGTACCATCACCACGTCATCGAGTTGCAGCAGTTCCTCGGCCGGAACCGCTACCCAGAAATCGAGCGGCTGCGCGTCGGCGGTGCCCAGGACTTTACCGATCTCTCTGCTCATGTAACTCTCTTTCAATAGCACGGCGGATGAGGAGGGCGTCGCCAAGCCGCCGCCGCATCTCCTGCTCGAGCGCGCCCACGGGCAGCAGATTCTGTGGAGCGCGCGGGTCGCGCACGGATGTGGAAGCGAAGCGGGGAAGCATGCCGGCGGCGAAGGTGGCGAGGCGCCTGGCGGTCTCCACGCCGGCGGCGGCGCCGATTTCGATTCGCACGATGCCCGCCAGCGGATGGTCCATGGCGCGCGGCGCGGCCAGGCGCAGGAAGCACGAGTAGCGGTCGTACTTGCTGTCGAGAATGGAAAACAGCGGCGTACGATCGCCCTGGCGCAGTTGCTCCACCAGATTGAAATGCGGCTCGCGAAGATACGGATCGACGATGCGCTTCACCACGCCGGCAACTTCGTGACGGCTGGTGGCGCGATAGCTGGGGCCGTCGACAAAGACGCAGGCGCCCTGGCCGGAAAGGGATGCGGCGAGCCGCTCTTCCGCCGCACGCATCTGCTTCTGCAATTCCGAGAGCACGGCATCGGGCGCATTTTCGGCGGCGGAACAGGGCTCAAAGCGCAGCGTACTTACGCCCAGATGCATCTCGCGCGGCTCCGCCGCACCGCCGCCGAGCACCAGCAGCCGCTGTACGCAAATGTCGCCGAACGCTGCCTTTCCGTTGGAAACTTTCACAAAGCCGGCGGCCAGGGATCCGAGCAGGCCGTGCACATATCGGCCGCCCTCGCTCTCGCTTAACACCCGAGCTTCCACACGGCGCACGCCGTCGACAAAATAACACTCCAGCCCCGGGGCTTCGGGCTGCGGGGGGATAATTCGCCACGTTTCGCATTCCACGTCGGTGCGAACTTCGGCGCGGGAGAGGGTCGCCGCTTCCTCGAACAGAATGGCCGCCTCGTAATCCACGGGCCACGGATCGAGGCGCAGTCTCATTCAGCGGCGGCCGTTATAGACAAAGGAGAGCTGGAGGCGAATGGTGCCTCCGCGAAATTCTTCCGGCAGCGGCGGGAAGGGGTTGGAGGCGCTGATGCCGGCAACGGCGGCGCGGTCCAGCGGTTCCGCCCCGGAGGGCAAGGCGATGACGAGCTTAGGGACGTTCCCATCGCGGCCAATGACGAACTGGATCTGCACCTTGCCGCTACGCCCCATATGAGCGCTTTCCGGCATCACGGCAAACCAGTTGCGGCGCACGGCGGCGAGCACCTTGACGAGGTACGAACGAAAGTCCACGCCTTGCGGATCGCTGAGCAATTCAAGCGAGCTGCCCATTTTCCCCGGTGTGGCGCGCTGGCTGAGCGATTCGCCGATGGTGGGCTGGGGCTCGGCGTCGTCGCCCACGACGAGTCCGCCTCCGGGACGGCGGGAGGCCCGCGCCACGGCGTCTTCGATCGTATTTTTCGGTACGGGAATCGCGAGCCTGGGAGCGGTGGCGCCCCCGTTGACGTTGCCGGTGCTTTTGCCGGCTCCGGCGATGCTTTCGAAAGCCAGCTTGGGTTTCTCGGGCGGCTGCTGGATCTGGGGAGGCGGCGGCGGTTGATTGGTAACGCCAGTCCCCTGCGGCGGGAGTTGCGCCAGCTGCGGAGCGGGCGGCGTGATCTGGGGGGCATCCGGCAAAGCGGAGGGCGCGGGGATCCCGGGCCTTGGCTGAGGGGAGGCGGCGGCCTTTGCGGGAGGGGCCTTCACCTCCTTACGCTGAACCAGACTTTGCAGATCGATTTCCTTGCTTACCGCCTTGGTATTGGGGGCCTTCTGGGTCAGATCGGTGAGATTCGGCGCGATCAGTGGCGTTACGTGATGAACGATCTGCGGCATGCGCCTGTGGCGCAGCGGCGGAGCTTCAAAGCGGGTATTCAGCAGCGCGAGGACACCCACGAGATGGATGACCACGGAAACGACCGTGGAACGCGCCAGCGAGCGGCGCTCCGGCGGCCGGTTCAGATGGCGAAGGAAATCGGGCTCAGGAGTTGCGGACACCGGAGGATCGGCCAGCGACTTCATGGAGCGAAATCAACCCAGTGAGTTCGAGACTATGGCTGCGTGCTCTTCAATTTTAGCAAGAATGTCCAAGGCCACCCCGAGCGTGTGGGTGGCCTCTTCCGCGCCCACAAGTGGTTTGGAACGGGTGACGAGACAATCGAGGAAGGCATCCAGTTGGAGCTTTAAGGGCTCCTGTTTACTGCCCACGGCGAGCGTTTGAAATCCGATTTGCTGGCCCGCGGAGACGGTGAAGACGGCCCCATCCTGACGCGTATAGTCGATGGATACGTACTGGCCTGGCTGGAACAGGCGCATTTTGCGAATGCGCTCGGTGCTGACGCGGCTGGCGGTGATATTTGCGACGCAGCCGGTGGCGAATGCCAGACGGACATTGGCGATGTCCACTTTTTTGGAAAGGATAGAGATCCCGGCGGCGCGAATTTCATTTGGGAGCTGCCCCACCATCTCCAAGACAAGATCGATGTCGTGAATCATGAGGTCGAGCACTACATCCACATCGAGGCTGCGGGCAGAGAAGGCGCTCATGCGATGGATTTCGAAAAAGAGCGGCGTGGTGACGATCTTGCGCAGAGCCAGTACGGCGGAGTTGTAGCGTTCGAGGTGTCCCACCTGCACGATGCGATCTGTGCCGGCGGCGTGGAGGATCTGCTGAGCCGATACAGTATCGGAGGCGATCGGTTTTTCGATCAGGACATCGATGCCATTGCGCAACAGGGTACAGGCGATGGCGGCATGGGTGGAGGTGGGGGTGGCGACGACGGCCGCGTCCACCTGTCCGGTAAGCTCTTCGACATTGCGGAAGGCCGGGCAATTGTGCGCCTGGGCGGCTGACGATGCTTTGGCAGGATCGGTATCGACGACGGCGGCAAGATTGGCGCGCGGGTTCTCTTTGATGACGCGAAGGTGATTTTGCCCGAACGCACCCACGCCCACGACCGCGAGGCGGATTTCGTTCATGACGCTTCCTCCGGCGGATAGCCGGTGACGGCGATGCCCGCTTCATTGGCCGTTTTCAGTAATTCTTCGCGGTCGAGCAAGAGGGTCCGATGGGCGTCCACGGCAAGGGCGGTGGCGCCGGTCTCCTTCATGGTGAGGACGGTGGTGGGACCCACCACAGGTACATCAAACAACATATGACGGCGGCGGCGGGATACCTTGACGAGGCGAATTTCACGGCCGTTGGCAAGGGATGCCGCGCGGCGCAGCATCGCATCCGTGCCTTCCATGGCTTCCAACGCGAGGCAGGCCCGTTCCGCGATAGCGACGCTTTGGCCAATGTCGAAAGCAGCCAGGGCGTTGGCGATGCGCCGCCCGTAGGCGATGTCTTTCTGCTCGTCCGCGGAGGGCTTGCGCTTCGACATGGGGCCTTCGGCGGCGAGCAGCGGCTTGAGCAGGAAGGTGGAATCGCGGAGCTGGATCCCCTCGTCTGCGAGGATTTTTGCGACTCCGCCGATGAGCGCGTCGGTATTATTTTCCCGTAAAGAAAGCAGCAGCCTGGCGAGCCGCCAGTCGGGCCGGATGGAGGAAAAAATCTGTACGTGCTTGACCTGGCCGGCCATGATGAGTTCGGTGATGCGCTCGCTTTTGAGGATGTCGATCAGCTTGCTGAGCTGGCCGAGAGAGATCCAGAAGGTCTTCCAGGCCAACGTCTCGATTTCCGAGGAAGCTTCCTCCTGGATACCGATGGCGAGCACCTGGTGACCGAGCTTTCGCGCTTCTTCGAGCGCCAGGATGGGGAACCGGCCGCTGCCGGCGATGAGTCCGTACTTCACTTGATCACGCCGCGCTCCGACGATTCGATGAACTGGATCAGTTCTTCGACCTCGGCGGAGGGATCTACTTCCGCCCGGATGCGCTCGATGGCTTGAGAGGTATTGAGCCCGGAACGGGTGAGCAGGCGGAGCGCTTTGTTGACCGCATCCACGGTTTGGGGCGAAAAACCACGGCGCTCCAGGCCGAGTTTGTTGGCGCCGTAGCTTTTTGGTTCGCGCGGCGTGGTGGTATTGGAGAAAGGCATCACATCCTGCGTGATGACGCTATAGCCGCCGATGATGGCGTGGCGGCCGACGCGGCAGAACTGGTGCACGCCGGTAAAGGCGCTGACCACCGCCCAATCGCCGATCACCACGTGTCCGCCGAGGGTTGCGCCGTGGCCGAGGACGCAATGATTGCCCACATGGGAATCGTGCGCCACGTGGGTGTAAGCCATCAGCAGGTTGTCATCGCCAATTTGCGTGAGCAGCCCGCCGCCCTTGGTGCCGCGATGAATGGTGACGAACTCGCGGATTTTGTTGCGGTGTCCGATGATCGTCTCCGCCCGCTCGCCTTCGTATTTCAAATCCTGCGAAGCGATTCCAATGTTGCTGTAGGGATAAAAGACATTGTCCTCACCGATGCGCGTGGGACCTTCCAGGTAGATGTGGGCCTTGAGGTGGGTGCGGGCGCCGATGTCGACTTCGGGTCCGAGGATGCAATACGGCCCAATTTCGGCACTGTCGGCGACGGTTGCTTGCGGATCGACGATCGCGGTGGGATGGATCGGCATGCGGCACGCCCTACGGCTGCGGTTTAGGATCCGTCAAAACGCACATCAGCTCCGCTTCCGCCACCACCACGTCGCCCACCTTCGCGACGCCGGCCATGATCGCCAGCGAACTGCGGCGCTTGATCACTTTCATCTCCATCCAGAGTTGATCTCCGGGGACGACCTGATTGCGGAATTTCGCTTCTTTGATCGTGGCCAGAAGCACTGGTCTGTTCTTACTGTCGGGAATGTCTTTCAGGATGAGAACGCCCGCCACCTGAGCCATCGCTTCCACGATGAGCACACCGGGCATCACCGGATAGTGAGGGAAATGTCCGGCGAAGAACGGCTCATTGGCGGTGACGTTTTTAATACCTACAATACGGTCGGGTTCGAGCTCTAGAATGCGATCGACAAGCAGCATCGGATAGCGATGCGGAAGGATCTCACGGATCGCCAGTACATCAAGGGTTGGCATGCAAACCCGCTATTATAACAGGCGATGGACACAGTACCGGCTCATGTAGTTTTTAAACAGAGTGACATTATTGCGTTGATTCGGAAAGTCCGGTTGCCGCCAACATGCGCTCCCTGGCGCGCCGATAGCTTTGCGGGACACCCCGCACTTGTCAGCGGGTGATGAGTATTGCTTTTTAGATTTTTCAATGGTGCACAGCTAAAGGCCACTACGGAAATCAGGGTCCGGACAGGCATATGACGATACGGCAAGGTTTTGAGGTGGTTGTAAAGCCTATTTCGGTTAATCGACACGATCGATGGGGTTAGTATGGAATCGATCGGGAAAAAATCTTACTGAATTTCTGGAGTCGCACGATGCGGAGGGATCTCGCGGAGCGCCAGTACATCAAGGATTCCGCCGGCCGGCGCTTTGCCACCGCAGTCTATCCCGCCATCGCCGCCGACAGGGATGCGGCGAAAAGGAATGGGGCGGTCAGGTCCAAAGAGTAACTACACGCATAGCACCAAAAAAACGAGTTTTTTTATGTGGGAAAGCGTAAACCAGGCCGCCCCAGCGCGGCCAGGGCAGGCAGCCCAGCTGCTCGGCTCCTTAGGCGGTCTCGCCCGTGCCGCCAACCTCACTCCCGCCGAAAGAAGGAAGCATGAACCCCCAAGACCAGCCCGCCACCAAAGCCGACTTCGACGAAATCAAGGAAATGCTGTGCGGGATAGAAACCAGTCTTCTACGCGCTTTCCACGGGTACGCCAAGGGCGTCGACGTTCGTATGCGCCGCCTGGAAGCCGACTCCAAAAACATCGACTCCGAGGCGAAGGGGCGCATGGAAGCTCTCGAAAGCAGAGCGCTCGAGCGCGAAACGCGGATCCCTCCAAGCTCCAAAGCCTAACCCCCGCCGCTCGAGGAATCCGCCCGCCCAAGAGCGCAGTCACACCTCCATTGATCATCAGGTTTTCCCCCAACGATCGGTGCATCGATACAATGGCCGCCCGGTGAAGTTGAGCCGTTGCGACGCGCAGCCCACGTTCTGCCAAAAGATGGGTCAAGTACAAACACACTGTCTCGTCCGAAGCGGGCTGATGGAGGCGCCCGGACGTGCTACACCAACTACAAAACATCCGTTAGCAGGAAAGGGAGGCCACCTCTGTGTTGGGCCTGTTGCGATGCTGGGCAATGACCGTCGGATGAAGACGAAAACCCGCTAGTATAACAGTCGATGGACACAGTATTGGCTCATATAGTTTCCAAGCAGACTGACATTATTGCGTTGATTCGGGAGATGGTGGAGTGTGAATCACCGTCGGACGATGCGGCGGCGGTCAACCGCTTTGTGGACCTGATGGCGGCGAAGGTCGCGGACATTGCCAGGGTGCGGACGTTCCCTGGCGGGCGCTTCGGCAAGCACCTGCAGATCGAGTTCCTGACAGCGGGCAAAAAGAAGCAGGGCCAGATTCTGGCTCTCGGGCACTCGGACACGGTGTGGCCGCTGGGAACGCTGAAGAGCATGCCGTTCCGGCAGGAAAAGGGCCGGCTTTGGGGACCGGGCGTGCTCGATATGAAGTCCGGCGTGGCTTTCCTGATTTTTGCAATGCGGGCATTGCGGGAGCTGGATATGCCGGTGCAGCGGAAGGTGGTGCTGCAACTCAACTCGGATGAAGAGGTGGGGAGCGATGCCTCGCGCCCGCTGACCGAAAAGGAAGCGCGGCGCAGCGCTACGGTGCTGGTGCTGGAGCCGGGCACAGGGTTGGAAGGCAAGCTTAAGACCGCCCGCAAGGGTGTGGGCGGATATGACGTGGTGGTGAAGGGTGTGGCGGCGCACGCGGGCGTCGATTTTACGGCAGGCGCCAGCGCCATTGTGGAGTTGGCGCGGCAGATCGACCGCATCGCGACGTTTACCGATTTGAAGAAAGGAATCACCGTAAACCCGGGGGTGATTTCCGGCGGCACGCGATCGAATGTGATCGCGGCGGAGGCACGCACCAATGTCGATATCCGAGTGGCGCGGCTGAAAGATGCGCCGCCGCTGGACAAGAAATTCCGGGGGTTGAAGGCGTTCGATAAGCGCTGCCAGGTGGTGGTGGAAGGCGGATTGAACCGCCCTCCCATGGAACGTACGGCGGACATTGCGCGGCTGTTTCAGACCGCGAAGTCTTTGGCGGCGGAGTTGGGAGTGAAGCTGGAGGAATCCATGACCGGCGGCGGATCGGACGGCAATTTTACCGCGGCATTAGGAGTGCCGACACTCGACGGTCTGGGCGGAGTGGGCGAGGGAGCGCATGCGGTTCACGAGAGCATTCTCCTCGAGCGCATCGCCGACCGCACGGCGCTGCTGGCGAAACTGGTGGCCACGCTTTAGCCGGGAGTTTAGGGGACTGCCAACTCCCGCGCCGGCACGTCGGTCACAAAACCGTGGGCGGGAGCGTGGGTAATCATCAGGTCAAGCTTGGCTTCGATGGCCGCTTGCTGCGGCGTGACCCCGCATGCCCAGAAGACCGGCACAACATCCGTTGGAATGGACGTCACCGGGGGCCCCACCAGGGGGTTGCGCAGGTCGGCTCCAATCAGAGCAGGATCGCCGATGTGGATCGGAGCGCCGTGATTGAACGGAAACCGGGTGGTTACCTGAACCGCTTTAATCGCCTGATCCGGAGCCAGCCAGCGCATGGTGACGATCAGCGCCGCTTCGAACCGGCCGGCCGGCGTGGTGGGAAGAGTGGTGCGCACCACCCAGCGGTCGCGGGTGGTTTGCACGCCGGCTTGTTCGAGAGCATGGTCGAAAGAGATTCCGGAACCGATCAGGAAGGCAGTATGCTCCGGCCGGCAGAGGTGGCGGATATCGGTTTCGTCGGGTTGGCGAAGCCCGTCGCGATAGACGGCATAACGGGGCAGATCGGTGCGGAGGTCGGAGTGGGGCGCGAGGCGGCGGGCTTCAAAGACGCCGGTATCACAAACCTCCAGCACCGGGCAGGCGCGCTGATTCCGCTGGCAGTACAGCAGAAATTCGTACGCGTACACCTCATGCAGAATTACGAGATTGCATTGCAGGAAGCCGAACGCGACGCCGCGGGTTGTTCCGACGTAGCGGCCTTCGCGGCAGGCGAGGCGAAAGTCGCGAGGCGCGATTTGCGCGAATTCAGACACGCGCCCTCCGCCGGTAGAGGAAGGCCGAGCGCGCAATCAGCACCACGAGTGCAACCACACTGAAAAACCAGCCGCGCGACAGCGTCGGATAAAAGATCATCGCGACCGATGCGGCTCCGAACAGCAGGCGCTCGAGGAGGGAAAGGGAACCGCCGAGATAACCAATCAGTGCGACGGCCCAGGCGCCAGTGGCGGCGAGCAAAGAGAGAAAGCCAAACAGGATCGTGAACGCCGGACCCTGCCCCAACAAGCTCAGATCAAAGGCGAAGCCGAACGGGATCAGGAACAGCACAAAACTCAGCCGGAAGGCTTGCCATCCGGTGCTCATCGCGCTGGCGCCGGCGAGTCCCGCCGAGGCGAAGGAAGCGAGCGCCACCGGCGGCGTGATCATCGACAACACGCAGTAGTACATCACAAAGAAATGAGCCGCGAGCGGGGCGAGGCCGAGTTTCACCAATGCGGGCGCGAACAGGATGGCTCCAATGATGTAGGCAGCCACCGTGGGAAGACCCATTCCCATGACGATGCATCCGAGAATGGTGAGGGCCAGGGCGAGGTAAACATTCCCGCCGCCGCCCTCGATCAGCCGCGAGGAAAAACGCAGAGCGAGGTTGGACTGCACGGCCACCGCCACGATGATGCCAATGGCGGCAATCGGAATGGCCACCTGGCAAGCCTGGCGCGCGATCTCGTCCACGGTTCGCAGCCAGTCGCGCGGTCCGAGCCAGGAACGGCGGCGGAGGTATCCGACGGCGATGCAGCCGCCCGTAGCCGCAATCACCGACCATGTGGCGGACCGGCCGCTGGCGAGCAACCCGATGAGCAGGATAGGCGGAATCAGGAGATAGAGACGCGGCAGCAGCGGCTGGGTTTCCATTGCGTCCGCCGGCAGATTCCCGATGCCTGTCTTTCTTGCCATCAGGTCGACGATCACGAATAGGGCGAAGTAGAACGCCACGGCTGGGATGAACGCGGCGAGCGCAACCTTGCCATAGTCGATCTGCAGGATTTCCGCCATGACAAAAGCGGCCACACCCATCACCGGCGGCATCAACTGGCCGCCGGTGGACGAAATGGCCTCAATGCCGGCGGCAAGCTCCTTTGAGTAGCCGGCGCGGCGCATCAGCGGGATGGTGAACACACCCACCGAAACAACATTGGCAACGGCGCTGCCGGAGATGGTCCCCATCAGCGCGCTCGAGATCACAGCGGCCTTCGCCGCACCAGCCTTTTGGCGGCCCGCGACACGCATTCCGATGTCGATGAACAGCCTGCCGCCGCCGATCGCTGAATAAACCGAACCGAAAACCAGAAAGTAGAAGACGAATTGGACCGATGTCTCGGTGGTCACGCCAAGGACGCCGTTGGTAGTCATGGTCATGATCTCGATCGTGTCCTTGAGATCAAACCCGCTGAATCGCGACCAGCCAGGGAACCACGGTCCGGCGAAATTATAAAAGAGAGTGAACAGCAGCAGGCCCAGAAGAGACCATCCGACTGTCCGGCGCACGCCTTCGAGCAATAGAAACAGCAGCACCACTCCGGCAACCAGATCGATTGGAAGAATAGGATCCACTGCTTCGACACGCGACGTTAGTCGAGTTAAGCCGGTGACGAAATAAAAGCCGAGAAAGGCCGAAGCACCGATGAGAACCACATCGAACAGCGGCGCCTTCCGCTGCGGAAGCACAAGGAATAGGAGAATCAGCGCGAAAACCAGGTGAAGGGGCCGCTCAATCAGCGGCTGTTGCGGGGAGACGAAGATCCAGAACTGAAACAGGAGCCATGCGAAACCAAGAACTGCAACCGCGTGACGGGTCCACTCCCTCTGCCCGGTGGCCGCGCCATATTCGACGGGCTCGAGAATCTTCGCGTCTAGAGCCATCCACGCTCCTTGAAATAACGTATCGAGCCAGGATGGAGCGGGATACCCGTAGCTTCCGGCCGCCAGGAGCGGGAAGGCTCGAAGTCGGTCCAAGCCTTGTGAGCCTGAATCATCACGCTGCGCTGCTCGCAGATGGTCTTGGTGATCAGGTAGGCGAGATCATCCGCCAGATCATCGCGGGCAATCAGGACTGTGCCACAGTCCGCGGACTGGGTGGGATGAGTCTGCCCGCGAAACCAGGCCGGCAGGGGAGTGGGACGCATTCCCTGGCGCTCGAGTTCCGCGAGGAGAGAGGGATCGAAATCGAGGAAGCGGATGTCGCTCAGCGTAGCGGCCTCGGTGAGTGCTGGATGACCTTTGATGGCTGTTTCAAAGTAAAGATCGGCCCGGCCATCGCCCAACATATCGGGAATCTGGTTGGCCGAGATCTGAATGATGCTTCCGCCCCGGGAAATGATATCGGCGCGGGTAATTCCGTAGAAGGCGAGGATGATGTCCACGGCAACAGGTACGGTGCTGCCGGGGGGCTTCATGATGATGCGCGGCGCGGGCTGGGCGCGGAGCATCTTTTCGAGCGTGTCGTTCCCACTCTGCCGGATATAGCCCTCGCGTGCCACGGCGGTCATCCAGACGGAATTGAGCCCGCCCACCAGGGCGCGGATGCGGCGGTGCTTTGTCCCCTGATAGGCGATCGGGTGGCCATTCCATGCCCAGACGGCCGTGGCTACCTGGGAAAGGGCGACGGTAGCTTTTCCCCGTTCGACGAGCGTGGGGTTACCGGTGCCACCGCCGCGCGCGAAGATCTCGACCGATCCTTTTTGCGGGAGACGCGGTTCCAGCAGTTGGGACAGGGTCGCGGCGAATACATACCAGGAGGTGCCCGGCGGCATGACGGCGATCACCAGCGGCCGGGCGTACGGCGCCGCCGTGAGTGCGCTATAGAGAAAGCCCACGACAACGGCAGCGGCAGCAGCGATGCCCAGCCGCCGTAGCCATCCGAGGTACGGGCTCTGTTCCGGCTCCACGGCGCTCCTCACGCAATCGCCAGCGTGAAGTCAGCGGCGGGCGTGAGGTTGGATTGCTCCACCGCGGCGCGAATCCGCGCCAACAGCGCCGCCGAGGGCTGCTCAATCGGAGGACGGGTAAGATTGGACCGGAAGCGCCCGGCCAGCATCATCGCCGTCTTCATACGCGAGTGGGCGTCGCCGGAAGGCTCTCCACTGGCGTACACGACCTCTTTGAGGACGTTGATGCGCTCCTGAATGGACATTGCTTTTTTCAAATCCCCGTCGCACACGGCCTGATACAAGTCGACAATCCAGTCGGGAATAAATGAAGCAAAGCCAACCAGCGCGCCATCGACGCCCTGCACCATGGAGGCAAGAAGATACTCGTCGTGGCAAGTGAGAATCGTGCACTGCGGATTGGCGGCGCGCACGGCGGCGACGTCACGGGCGTATTTCGACATCTCGCGGGTGCCGATTTTTATGGTCGTGACCCAGGGGATGCGCACCAGGTCGGCAAGTAATTCCGACGAGTAAGTTGCTTTCGTCCAGGCAGGGTAGATGTGCACGACCAGGTTGATCTTCGCCGCCTCTCCGATGGCTGTAAAGTGATCGAGGACATGCTTGGGCTGCATTCCAAAGCGGAGCCAGTAGTGCGGCGGCATCACGAGCAGGCCCGAAGCGCCGGCTTCCCGTGCCATCAGCGCATGCTCGACTGCTTCGGTCATCCCTTCGGCGCAGATGCCGGAGATGACTGGAACCTTGCCTGCCGCTTCATCCGCAACGATGCGCGTCGCCTCGGCCCGTTCGGCGGGGCTGAGCGCGAACACTTCGCCGGTATGCCCATTGGTCACCAGACCGCCGATGCCCGGGAAGGTGCAGAGCCAACGCGCGAACCGCCGCAGTTCTGCTTCGTCAATGCTGTAATCGGGTTTGTAAGGAAGTTGAAGGGCCGGCAGAACGCCGCGGAAAGCTTGTACTAGTGCCATGGTAATTTTCTACTCCTCAGTATCCAGATACTTTTAACTCATTGCCGACGATGCGCCGGAAACGCTCAGCAGCCGGCCCAGGTCGCGCGCCGCCCGCATGACCGGTCCGGCCGCATTGGAGACAAAGTCTTCGACAGAACCGGCCACGGATGGGGAAGCAACGCTGACGGCTGCGAAGGGATGGCCGTCCGCATCTAAAATAGGAGCCGCCAGGACACGCAGCCCGTTCACCGTGTCCTGATCGGAAAGCGCATAGCCGCGGGAACGCACCAGCGCCAGACGCTCTTCAATGTCCGGAATCGTCACCGGAGTTCGCGGCGTAAGCTTTACGCGTTCGCGGAGATTCAGTATCTCCAGCCGGCGTTCCAGCGGCATGTGGGCAAGAATGCTGTGACCGATGGCCGTACAGTAGACGGGAATGCGCGAGCCGACACGAACACTTACACCCAGACGGACCAGATTGGCCTGCACGCGCTCGATGTAGACGATATCGCTGCCTTCGATCACTCCGATACTGGCAGCCTCGCTGACCTGGCCGACCAGGGAGCGCAGAATCGGGCGGGCGCTATCGCGAAGATCCATGCGCGCGAGGGCGTTAAAGCCGAGATCGAGAACTTTGAGGCCCAAGTGGTACCGTTTGCCGCCCGGAACCTGTTTGAGATAGCCGAGCATGACCAGAGTTTTGATGATGCGGTGGGCGGTACCGGGATCGAGTTCGGCTTTGACGGCGATCTCGGTGAGAGTCATTTCGGGAGCAGTTCCGTCAAAGATTTCGAGGATGCGGAAGCCCTTGGCAAGGGAGAGAACGAGGCTTTTGCCATCAGGCTTTTGTGTTTCGGAATGCGAAAAAACATTCTGCAATGTCTCAAGAAACGTATCACACGGATTGCCGGAAAATCAACCACATTAGTGCGGTAGGGCGGGACAAAAATTTTCTTGACGATTTTGTCGCTCTCGTGATAGCATCCGTTCGCGACGCACGAAAGAACTTTCGCATTCCGAAGTTCGTGCCCGCCACGAAATTCTATGTACGGGCAATATTGCCCAAGGGAGTCACTTCCATGACAAGAAGTATCTTGCTCGCTGCTCTTTGTGTCCTGTCTGTGTTGAGGGTGGTGGAAATTCCCGCAGTTGCCCAGCGCACCACGGCCACCCTGCACGGGAGCGTAGAGGATACGACGGGAGGCATTGTCGTCGGCGCTTCCGCCACCGCCACCCACGAAGCTACCGGCGCCAAATTCTCCGCCAAGTCAGACGGGCGCGGGAGTTTCGTGCTCAGCTTTCTGCCCGTCGGCAAATACACCGTTGTTGTGGAAGCGCCGGGGTTCAAGAGCTACCACCAGTCCGAGTTGGAACTCAATTCCGGTGTGGAGCTGCGTTATCCGGTGACGCTCCAGGTGGGATCGATTTCCGAGCAGGTCACGGTAAGGGCGGAAGTGTCGGTGGTGCAGAATGCGACGGCCACGCTGCGGGAGACCATCAATACCACGCAAACAATGGAACTGCCGCAATCAAGACGCAATTTCACGGCGCTGTTAGCGATTCAAAACGGGCTTCGGGACACCGGCGACGGGCGGTTCCAGTTCAATGGATTAGCATCGGCGGGATCGACCATTACCGTGGATGGAACAGACGCTTCCGGGGATGCCGAACAGAACACTACCTCGTTCTACCAGAATTTCAACTTCATCAACGTGATCAGCCAGGAGGCGGTGCAGGAAGTACAGGTGTCCAAAGGCATCATGAGCGCGGATGTCGCGCGCACCTTCGGCGGCAACGTGAACGTGGTGACCAAGAGCGGATCGAATGAGTTTCATGGGTCGCTGTTCGAGAATTTTCAGAATGACAAACTCAACGCGCGGTACACTTTCCTGCCGGCGACCGCGATAAAGCCTCCGGTTCGCTTTAACCAGTTTGGCGGCTCTCTGGGAGGCCGCATCATCCGCGATAAGCTGTTTTTCTTCGGAACCTATGAGGGCTACCGGCAGGCGGCATTTGCGACACTTTCGGGAAACGTGCCGACGCGGGAGTTCCGCGATCAGGCGGTGGCCGCGGTGCCGGCGTACAAGATTTTCCTGGATCGCTTTCCGCTGCCGACGCAGCCCTACGCCCCGGGCTCCGTGGTCGGGCTGTTTTTCGGAGCGAACTCGAACCGCGCCAACGAGAATCACGCCGTCGTCCGCGGCGACTACCTGATTTCTTCGACGGACCGGTTAGCCGTGCGATACACGCGCTCGCGGCCATCGCAGATTCAGCCTCGCGTCGTCGAGAGCAACTTCCGGACTTTCACCGGCATGTCCGAAGTGGGCAACGTCAACTATACGAAAGCCGCCTCCTCCTGGACCTCCGAGACTCGATTCGGGTTCAACATGATGAATATGGAGCGGCTGGACCAGATCTGGGTTAACGGCAAGATACCGGCCGCGCAACTGACCGGCTTCTTCAGCGACGCAGGGGAAGGTCTCGGCCAGGGTGGCCATATCTGGAGCGTGGAAGAAGTATTTGCCAAGATCCGCGGCGCTCACTCGTTCAAGTTCGGGGGCATTTTTCTGCGCCGTACTCCGGGCCGGTGGAACGAGGAAGTGCCCGAGGCGAGCTACGCGAATGTGGCCGATTACCTCGCCAACCGCCCGGTCCGTGTGCAGGTCACGTTCGGAACCACACCGTTCCAGGGACGCGCCTGGGAGGCCGGCTTCTTTGTTCAGGACGATTACCGCATCCGGCCGAACCTGATCCTGAACATCGGCGCGCGGTACGAGTATATGGCTGTCTATAAGGAACGGGAGGGGCGGTTCTTTAACCCCGACGGCGCGCTGGGCGCTGTACAGTTACCGCCGCGGCTGCGGCCGCCCGATTCCGCCTATAACGCAGACCGCAACAACTTCTCGCCGCGGGTGGGACTTGCCTGGAACGTGGACAAGAGCGGCAAGACGGTGGTGCGCACGGGTGCCGGTTTCTTTGTCGCTCCGTTTTCGGTGATCAACTTTCAGACCAACATTTACACGGGGCTCGATATTCCCTTCCGGTCGGTCTTTACTGGCGCCGATATCACGAACCTGGGGTTGAAGTATCCGGTGTATAACGTAGATGTGGCGAAGCTGATTGCCGGCCGGCCGGTGGCGAGAGGGTACCCGACGTTTGATCCGCAGACTCCGAACCCCTACAACGCCCAATGGACGCTCGATATCCAACGGCAGCTTACCGCCGGTACGGTGTTTCAGATCGGGTATGTGGGAAACAAGGCACTGAAGATCACCAATCAACGGCAGTTCAATCTCCCGGACAGGGTGACGGGCGTGCGGCCGTATCCGGCGGCGCTGCAATTTATCTTTCAGGACGCCTCCGACTTCAGCTACTATCACTCGATGCAAACCTCGCTGCGCAGCCGCCTCACGCGGAATGTGCTGTTCGATGTCCACTACACCTGGTCGCGAGCGATGGCGATCGGCGGCGGCGACTTTTCCTGGGGCGGATCGGGCGACTACGCCAACGAGAACAACTGGCGCGCCGATAAGTCGCCCGCTCAGCTCGACGTAAGGCACCGGTTCGTTTCCGACTTCGTTTATGAGGTGCCGGCGGACAAGTGGCTCGGCGCGGCGGGCCCCCTAAGGCACGTCGTAGGGGGCTGGCAGGTCAGTGGGATTCTCGTGTCACAAACGGGTGGCGCGCTCTCGGTCACTCAAAGCAATCCGCGGCCGGCGCAGCGGCCGGATTATCTCGGCGGCGATCCCTATCTGCACGGGAGTGACAACCGGCTTTATCTGAACCGCGCGGCCTTCGCACTCGTGCCCATTTCTCCCGCGAGCAGCCAGCCCTTGCGTAATGGGAATCTGGGCAGAGGCGTGCTGCGCGCTCCGGGAGCGGTGACGCTGAACTTCGCTCTGGGTAAGAACTTCCACATCAAAGAGCGGATGCGTTTGCAGGTGCGCGGAGAAATGTTCAACGCGTTCAACCACGTGAATCTTTCGGCACCCGTGTCTGACCTGATGAATCCCAATTTCGGACGGATCACGGGCGCGGCACAGGAGCGGCGGATGCAGCTCACGGGCCGGTTTACTTTTTGAGGAGGCACTTATGAAGCGACGCTATTTTCTAGGTGCGGCTGCCCTGGGCGCCTCGCAGAAAGCGGTGGCGGCAAACGACAAAATCACAATTGCCCTGGTCGGAATCAATGGACGCGGACGGACGATGGCCCAATGGTTCGGCGCGCTCCCCGACGTGCGGATTCCGATTGTTTGCGACGTGGACCGGAACATCGTGGGTCCGGTCATGAAAATGGTCACGGACTCGCAAGGGAAAGAGCCGGTGCTCGAGACCGATATTCGGCGGGTGCTGGACAATAAGTCCGTGGATGCGGTAGTGATGGCTACGCCAATGCATTGGCACGCGGCGGGAACCATCCTGGCGTGCGAGGCGGGTAAAGATGTGTATGTGGAAAAGCCCGCGTCACACAACATTCACGAGGGGCGTCTGATGGTGCGGGCCGCGAACCGGCACAAGCGCGTGGTGCAGGTGGGCATGCAGTCGCGCAGCCGGCCTGTGACACAGCGTTTCATCGACTACATTCATTCCGGCAAGTTGGGCCGCGTACTGATGGCGAAGGTCTGGAATGTGCAGAGCCGCCGCAGCATTGGACACCGGGCAGACGAACCCACTCCGGCGGGTGTGGATTACGACACCTGGACCGGTCCTGTACCGATGATGCCGTTCAACCGGAACCGCTACCACGGGACGGTCAACTGGCACTGGCACTATGGCGGCGGCGACATCGCCAATGACGGCGTGCATTGGGTGGACATCGCCCGCTGGGCACTGGGCGTCAATTATCCTACGGAGGTGTCCGGCATGGGCCGCAGCCTGTTCTTCGATGACGATCAACAGACGCCGGATACCATGAACATCACCTACAACTATCCGGCCAAGGTGATCCAGTTCGAGCAGCGCTTGTGGAACCGCTACCGGCTGGAGGGATCGGAGAATTCCGTCGCGGTGTATGGAACCGAAGGCATGGCTATGGCAGGGCGCTGGCAGGCCGGCCTGCATGCATTCCGCGTATATGATTCGAAGGGAAAGATGATCAGCGAAGACCAGGAGAATTCAGCTGACTTCAATCATCACGCCCGCAACTTCATTGACTGTATCCGCAGCCGCAAGACGCCGGCGGGCGATATCGAATCCGGCCACCAGTCGGCTGCTTTGTGCCACCTGGGAAACATTGTGGCCCGCACCGGCCGCACCTTGAGGTTCGATGCCTCCAAGGAGGCAGTCATTGGCGACGCCGAGGCGAACCGGTACGTAGCGCGGGAGTACCGCCGGCACTGGTCCACTCCGAAGGGGGCATGACCGGATGGACCGGCGGGATTTATTGCGCTTGGGAGCTGCCGGCATGATGGCCGCGGCGGCTCCGGCCAACGCGAGTCTGGAATCGCGCATCTGTCTGTTTACCGATCACCTGGGGGGTTTTGAGTATAGGGAAGTGGCGAAGATGCTGGCGGAGTTGAAAGTCAGCGGTCCGGATCTGACGCTTCGCGGCGGCGGTCTGGTGAAGCCGGAACGAGTGAACGAGGATTTGCCCAAGGCGGCGGCCATCTTCAAAGACCACGGCTTGTCGATCCCGATGATCACCACAGCGATCACTACGGCCGACGCGACCGCCCGTTCCGTACTGTCGGCGGCAACGCGCGCCGGGATCGGCTTTTACAAGCTCGGCTATTACCATTACAAGGATCTGGATCGCTGGCAGGAGACGCTTGCCGAGACGCGGACGAATCTACAGGGTCTCGCCCGGTTAGGCAGCGAACTGGGCATTCGAGGCGGTGTACACAATCACGCCGGCAACACGGTAGGCTGCGATTTGTGGGATTCCTGGGAAGCCCTGCAACAAGTGGATTCCTCGCGGATCGGATTCTTTTTCGATCCGGCTCATGCCACCATTGAGGGCGGCGGGGCTGGATGGAAGCTCAGTTTCCGGCGTTTGAAGCCGCGATTGTTCATGGTGGCGGTGAAGGACTTCGTGTTCGAGAAAAGTGCCGCCGGGTGGAAATCCCGCTGGGTGCCGCTCGGTCAAGGAATGGTTCGCTGGCCGGAATTTTTCCAGCTTCTAAAGTCGGCGGAGTTTCCCGGACCGCTGTCCCTTCATATCGAGTACGACCCCGGCGGGTCGGGCAAGACCGAGCGTTATGACCGCGCGTTGGAGGCGGGCGCACGGGATTTGCAATTTCTGCGCAAGAGTCTGCGGGAGGCTGGTCTGTGAGTACATGATTGAGGGCAAGATCGACTGTCAAAGCCATCTGTTCTCGGAGGAGTTTCTGGCCCTGCTGGAAAGGCGCGACGACCCGCCCTACGTGCGGCGCAGGGGCGCGCAACGGTTTGTGGTGGTCGGCGAATGGGTGCGCCCGTTGATGCCACATCATACGGACATCGACGCCAAACTGGCGGACATGGATGCCGCGGGAATCGCCATGACCGCGCTGAGTATTAACGATCCCGGTCCGGAATTGTTTTGCGATGACTCGCCCGCCATGGCGCGGCTGCTGAATGATTTCATCGCCGCCGCGGTCGCTCGCCACCCTACCCGCTTGTTTGGACTGGCGACTCTGCCTTTCAATAGCCCCGACCTCATGATGAGGGAGTTTGACCGCGCCATCGGCACGCTGGGGATGAAGGGCATCCTGCTGTATTCCAACCTTGCCGGCCGGTTTCCGGATGAGGTCGAGTTCCGTCCCTTATTTGCGGAGGCGGAACGGCGCGGAATTCCGCTGCTGCTTCATCCGGCCTATCCGGCGACGTATGAGGCGACCCGGGGCTACGAGGGCACCGGCGGGCTGGGACTGATGTTCGACACCACGATCGCCCTCCACCGGCTTATCCTGGGTGGAGTGCTCGAAGAATATCCCAGGCTGAAGCTCGTCTGCCCGCATGGCGGGGGGACGCTGCCCTATCTGATTGGCCGCATCGATCATCAAACGCAGGTTTTGAAACGGGGAAACGGCAACATTCGGAAGGCGCCGTCGGAATATTTGAAGCAGGTGTGGCTGGATACCGTGTCGCCTATTCCGATGGCGATCCGGTACGCGCTGGATTTTGCCGGCGCCGGGCGGATGCTCTACGCCAGCGATCACCCGTGGGTGGACCCGCACCTGATTACCGGACATATCGAAAGTCTGAAGCTTCCGCCAGAGCAGGAGCGGCAGATCTTTTCCGGCAATGCGCGGAGCCTATTCAATTTATGAAGGAGCGGAAATGAATCGACGATACTTTCTCATGCAAACGGCGGCGGCCGGAGCCGTACTCACCCGGCGGGCGGTGGCCGCCAGCGACAAAGTCAACGTGGCAATGATCGGCGTGCGCGGCCAGGGACGGCACCTCACGGGGAAATTCGCCAGCCTCGCCGACGCAAATATTCTTTACCTGTGCGATGTGGATGAAAACGTTTACGGGCGGGCGGCGGCGCTGGTGGAGGAGAAGAAAGGAAAACGTCCGCCGCTGGTGGGCGATCTGCGCAAGGTGCTGGACGACAAGAACGTGGACGCGGTGGTGATCGCCACTCCGGACCACTGGCACGGTCCGGCGACGATCCTCGCCTGCGATGCCGGCAAGGACGTTTACGTGGAGAAGCCCGCGTCCCATAATCTCCGGGAAGGCAGACTGATGGTGGAGGCCGCGCGCCGCAACAAGCGGATCGTGCAGTTGGGCACGCAGTCCCGCAGCCGTCCATCGACGCAGCGGGCCATCGAGTATATTCAATCGGGCAAGATCGGCAAGGTGCTGATGGGCAAAGCATGGGATGTGCAGCTTCGCGATCACATCGGGCACAAGGAAGATTCGCCGGTACCGAAAGGCGTCGATTTCGACACCTGGACCGGGCCTGCGATCATGCGGCCGTTTAATGAGAATCGCTTTCACTACCAGTGGCACTGGAACTGGAACACGGGGACGGGGGATATCGGCAACGACGGCGTCCACCAGATGGATATCGCCCGCTGGGCGCTCGGCGTGGACCGGCCGACGGAGGTATCCGGCATGGGCCGTAAGCTGTTTTTCGACGACGACCAGCAGACGCCCGACACGATGAACATCACGTATCAGTTCAACGATAAAGCGCTGATGTTTGAAATGCGAATCTGGAATCCGTACGGCATGGAGGGGCAGGAGAACGGCGTGTCCGTGTATGGCACCACGGGAATGGTGCATATCGGGCGCTGGGACAGGTTCTGGGGCTATAAGGTCTACGACGAAAAGGGCAAACTGGTGCTCGACCAGGGCAAGAACGAGGATGATTCGGACCCCGCGCATCCGCGCAATTTCCTGAGCTGCATCAAGAGCCGCCAGGCGCCGAACGCCGAGATCGAAATCGGCCACGCTTCGAGTACGCTTTGCCACCTGGGCAACATCGTGGCGCGACGGAATCGCTCTATCAAGTTCGATCCGGCCTCGGAAACCATTGCGGCCGATGCCGAAGCAAATAAGCTCTTGCGGCGGGAATACCGCAAACACTGGTCTGTGCCGAAAGGTGTCTGACCGGTTCCCTAACCCACGATATAGGGGGCCCGGTAGGGGTTGCGGGTCAACAGCTTGTTGGCCTGTTCATCGCCGCTGAAGCGCGTAACCTTGCCAGGCTCCACAACCAGCTTTCTTCCGGTGCGGTAACTGGCGTTGGCGAGATGAATCAAGTCCGCGGAGATCGCTGCTTCTTCGATTTCCGCCGCCAGGTCCTGACGGCGGCGGGAACGGATGGCGGCGAGGAAGTTGTTCATGTGCGGATCGTTTTCCTCTTTCGGATTTTCCACCATCTTCATGGCTTCACCCGGTTCCCTCTTGTCGCCGAGAAAGGTGCGGAAGCCCGCGTCTTCCACGACCATG
>DATLCW010000221.1:0-5899 GCA_035526195.1 Bryobacteraceae bacterium
AGCTTTGTCCGTCTGGACTATGACTACAGCGGCAACGGCAGGTGGCCCGGCGATCCCATTACCACGCCGATTCTGCCTCCACAATTAGGCGGCCACATCCGTTTCAATGACCTTGCCCTTTTCGCACAGGATACCTGGAAGATTTCACCCCGCCTGACGCTCACGCCGGGGCTGCGTTGGGAATACTTTGGAGCAGGGCGGCGCAGCGGCCACGAGCGGCTTCGTTCCTTCAACTTCTACCGGGGAGAGGGAATGACACCAACAGAACGCCTAGCCAACGGCAGATTCTCCCCGGTTGGACAAGCCCCCGGTCCCTATGCCGGACACGCGTACCTGCCGGACCGCAACAACTTCGCGCCTCGTCTGGGAATCGCTTACGCTTTGACAGCGGACGGAAAGACTATGCTTCGGGCGGGGGCCGGGGTGTTCTATGAAGCCGGGTATCAAAGGGGATTACACAGGGTTACCCAAACAAACTCGGTTCAGATTCCGGAGGTGGCGTTCACGCCGGAGCTGCTCGCTAATCCCTACTCGGCTCGGGGCTTGGCTTCCGAGGCCCCGAATGCGATCTACGTCAATGACCAGGACCTGCGTACACCCTATTCCTCGACGTGGAACGCAACGGTCGAACGCGAATTTAGATCCGCCGTCGTGTTAGGCGCCTCTTATGTAGGATCAAGCGGCGCTGGACTGCACGGGTTCGTCACTCACAACCAGCAAGGCAGCGGGAAGTATGCCGGGCGGCCCGGCGAGCGTCTCATCCCGAATCTGCAATACCTGAACTTCTTGCAGAATTATGGCCACAGCTCGTATCATTCTTTTCAACTCAAGGCGGAGAGCCGCCAAATCCGCGCCCTCGGACTCCATTTCGGCGCAAATTACACCTGGGGGCGGGCGATCGACAACGGCAGCGCGTCGGATGTTGAAGGGGGCGGTTTCACGCATGGGCATTCCCTCAGCTTTACGAGCCCCCGCCTGGACCGCGGAGACTCGAGCTTCGATCAGCGGCAGCGGCTGGTCACAAACTTCATTTGGCAGGTGCCCGCGGGTCCATGGAAGCGAGGTTTTGCAGGGCGCCTGATCGCGGGCTGGCAGGTAAGCGGCATACTGTCCTTCCAAAGCGGTCAACCGTTTCACGTCGTCGATCTGTCGGTTCCCGGCCGTGAGACAACGCCCTTTAGCACGCGCCCCAGGGTCACGGGAGCCTTGCCGCAAGTGCTCGCGGAAAGCGAAATGATACCCGACCCGATTGCGCCAAACCGCTTTCTGTACCTTCCCGCGAATCGGATCCGCCGGGATAGCGCCTGCATCCCGAACGCCGCTCCCTTCGGGTGTCTCAATTCGATCGACGACCGGATGGACGATATTGTGCCGCGCAGCATTTACCGCCGTCCAGGCAGACACTCCCAGGATGTCGCGCTAACGAAGAACATCCAGGTGCGTGAATCGGTACGGGTGCAAATCCGCGCCGAGTTCTACAACCTGTTCAACCATACCAACCGGGACACGATAACCGGCAGCTTCAATCTGGCCAACTCCTCGTTCGGCGGCGGCGATGCCGTGGGTGTCGTCGTAATCTATGGCCACACAATACCGGGCCTATCGCCGCCGCGCCAGATTGTCGTGGCGGCCAAAATCGTTTTCTAACCTTCAACTTCGCAGGAGAACACATATGCCTACATTTACCTCAATATTCACCGCTGTTTCAGCCGTGCTCATAACAGCGAGTGCCGCCCTGCCCCAGGGCATCATCACCACGATTGCCGGCGCCGATCCCATCTTCACGGGCGAAGGGAAACCCGCCGCCGAGGCCACACTCGGAACGATTCGGGGCGTCGCAATTGATCGCAACCAAACCGTTTTCTTTACCGACGCGGATTTCGGACTGCTTTTAAAGCTCGGCCCGAATAACACCCTGGAAGTCATCGCCGGTACCGGTGTCCGCGGGTTTTCAGGCGACAACGGCCCCGCCCGCGCCGCACAGCTTGGCCGAGTGGCGGGCGTCGCCGTGGATGCGGGAGGAAACCTTTACGTGGCGGACAACGAGGAACTCCGGCTGTCCGGGCCAAATGGCTCCTTTCGCAGCCTTGTCAGCCGTGTGAGGAAAGTAGCTTCCGATGGGACGATCTCCACGATCGCCGGCGGCGGCGCCAACGCCCGCGATGAGGACATACCCGCAACCGAAGCCTCGCTGAGCGATGTATCCGGAGTGGCTGTGGATCCCGGCGGCAACCTGTACGTAACCGAGCTCGGAAGGGCGCGTGTTCGCCGGATCTCGCCGGAGGGACGAATCCGGACGTTTGCCGGGACAGTTCCGCCGATGAGCGGGCCTCCTTCAAGCAACATCGGCGATGGCGGGCCGGCGACCGCCGCGGTTCTTCAGCGTCCCGTCGACGTGATCGTGGATCGGGAGGGCGGAGTCTTTATCGTCGATCAGTCCGCTGGCCGGGTTCGCAGAGTCGCCGCCGACGGCGCCATCAGCACCGTTGTAGGAGGCGGAAACCCAGGGCCGCCTCAGCCCGCACAGGCTGCAACCAGCCTTAGCCTGACGAATCCATCCGGAATTGCCATCGCGCCCGACGGGTCAACCTACGTGCTCGGCCTTTCCGAACTCCTCAGGATCGGCCCGGACAATCGGGTCCTGTCGCGTTCTAACACGGGGGGCCCGCCAAATAACGGCGGCCCGGTAAACCGCGCCGGCTTCAAGAGCGGCATCGGTTTGGGCGCCATGGCGTCCGACGCCGACGGCAACATCTATGTTGCCGATTCGCGCAATTACCAGTTGCGCCGCATCGGAGCCGACGGAATCGTTCACGCCTTTGCTGGTACCGGCGTGTTCCGCCAGGAAGGCGAGAACTGGTCCGCCGCCGATTCGTTTTTCAATGCGCCAACCCGGCTGGCAACCGGCGCGCAGGGACAAATCTATGTACTCGACCGCGAAAACTGCAAGGTCCGTGAGATCCAGTCCAATGGGCTGTTGCGTACGGTCGCGGGGAATGGCCTTTGCAGTACCACCGGCGGTCCCAACTACACGTTGGAGGGTCTGCCCGCAACTTCGATCGGCTTCGGAGCGCTCTCGGCGATGGCGGCTGACTTGAACGGCAACCTGTACGTGTTCGACGGCATTCGCGTCGTCCGCGTCGAGCAGGATGGCCGGATTTTCGCCGTTGTGAATAAACGGTCTTTCCGGCTGCCGCCTTTCGCGGATGGCGATGTGGCGATTGACGTGTCGCTGGATGGCTACGGCGGCGGAATCGCGTTGGATCGCGCCGGTAACATCTACATCGCCGATGTCAACACACACCGCATTCGAAAGGTTTCCCCGGACGGTATCATCACAACCGTTGCCGGAGGCGGGCCGGCCCAGGGCCCGGGCCAGTTCGGCGGAGACGGCGGCCCGGCGCTCGAAGCGCGGCTCAATCGTCCCATCGACGTTGCCGTCGACCGCTTCGACAACATGTACATACTCGATTCTGGCAACCGGCGGATCAGAAAAGTCACGCCCGCCGGCATAATCACCACCTTTGCCGGACCCGGCGCCTTCGGTGATTTCTGGAGCCAGCTCGCAGTCGACTCTACCGGCAACCTGTATGCGTCCGAAACCCTTAACCACCGTGTCTGGCGTATCTCAGTTGATGGCGGCCTCACCGCCGTTGCGGGAAGTGGAGAGGCAGGATTCTCAGGCGATGGCGGCCGGCCCGACGCTGCCCGCCTCACTGAGCCTACGGGAGTTGCGGTCGATGCGTTAAACAATTTATACATCGGCGATACCGGCAATCACCGCGTCCGAAGGGTGTCGGTTCCTTGATGGCGGACGGCAATGATGCGCGATTGCGGAGTCCTTGCCGGTAGGAGTCGAACACTTCCGGCTGTGCGCGGGATAGCGCGATGATTCGTTTGTTGCCGTCGATCACGTTTCCATCCGAGTCGAAGATAAAGGACCCGGATAGAGGATCCCCGCGCCTTCCGTCTTGTGCGTCAGGCTGGCTGCCGGGTCAAACTCCTCGGTCATCTTTTTCAGGCTGGCCATGGACTCGGGATCGTCGAAGGACCGCTGGTTGATGAGCTGAAAGTTTTCATTTGGCGCGAGCGTCTTGGGATCGTGCGACGGGTGAATATCGTCTAACTCCCAAAGCGCCCAGCGGGCCGCAATGAACTTGCCGGGTTGCTCAGGGACACCGAGCGAGATTTCCGATCCATAGATAATCGGGTTCTTTGGCGGACGAGCGTCAGAAAACGCGCCGTAGTTGACTGCTTCGAGACTCGCCGCCGGGCTTGCTCCAGGTTGGTTGGCCGTGCCATTCATTACCTCCGGGTGTTGGACCGCTTGCCGCCGGGTGATGGTCTGCTCGATGTCCTCGATAGACACCTTGCCCAGCCGCCCGGCAACCTGCATGGTCCTGTCGAGATTCGCTTTATCGGTCAGGATCTCCTGCGTAACGATCCCCTTCTCGTTCCGCGCCACAACGATCATCTGCTCCGGCCCGAGCATGGTCTTGTCCGGCGCGCCGTAGCCGCCTTCCTTCGCCCCCAGGATCTCCGACAGCCGGTTCTTCTTCATAGCCCGCCGGATCTCTTTGGCTGGCAGCTCCTTCGCATTGTAGGCGAACTTGCCGACGCCTTCGACTTCGAGCGACCGCATGCCCGACGGCATGACGAACCCTTCGGCGTCGGCTGGCAGCATCACCGCGCGGCGGATGCCGACGCCTACGGCAACTTCTTTCGATTCATCAAACAGAAGCTCTCTCTCGTAGGGTCGTTCCGATCCAATCTGGCTAAACAGGCCAACCTTGGTGTTTCTTCGTCTGGATAACTATTTCGTTAAATCGCTCACGCTCAAGCAACTTCCGTCTCGGACATTCGCGAACATCCTGTCTAAGCTGAGCAAGATCAAGGGGGATCTTGTGCTCGTTACCGAATGGAGTGCCGTGGACACGGTGAAGGGGCTCGCTGCCCACTCGCGAATCATCTCCGACGACGGCAACTCGGCTGCCGCCGCGCGATCGATAAGGAGGGGTTCGACAGGTTCTTCGGATCGACGTGGCATAGTCCATTGTTGCCCGAAGCCCGCATTCCGGATCAAACCGAAAGTAGTGCGCCTCCGGCGATTAGCTTTGAGACGTGCCCTTAGGGCGCGCCAAAGAGCTTGGCGTACAAGATTCTCGGAATGGTCCTAGTCGGACCACACGCACAAGCGGCCTCGCTGAACCCGGAAGTTCGCGATGCAGGTGGGCATGGTCTGCGGATCGCTATGTTCTCCAACCTCACCTCCTCACCTCTCCCCTAGCCGACCGCCCATGATCGGGCACCGCTTCGCTTGACGGCTGTCGCCTGGTCGCGCCCGGCGCTCGGCTCCGTTCTGCTTTGTCGGCTCCCCCAGACGGATTCCGCCCTGCTGGTTCGCTCGCTATTGCTCACCGGAATCCGCCCGGTCCCCCCAACAATGCACTCCGCCTCACCGCTTCGCTCTTGGGAGCGTCCCCGCTCGCTTTTGGGTGCCCCGCTCAAGAGACGGCGGCAGAAGGAGAAAGCAAATGAATAACGTGATCCTAATTGGGTATCTCGGTAGCGACCCAGAAACCCGCACCACCCGCAACAACTTAACCCTCACAACTCTCTCGCTGGCCACCCGGCGTACCTGGAAAGACCGCGAATCCGGCGAACGCCAATCTCAAACTACTTGGCACCGGCTCATAACCTTTGGCCGCCTCGCTCAATACGCAGCCACTCTTGCCAAGGGCGCACATCTCCAGATCACAGTGAGCTTTCGGTAAGGTTGCTTGGTTTTCCAGTTTGCAACTTCTAAGCTTGGGGGCATGACACGCGAACCACGAAACACTCCCGCCGAATTGATTGAACAACGCGCCAAACTCGATGCCTGGCGTCAAGTAAACCCATC
>DATLCW010000222.1:0-18366 GCA_035526195.1 Bryobacteraceae bacterium
GGCAACGGGATCGCCGCCTCGGAACAGCTCGAGATCATCGTGAGTGAGAAGGTCAGCCCGGCTAAGTTTGTCTGGGTTCATGCCGACGGGGAGAAAGATCACAGCTTCCACAAAAAGCTCGGCGCGGCGGGCGCCTGGGTAGAGTTCGATCACGTCGGTCCCGCCCCGGAAGCGTTAAAGTGGCATCTGGAATGTGTCCGCTTCATGGAACAGAACCAGCTTCTGCATCGCACGCTTCTCTCCCAGGATGCCGGTTACTATCGCCCCGGGGAACCGAACGCAGCCTTCAAGGACTATTCGCACATCTACACGAAATTTGTCCCCCTGCTTACCTCGACCATCGCCAAAACTCTTCTCTGGGAGAATCCCCATGCTGCTTTCGGCCGTTAGCCTGCTCCTGTTTACCGCCTCTGCCACGGACCGTAACGATATCGAGTTCGCCAGTCCCGATGGCTTTTCCCTAACACTCGACGCCCATGTGCCGGACGGAAAGGGTCCGTTTCCAACGGTGATCATCGTACACGGCGGAGGCTGGCAGAATGGGCACAAGCGCACCTACGTCACTCCATTGTTTCAGCCGCTTACCGAAGCCGGGTTTGCGTGGTTTACCATCAATTACCGGCTGGCGCCGAAGTACAAGTTTCCTGCCGCGGCCGATGACGTCACCTCGGCCATCCAATGGGTGAAGGTTCACGCCGCGGAATATAAGGTGGACCCGCGCCGCATCGCCCTGATGGGGGAATCCGCCGGCGGGCATCTGGTAGCCTACGTAGGCACGCGGCGCCAATCGGAAGCCCGGGTAGCGGCCGTTGTCGATTTCTACGGCGCTCACGATCTTCTGAAGCGCGAACGCGAACGCGGCGAAATAGACAAGAGCGTGAAACAATTCCTTGACATTGAGCAGCTGGACGAAACAGGAATTGCCAAACTCAAGGAAGCCTCGCCCATCACCTATGTCCGCAGGGGACTCCCGGCGTTTCTCTTTATTCATGGGACGAAGGATACTGCCGTGCCATACGATCAGTCCCCGCTGATGTGCGAGGCTTTGAAGAAAGCCGGCAACCGCTGCGAAGTCTTTACGGTGGAAGGCGCCCCGCACGGTGTCGGACCGTGGGAAAAAGTGCCGGAATTTCAGGCGTACAAAACGAAAATGATCGAATGGTTAAAGGCGGTGTTGCATTAACCGTTGGCCAGTTTAGGCGTCAGCATCCACTTCAACACTCCGCGTGGATTCAAGCCGAAGCTCTGCACATCCACACGGATCAGCGCGCCCTTCTTAACGTCCACCGCAAGATTCGGCGCGCCCAGCAAAAAGCCCGTCAGCAAGCCGGTCAGCGGCTCATGGCTCGCTAATAACAGTTGCGCCGCTCCTTTGTGCGTCTTGATATCCACCCACGTGTCGCGCACATCCGACATCGGCGTCAAGTGCGTCGAAAGGATCAGGTCGTCTTTGTAATCGAAGACATCGGCCGCGATCTCCGCCGTTTCCAACGCCCGCCGGAAGGGGCTTGTCAGAATCGTCCGCGGCTTCACGCCCGCCGTTTTGGCAACCTGCAGCACCTCGCGCAGTTTCTTTTTGCCCTCCGCCGTCAACGCGCGTTCGGGATCCTTCATGCCGGGGCGCTGGTCCTCGGCGATTCCATGCCGCAGTAAATAGATCTCCATCGTGAATCCGGAACTCTCATTCTGGCATACTGAAGCTTCTCGAATGTCCTCCGTCGCCTTCTATACCGCCTTCGCTTCGGCTGCGGCAATCCTCTTCTCCATCGCCGTTTCCAACATCCTGATGGCGCTTTCTCTAGCGGCTCTTCTTTTATCCGGCGACAAGCTGCGGATGCCCCCCATCAAGCTGCCGCTGGCCCTCTTCCTGCTGGGAACAGTGCTCTCACTGGCGCTGTCGGATTCGCCGTGGGATGGCCGCGTGCAAATCCGCAAGTTTTGGGTTTTTCTGATTCTGCTAGTCATCTACAGCACCTTCCGCAACGCCAGACAGGTCCGGTGGCTGTTCCTTACCTTCGCCGTGCTCGGTACCGGGTCCGCTCTCCGTGCCCTCTCTCAACTCGCCTGGCAACTGAAGGATTGCGCCGGATCCTATGGCTGCCTCATCGGAGAGCGCATCACCGGTTTCATGAGCCATTGGATGACCTTCGGCGGGCAGGCGATGATCGTGCTTCTGTTGTTGAGCGCTTTTCTTTTCTGGGCCGAGCCGCCGAGGAAACCGCTGTTCGCGTGGGCCGTCTGCGGGACCATTATCGCCGCTGCGATCTTCGCCGGAGGCACGCGCAGCATCTGGCTCGCCACCGCCGTGGCGGGTTCTTACCTGCTCTATTGCTGGAAGCGCTGGGTGGTTCTGATCGGGCCGGTGGTCATCGCCATTGCACTACTCGCGGCGCCCACATTCCTGAAACAGCGGTTCACCTCCGCCTGGAAGCCTCAAGGGGAACTCGATTCCAATGCGCATCGCCGCGTGTCCTGGCGCACCGGGTTCCGCATGATCCAGGCGCATCCCGTCTTCGGTATCGGACCGGAACACGTCAAATTACAGTTCAAACAGTACATGCCGCCCGACGTGACCCGCCTACCGGACGGCTACTACGGCCATCTCCACAATATCTATCTCGACATCGCCGCCGAGCGCGGCATTCCCACGCTCCTCGTATTTTTATGGATGCTGGGCGTAATGCTGAGAGATTTTGCCAAAGCCCTTCGCCGCCAGCCGCCAGGGCCCGGCGACACAAAATTCATCCTTCAGGGAGCCATCGCCGTCGTCCTTGCCATTCTCATCGGCGGCATCTTTGAGAAGAACCTCGGGGATACCGAGGTTCTCGTGTTATTCCTTGCCACTATAAGCTGCGCCTACGTGGCCATCTGTCATGAACCAGACACTCAACGGGCTTGAAATCGTCCTCGCCGGCGGCTCCGGAGGCCTTGGGTCGGCTACCTGCCGGTTGCTCGCCGCCGAGGGGGCGCGGCTCACAGTCAGCTACTACGCGGGCGTAGAGCGTGCGCAGAAGCTCGCCGGCCTGGCGGAAATCCTGCAAGCCGATCTCGTGAATCCCGAGCACCGCGTGCGAATTTTAAATGCCGCGCCTAATATCTACGGCCTGGTAATATTCGCAGGGGATCCCGCCCGCGTCAAAAATGCGGCCGATTTTGAAACGATGGCCCTCCGTTCCCAGGAAATTAACTATCTCGCGCCCATGATGCTCGCCAGAGAAACCGCCGCCCGCATGCAGGCGTCAAAAATGGAGGGATCCATCGTCCTGTTCTCCACCATGCAGGCGGTACACTTGTTTCCCGGCTCCACCGTCTACGCTGCCGCCAAAGCGTCGCTTCAGCACGCCGCCCGTATTCTCGCGAAAGAATTCCGCCAGACGAACATCCGCGTAAATGTGATCGCCCCGGGCGTAACCAACGCGGGAATGGCCGAAGCATCCATTGCCGCCGGAAAATACGATCATTTTTTATCCAGCGGAATTGTACACCGCTTCGGCCGCGCCGCGGATGTCGCCCGCGCTGTCCGGTTTCTATTGGAACCCGATAACTATATTACGGGGCAAATTCTCAGTGTGGACGGCGGCGCCACGCTTTAATGCGTTTAATCCGTAAAAAATTCATCCCCGGCAAAATCTGCGATTTCTTTTGGTAAAGTGTAAGCGATAATACTTAATTGTGGGTGCTGGCATAGTATCCCGCCCGCCAGGATACGCGCAGCCGCGGCCTATCGGCCTGGGACGTCAACTTGACCTCGATCCTTCGATACAACCCATTGTTATTTGGATTACGGGAAACATATCCTAAGACATACTGGTTACGAATCGCCTCACTGATGCGCGACACTGCTTCCGGCAGGTCGTCCGTCTTTTCGGCTTCATAATAGTGGCCGCCGGTCTCTGCCGAAAGCTTTTGCAAGACCTTAATATGACGCCTCAGCAAGCCGCCCCCGACCAACCCAATGGAATAAATGCACACATCCGCCTCGCGCACCAGACCTTTCATTTCACTTTCCGTATAACGGCTGTAATTGTCGCCCCCATCGGACAGAATCAGCAGCGCGTGCCGCGCGTTTTTGCCTCGCTTTACCTGCTGCACCGCGACGTAAACGGCATCGAAAAGCGCAGTCCAGTTCTTCGGCTGGATGGAAGACAGCGTCTTTTCGAGATAAGCCGTATCGCTGGTAAAACCCGATAGCAGCCGCGGCGCATTATTGAATTCCACCAGAAAAAATTCATCTCCCGTGACGGCGGTTCGCAGGAAGCGCCCGACGGCTGCCTGTGACTGTTCCAGTTTTCCCGTCATGCTGCTGCTTGCATCAAACACCACCCCCAGCGATACGGGGGCATCTTCAAATGTGAAGTACTTCAGTTGCTGTTCCAGGCCGTCTTCAAACAGCCGGAAGTCGTTTTGATTCAACCCGCCATACGGAGCCCCCAGGGCATTGGTAACCGTAACGGGAATGAGTGTCAATCCCACGTCCACCCGTAGGGATGCTTTCGCGCCGGCAGGCCGCGGGCGCGGGGTGAGTCGTACCCGCACTCCGTGATCCTGGGCGCTCGCCGTCCAGACCATCAGAGCGAATCCCAACACGAAAACCCGTGAGCGCATAGCGGCACTCCTCTAAATGAAGACCTCGGCATTATAACAGCGTTGTAGCCATGCGCAAGGCGCAGGAAGGGGTCCGCGTATAAAACCGGACAATGGAAAACGGCGTGCAACGCAATTGCTAGAACAAACATGCTCCTTACAGGGGAGTTGAATGAGGAAAAAACTATGTCAAGAAGTGTCCTGTTCCCTTTGGCCTGCCTGACGGCAGGTATCTTTCTGGGATCTCCCTCCCAAGCTCAGTCAACCAATCGTTTTAACTTTCACGTGGGCGGCGGGTTTACCCAACCCGTTCAGAAGGCGGAAGGCCGCGTGGACTTAGGCTGGAATGCGATGGTCGGCGGCGGCGTGAACTTCTCGCCTCACACCGGCATTATGGCGGAGTTCGGCTTCCAGAATATGGATTTGACGCAAAGAGTGCTCCGTGCCGCGGGAGCCCCAGCCGGAACCACGCGCGTGTATTCGGCCACCCTCAATCCCATTATTCGCTTCAATCCCAGAGGCCGCTTCGATTCCTACGCAGTGGGGGGTGGCGGATTCTATCGCCGAACGCTTGAATTCACGGAGCCAACCATTGACGTTGTCACCGGGTTTGATCCGTTCTATGGCGTATTTTTCCCCGTTAATGTACCATCGAACATTGTCCTCGGGTCCTTTTCCCAGAACAAGGGCGGATTAAATATTGGAGCGGGCGTATCGTTTCGCGTCAGAGGCGACAGTAACGCCAAATTTTTCGCGGAAGCCCGTTACCACTACATCTATACAACTCCAGTCCGCACTACCCTGCTCCCCGTAACCTTCGGTTTCCGCTGGTAACCGGCGCGACGTGCGCGGCCCGGTGATTTTAAATCGCCGGAGCCGCGCACCTTGCCTGCCGGCGCGTCAATGTGCTGGCATGCTAGGGAATGAGGAAAGGCCCGCCCGCAACATCCGGTCATCACCGCTATATTCCTGCCGGTCTGTTCTTGCTCGGATTGTTGGTTTTCTGGCGCGCACTCTCCGGCGATTTCATCGCGTTAGATGATGACTTCTACGTCACCAATAACACCCACGTCCGTGACGGACTCACCTGGTCCGGCATCCAGTGGGCTCTAGGATCCGTTACCTACATCTACTATCAACCCGTCACCTGGATCTCGCACATGATCGATTGCGAGATCTTCGGTTTGAAACCCGCTGGCCACCATCTCACCAGCCTGTTGCTGCACGCAACGAATTCCGCTCTATTATTCCTGGTGCTGCGGAAGATGACCGGCGCCATCTGGCGCAGTGCCTTCGCCGCCGCTCTGTTTGCGATTCACCCGCTACGGGTAGAGTCCGTGGCCTGGATCGCGGAACGTAAGGATGTACTGAGCGGATTCTTCTACATGCTTACTCTGTGGGCTTACCCCAACAAACTTTGGACCGCGGCGTGCATGTTCACGCTCGCGTTGCTCTCCAAGCCCACCGCCGTCACGCTGCCCTTCGTACTCCTTCTGCTGGATTACTGGCCGTTGCGCCGCCTGCCGCCCTGGGGCCAACGCGTGCGCGAAACGATCCCGTTCTTCGTTCTCGCGGCGGTCATCAGCGTACTGACCTACATTGGCCAGAAGGAAACGGGGGCAACAGTAGACCTTGGCGAAAGTCCATTCATTCTGCGTGTTGAAAATGCCGTGGTCTCCTACGCCCGCTATCTGACCAACACGCTATTTCCCACCTCCCTCGCCGCCGTCTACCCTTTCCCACTGGAGATCCCGATTTGGCAGACCCTGGGCGCCTCGATCCTGCTGGCAGGCTTAACGTACCTGATCTGGAAGAACCGCCGCACAAGGCCTTATCTGCTGGTGGGATGGCTCTGGTTCCTGGGCGTGCTTGTTCCGATGATCGGGATCATACGTGCCGGATCGCAGGCTATGGCGGACCGGTTCACCTACCTGCCATCCATCGGTCTCGCCATTATGATCGCCTGGGGAGCCGCGGAGTTCGCATACCGCTGGAAACTCCGCACGCGTGTCCTCGCTGCCGCCGTTCCCCTGATAATCCTCGCCGTCCTCACCATTCACCAAACCGGCTTCTGGCTCAACTCGCAAACCCTGTTCGAGCACTCGCTCAGCATTGAGCCCAACTCCGCAATCATTCACCTGAATCTGGGTCATGTGCTTCTTACGCAGCGCCACGTTCCGGAAGCCGCCGCTCACTTCGCCGAGGCTTCCCGGATCGAACCTGCCAATCAGCTTGCCCACCTCAACCTCGGCGCCGCCCGCTATAAACTCGGGGACATGGCTGGAGCCGCCGTTAGCTACGCCGAGACCGCGCGTCTCGCTCCCGGTTCCGCCGAGGCGCGATTCTGGCTGGCCATGACCCTCCGCAATCTGGGCCGCAAACAGGAAGCCCTCCTTCACTTTCAGGAAGCTCTCCAAGGCAGCCTGAGTACCGAAGAGGCGGCCAATGCACACAGTAATGTGGGAGCCTTGCTGCTCGAACAGGGTTCCTATCCCGCCGCTGAAAAATCACTAAAGACGGCGCTCGAATTGCAACCCGCGCTCGTAGCCGCGCACCGCAATCTGGCAATCATGCTGATCCGCCAGAAACGGCTGCCGGAGGCGATTGCTCAGCTCAACGCGGCCCTACGAATCACCGGCGACCGCGAGATACAGGCCATGCTCGATCAATTAGGTTCAAGATAATTGGAGACGCTTCGCTTGTCTACAACTCCCCTTCGCTTCCTCTGCTGTGTTCCGTTCTTAACCGGTATGCTGTACCCGTTCTCTTCCAAAGACGCGATGGATCCGCAGCAGGCGTTCCGGCAGCTGCGCGCACAAGCGCCCCTCGCCTTTGAAGCCAATCAGGGCCAGGCGGCGGCCAACGTGCAATTCCTCGTGCGCGCGCATGGCTTCGCATTGTTTCTCACATCCCATGAGATGGTTTCCAGCCGTGGCGATTTCCGTATGCATCTGGCTGGGTCCGCCCCTTTCATCTGGCAGGGAAGGCATGCCCTTCCAGGCATCACAAACTACTTCCGGGGAAACGACCCGAGCCATTGGATCACCCGTGTTCGAAATTATTCTGCTGTCCGCGCTCTGCGCATCTACCCTGGCATCGACATGCGCTTGCGCGGGGATGACCATCGCCTCGAGTACGAGTTTGCGATCGCGCCAGAAGCGGATCCGGGCCGCATCCGGCTTAACTTCGGCGCCGCGCAAACCTCGCTGGATCCGAATGGAAGCCTGGTGGTTCGTACGGCCCTCGGAACCTACATCCATCGTGCTCCGAGGGCCTTCCAATCTGTCTACGCAAAAACCCGTACCGTAGCCGTCTCCTTTCAAATCGACGACCGCGGCGAAGTCACGTTCCAGCTTGGTCCCTATAATCGTGCGCTTCCGCTGACCATCGATCCAGTGCTTTCCTACCACAGCTTTCTCGGAGGCAGCGCTACCGAAACCGCCACCGCCGTCTCCGCCGCTGATAATGGTTCCCTCTACTTCACCGGCTGGAGCGACTCGATCGATTTTCCCCTTGCCGGATCGCCCTTCAAGGACGTGAATAAGGGTATGCGGGACGCCTTTGTCACCAAGCTGTATCCCAATGGCGGACATATTTATGCCACCTACATCGGCGGTTCGCAAAATGACCAGGGAGCCGCCATCGCGCACGATTCCGAAGGCTATGTTTTTATTACAGGCAGTACCTTCTCGCCCGATTTCCCTCTATCGGGGGCTTTCCAGCAAACCTATGGCGGCAACGGCGATGCCTTCGTCGTCAAGCTGAACACGGAAGGCTCGAATCTTGCGTTCTCCAGCTATCTGGGCGGAAGCGCGGCCGATCGCGGCGAGGGAATCGCTTCCGACGCCCTCGGCTACGCCACCGCGGTTGGCTACACTGCCTCTTCAAATTTGCCCGTCCGCAACGCCCGCCAGGCTAGCTTTGGCGGCGTCGAGGACATGTTTCTCTTCAAGCTTCACGCCAATAGCTCCGTTCTTTACTCCACCTATTTTGGAGGCGCCGGCGCGGAACGCGCGCAGGCAATCGCATTGGATGCCGGTGGCGACGCGTACGTGGCCGGCCAAGCGAATTGCGCCTCATTACCAACTACCGCCCTCATCGGCGCGGTGGAAGGAATCGATGCCTTCGTCCTCAAATGGAGAGGCGCGGGCGATGGCGCGGCGTACCTCTCCTGCATCGGAGGAAACAATATCGATTCCGCCTCCGGCATCGCTGTGGACGCCGCCGGCAGCGCCTACGTCACCGGCTACACATCCTCCTCGAACTTCCCGGTCGCTCTTGCCTTCCAGAGCTCTTATGCGGGAACGCAGAACGGTTCCCTGGGAGATGCGTTTTTGCTCAAGCTCAACCCCGCAGGGAGTGCGCTGGCCTATTCCAGTTTTCTTGGCGGCTCGCGAGACGATTGGGGACAATCGGTTGCCCTCGACTCGTTTGGTAGCGCCTTCGTCGCGGGCATTACTTACTCCGCTAATTTTCCCACCCCGGCCGGAACGCCTGCCCTCACTGCCGGCGTCCGTTCCGGATTCCTCGCCCGGGTATCGCCGTCCGGCGCCGCGCTGCAGCAGACTTTTTTCTTGGAAGGTATCAACGAAGAGGATCGTTACGCCACCGCCCTCGATCCGAAAGGCGGTGTATACATCGTGGGCGGAGCCGCGGCCGGCATTAAGATTCCCCGCCCCTCCTCGCCGCCGCTACGCGCCTTTGTGGGTCCCGTTTCCGATGCTCTCGTTGCGAAGCTCTCCACCGCCCGCCTCCAGGTTCAACAGGACACCTATCCAGCCACCGTACCTCCTTCCTCCGACTTCTCCTTTGTGCAGCGGGTCGTGAATCGGGGTCCCGATGACGCCGAAAACGTATCCTTCCGCGGACTCCTCCCCCCCGGCATGACTTTGCTTTCCTGCGCCGCATCCACCGGTACCTGCCTCAACGATGGCGGCTCGTTTCAAGTGGACGTTCCGGTGCTTTCCGCCGGACGAGGTGTGGAAGTGACGCTCTCGGCACGGCTGGGCTCGGGTGCGTCAGAGACTTTTGTGGTCACCAGTACGGCGCTGTCCGGCACCCTCGATCCCAGCCTGGCCGACAACTTCCTTGCCGTGGCCTTCTTCACAAGCCCCGGAACCGCCTGCGTCTACACGCTTTCCCCGCCATCCCTCACTGTGGGACCGGCCGGAGGATTCTTCGGCGTCAATGTATCCACCGGCTCCGGCTGCCCCTGGACCGGAACATCTGCTTCCGACTGGATCACTCCGGTCTCTTCGGGAGCCAGCTCCGGCACCGGCATCTTCACCGTCAGCGTCAGCCCGAATCTCAACGCGGCGCCCAGAGCGGGTAGTATTACAGTCGCCGGCCAGCGCGTCGTGTTTCAGCAAGGCGCCACATCCGCCAGCCCGGCTATTCCGCCGTTCTCGGATGTGCCTTCCACGGACCCCTTCTTCAGCTATATCCAACTCCTGCGTTCCCTCGGGATCACCTCCGGATGTACCGTTACCCAATACTGCCCTAATGACCCCACCACCCGCGGCCAGATGGCGGTCTTCATTGTGCGGTCCGTCCTCGGGAGTGATGATTTTTCCTTCCCCTCGACCCCGTTCTTCAACGATGTTCCGCCGGGCCACCCCCAATTCCGGCACATTCAAAAACTGCGGGAGCTCGGAATCACCGCCGGTTGCAACACGGTCAGTTACTGTCCGGACCATCTCGTCACCCGAAGCCAGATGGCGTCATTCCTCATCCGCGGAAGGCTGGCGATCAGCGCCGCGCAAACTTTCGCGTATCCTACGGCCTTCTCGTTCCTCGATGTCCCGCCATCCTATCCCACCTATCCCGCCATTCAAAAGATGAAGGAATTGGGAATCACCACCGGCTGTTCCATCACCAGCTATTGTCCCGAGGATTTCACCACCAGGGGTCAGATGGCGGCCTTTCTCGTGCGGGCGTTTTTAGCTCCTTAAGGCGGAAAGTAATAAATCAGGATGGACTTACCGGCCCTCGCCACGGGCGTTTCGTGCTCCAGCCACCCGTAAGTCTCCGGGCGTGCTTTGATCGTGAACCAGCTTGCCGCCGCGTAGCCGCTGGGACGTTTTCCAGGCCGCAGTAACTCGTGCCCCGGCAGCCCCAGTTTGTCCAGATCCGCCGTGCCCAAGTCGACAATCGCCAGATGCTTCACATCCAGTTCCCGGAGCTTGTCGCGCAGCCGGAACACGTCCTGGCCCCAATCGAGATCGCTATCCACCAGAATGTTCTCCGGCCGCGAGCCTGCCAGAAAATTGAAGTAGCTGAGGTAGTCGGGATGCTCCACAGCGACACTTAAACCTTGTAACGCCAACAAGCCGATCGCCATAATCCGCGTATTCGTTCCCGCCTCTATCAGCCGCGCACAAACCGCGCCGCCGGCCATCGCCATCAGCGGATACAGAGGCAGGACATGGCGAACACCGATATTGACGTTGATCGTGAGGCTGAATAATAGTGTCGCAACAAAGGCCAGCGCCGGGGCCGCTCTCCGCCAATCGGGCCTCCGGCGATAGTCGAAGAGCAGCCAGACGAGCCCTCCGATACCCAACACCAGAGCGGGAACCGGAGTCTTCACCCCGAGCGCGATCGGGAAGAAGTACCACCGGCCGGTATTCCGCGTCTCTCCCAGCAGATACGAACGGTGGCCGCGGCTGTTGTGCGTTCCCGCGTCGTCGATGCCGCGAAACAGCTCCGGAGCCGGCAGCATGTCCGAATCCAGTACACCGTAAATGGCATCGTGCAGCACCCCGTCTTTGCCAACAACGCTGCTGACCCAACCCCCGTATCGTCCGTCGGGGGTGCTGAACGATCCTACCGAAAAACGGTAACCGGCCCAAATGACCGCAAAAGCCACAACCGCGGCGCCCAGAATTGGCTTAATGCGAACATCGCGCCATCCCTTTGCGAAGATAATCAGCGGAAGTGTCAGCGCCAAAAAAGGAATCAGCGAGAATTTCGACAAAACCGCTACGCCGAGCATGACTCCGAGCAGTATCGTAAGCCGCCGGCCGGGCTTCTGAAGCCACTCCACAAACACGAACAGTGTGCCCATAAAGGCCGCGGTACAGGCCATGTCCGTGGTTGCCAGCCCCGCATGCGCCAGCACCGGCGGCATGTTGCTAACAAGAAACAGGGCGCACAGCGCCGCTAAGTCCCCATACAGCCGCTTCGTCCAGATCCACAGCACCGCGCATACCGCAATAAAGAACGGGAGTACTCCCACTCGTGCCAAAGTGAGATTCCTTAAATACTCGTGATCCGTATGTAGAACCTGGTTCGCCTCCGCATAAGGGTCGGCCAGGCCGCTACTGCGCGCTCCGGCTAGAAACGGGCCCATGGCCGCCATGACCCGCGCCAGCGGCGGATGTTGCGGTTCAATCAGGTACTGTCCCTTGTCCAGCCATTCCAATCCACAGGAAATGTGGATCCCTTCATCCATGGTTTCATTGAAAACCGGATAGGTGGCGGCAATCCGGATGACGCCAATCGCGATCATCGCGGCGGCCAGGACTTTCTGGTTTTTCAGCAGCCAATCCACTCGTCCCGCAAAAAGAGGAACAGCCTGCGGAACCGAACCTTTTGGGTGGGCCCGGGCGGAGTCTTTGGGGCGCCGCATGCGGAGAACGCCAAATATAGCACACCGCCGAAACCACGATCGCCCTAACCGCGTTTGTAGTATTGATGGGATACAATGAGGGCGAGGTAATGTTTCTGTGTATTTTCTGCTAGCCTGCGTTAGCGTTGTTCTCCTTTCCGCGCAGCCAGCGGAAAAGGAAATACGGGGAGAGACCGCAAAGCCGGGTGAATTTCAGGTCGAGGATGGTACGCGCATTCCGTTGAATCTGATCAACAGCGTCAGCACGAAGAACGCGGCGGAAGGGGATCGGGTTTATCTCGAAACCGCTTTTCCGATTGTCGTCGGCGGGCGTATCGTAATCCCCCCCGGCAGTTATGTGGCAGGCACCGTCACCCAGGTGAAAAAGCCCGGCCGCGTGCGGGGTAAAGGCGAGATTTACATTCGGTTTGACTCCTTAACGCTGCCCAACGGCGTCACTCGCGACTTTCGCGCGCGGATTAGCGGTCTGGATGGGCGCAGCAGTGAGCAGCTGGACCGAAAAGAAGGCAAAGTCGTCAGTGAAGGAAACAAGGCCGGCGATGCCCGTACCGTGGGGGAAACAGCGGTTACCGGCACCTGGATCGGGACCGTAGCCGGCGCCGCCGCCGGACGACCCGGCATGGGCGCGGGGATGGGAGCCGCCACCGGCGCCGCCGCCGGCATGATTGGGGTTCTGCTGTCCCGTGGCCCGGACGCCATACTCGCCAAGGGAACCACCATCGAAATGGTGCTCGACCGCACCCTCCTGTTTGAAAATGACGAACTCGATTTCCCCAATGGCGCTCCCCGGCGAAGCATCGATGGGGGATCTTATCCGCTTCCAAACCGCAAGGAAAGCAGCGTACCGGGATTGGGCCGCCGATCGGGCTCGCGGTTCCCATAGCATTTGAGTACGAGTGTTAATTCACGCCGCCGGTCTATTTTGGCAGCGCGAAAGTGAAGATCGATCCACCCGCGGCGATTGTCACGAACTGGCGTCCGCCCCTTGCATAAGTGATCGGAGGCGCAATCACAGTCCCTCCCAGCTGTTTGTGCCATACTGGCTTTCCGCTCCTGGCATCCAATGCAAAGAAGTAACCGTCGCCATCCCCGCTGAAAACAAGGTCCCCGGCTGTTGCCAGAATGCCGGCCGACGGGGGTCGCACCATCTCCCAACGCCACTTGGTATCACCGGTTGCCGGATCCAATCCGATAATCGATCCCTTTGGAAACAGTCCTTCTCCGGTGAACGTGCTTCCCTGATACCACTGCCCTTCCATATATTCCTGGTTCGTCATGTAATAGGTGTGGCAGCCATCGGTGGAAGGGAAATAATACAGGCCGGTGCGCGGGCTGTAGGCCGTGGCCTGCCAGTTGTGCCCACCGCCGCCTCCGGGGCATGCCTTGTTGCCCTCAGGAGTCGGATCCTGACCGGGAATGAGAATCGGACGGCCGTTCTTGTCGATGCCCTTCGCCCAGCTCACCTGTGTGTAGGCCTTCGCAGCCAATAGCTTTCCGTTCGTCCGGTCCAAGGCGTAATAAAAGCCGTTGCGGTTCGCCATCACCGCCGACTTCACCTTGCGCCCCTCATGAGCCACGTCCATCAGCACCACATCCGATGTCGCATCCCAGTCATGCACATCATGCGGCGTAAATTGGAAATGCCACTTTCTTTTCCCCGTGCCGGCATCGAGCGCCACCAGACTGCAGGTGTAGAGATTGTCTCCGGGCCGGATGTCGCCATTCATATCGGGCCCCGGATTGCCCGTACCCCAGTAAATGAGGTTCAACTCCGGATCGTACGAACCTGTGATCCAGGTGGAGCCTCCGCCGCGCTGGAATGCTTGCGTGTCTCGCGGCCACGTCTCGTTGCCGGCTTCTCCAGGCCCCGGCACGGTCCAGAACCGCCACGCCCGCTTGCCGCTTTTCGCATCGTAGGCATCGAGAAAACCACGAGTGCCAAACTCCGCGCCGGCAATCCCGATCACTACTTTATCCTTGACGATCAAAGGAGCCACGGTGGCGCTATAACCTTTTTTGAAGTCGTCAATGGTCGTCTCCCAGATCACGCTGCCGGTCTTCGTATCCAATGCCACCAGCGTCGACTCGACATTGACTTTGAACAAGACATCGCCCAGCATGGCGAACCCGCGGTTTACCAGGCCGCAGCAAACGTTGACCCCGCGCGGCACCCGCTTCGCGTACTTCCAGATCTGCCTTCCGGTGCGCAGATCCAGCGCCCACGCGGTATTCTCCGGACCCGTAATGTACATCACGCTGTCTTTCACCAGCGGCGTCGTCTCGTTCTTCCCCGGCATGTTTGTCTGGAACACCCACTCGAGCGCCAGCGACTTCACGTTCGACGCATTGATCTGAGCCAGTTCGCTATAACGCCACGCCGCCAGATTGTGCCCGTAGGTAGTCCAATCCTCGTCCTTCAACTGGGCAGATAGCGCGCCCGCAATCAATAGGAAAACGGCAAATGCATTCATTGGTTCTCGCCTCGCAAAGAAACGACATACGTCAACAGGTCGCGTTGTTCCGTCTCGCTTAAATTCTTGTAGGACGGCATCAAAGAAATATACTCCCGCTCCCGCGAGGTGATTTCGTCCGCCTGGAAAGAATGGATGCGGCCATCCATGGTCATCAACTGCGCGGAGAAGTTGTCGTAGCCGCGCTGCGTCCCGGTGACCTTCTCGCCGGACTTGGTGACCACCGTGATCTTGTAAAACCCCGGCGTGAGATCGGCGTTGGGATCCACCATTGCCAGCCGCAAGTGCTCCAGACTCCGCTTGCGCCCCACACTCGTTAAGTCGGGTCCCATCGGCCCTCCACGCGTGCCTACGCGATGACACGCCCCACAGTTGCCTTTGCCCCAGAAGAGCTTCTCGCCCGCCGCCCGATCGCCCTGCGGCGGCGACTCCCGCCGGTTGGTCACTGAGCGTATGTAGGTCACCAGCCGCCAGATGTTCTCATCGCCCACCAGGGCGCCGTATGCCGGCATTTCCGTACCGGCCACGCCTGCATCAATGGCGCGGAAAAGATCCATGTCGGTGCCGCCGGAGTTGTACACGCCCAGCGTAAGGTCAGGCCCGCGTCCGCCCTGCGCCTTGATGCCGTGGCAGGGAGAACACCGGATGCGAAACAATCCCTTACCCACATCCGCCTCTACAGCGTTTCCGGCAAAAGGATTCTGCGCGGCAGCCGCCGCGGTAAGCAGCATGAGACTAAGGAAGCGAAGTTTCACCACAAAAGGAATGTCACGATAAGACCCCCCGTGTCAACTTCGCTTAAGAAAAAGACTACGCCTCTTCCGCGGGCGGTTCATCTTCCAACCGCCGGAAAACTTCCGAAATCGCATCCAGCGGCGAGCCCATCGAAGGATCCTCTTTCAACTCCAACAACAACGGATAATGCTCCGCTCGCGACCGCAACAACTGCATCGTCTTCCGCCAGTTGATCGTTCCGCCTTCCTTCAGATAAGGAAAGTAATGCGTGTCGTTGACGCTGTCATTATCGTGCACATGCGTGGACCGGATGCGGTTCGACATGATTTGGTACGCCTGCTCCACGCCTTCCATCATGTTGGCGTGACCCGTATCAAAGCAGAAATGCAGATCGAGATGCGTCATCTCCAGAAACTGAACCAGACGCTCCGCGCTGCACAGCTTGTTAGGAATGTTCTCCAGTAAAATCTGCACGCCCCGCTGCTTGGCGAACACGCTCAACTCTTCGAGCGCGGTGAACGCCGCATCCACCCGGTACTCATCGTATTCTTCCCCGCCAACCCCAATATGCTGGATCAGGTACTTGCAGGGAATCGTTTCCGCTACCTCCAGCGCGCGCTTGATTTCATCCACCATTACGATGCGCTTGGATTTCACCGGCTCGGTAATCGTGATCACCGCGTTCGGTCCCGTACGCCCCCAGCAGTCGTCGTTATACATGGGCGCATGCAGCGAGTGAAGCATCATCGGCGAATCGTGGAACCAATGCGCCAGCTCGTCCACCTGCGCCTTATTCTGGTAATCCAGATGCTGGCGGGCGCAGAAAATCTCCACTGCCGGTATGCCCGCTTTCCAGATCTTATCGAGCCATACGGTCGTCAGCCGGTGATTGACGAAATAATGCGTCGATAGCGCATGTAGCATGTTGTTCCAGTCCCGTTCTTAAAATCCGGCGGCCTTGCCGTGCGCCCGGCCATCGCTGCCGCCCGCCAGCCAGCCGCCATCCTCCACCACAATCGCCTCCACATTGGCGACTCCGCTGATACTGTCGACGGTGTGGCCGCGCGCCTTCAGCAGGGCAATGGTATCGGGCGAGAAGCCGCGCTCCAGCGAGAGCTTGTCGGGCTGCCATTGATGATGAAACCTCGGAGCCTCAATGGCATCCTGCGCGTTCATGCCGAAATCGATCACGTTCAAGATCACCTGCAGCACGCCGGTGATAATTCGTGATCCGCCGGGAGCCCCCACCACCATGAACAGCTTTCCATCCCTCAGCAGAATGGCCGGTGTCATCGAGGATAGCGGCCGTTTATTCGGCTGTATCGCATTCGCCTCGCCCTGCACCAGCCCGAACATGTTCGGCTCGCCCGGCTTGGCCGAAAAGTCGTCCATCTCGTTATTCAGCAGGAATCCGAGACCAGGCACGGTGACTCCGCTGCCGAATCCCCCGTTCAAGGTGTACGTTAGTGCCACCGCGTTCCCGCTCGCGTCGACAATGGAAAAATGTGTCGTCTCCGCGCGCTCGCTGAGGGTGATCTTGCCCGGCCGTATCTCCTCGGAAGTGGAAGCCTTCTCCGGATCGATGCTGGTGCGCTGCCGGGCAATGTATTGCTTATCGAGAAGCCCGCTTACCGGTACTTTGTAGAAATCAGGATCGGCCATATATTCGCTTCGGTCGGCATAGTAACGCCGCATCGCTTCTGCTACGTAGTGGATCGCCGCCGCCGAGCCCAGTCCGTGCCGCTGATATTCAGAGCCTTCCAGCATGCCCATCATCTGCAGAATCCCCACGCCGCCGGAACTGGGGGGAGGAGCCGTGATGACGTCATATCCCCTATAAGAGCCGAGCAACGGCTTGCGCTCCGCGGTACGGTAATTCTTCAGATCCTCCCGCGTCATCACGCCGCCATTGGCCGCCATCTCGGAAACCAGCCGTTTCGCCGTTTCCCCTTCATAAAAATCCTTCGCGCCTTTCTTGGCAATCCGCTCCAACGTCCGTCCCAACTCGGGCTGTGCGAAAATGTCGCCCATCTCGTAATACTTGCCGTTCCGCAGGAAGATGCGGTTAGACTCCGGAAACTTCTCGAGCTGACTCGAGTTGCTCAACGCCTCAGCCAGCGAATAGGAAATGGGGAACCCACGGGCCAAGCGGATCGCCGGCGCCACCAATTCCGCCCAGGGCCTGGAGCCGAATTTCTTATGAGCTGTCTCCAGTCCATGCACCGTGCCGGGCACTCCGGCAGCTCTCCAACCCACCAGGCTGTCCCGCGTCAGCTTGCCGTCCCTATCCAGATACATGTCGCGGCTCGCCTTGCCCGGAGCCCGCTCCCGGAAATCGAAAAATGTGGTGTCTCCCGCCGCCGTCCGCAGCAGAAGAAAACCACCGCCGCCCAAGTTCCCCGCTGTCGGATGCGTCACCGCCAGAGCGAAAGCCACCGCCACCGCGGCATCCACCGCATTGCCGCCCGCCTTCAGCACCGCAACGCCCACATCGGTGGCATGGGGTTCCTGTGCCACCACCAGCGCTTTGCGCGTACGCTCCGGATGGCGCGCTCCGAGCGGCGCCGCCACCAGACACACGATCAGCAGGAACGAAACAACACCACGGGACATGCTTGATTTTACTATGAGCACGGGAGACGGAATATCGCAAGAGCACTTGCCGCGAGTATTCGATCGTTTTTACCGCGCCGATCCCGCACGTACAAGGAACAAGGGAGGATGCGGCTTGGGTCTCCCGATTGTCCAGAGCATTGCGCGTCTCCACGGGGGAAGCGTCACGATCGCAAGTCAGGTAGGGTGTGGAGTGAGCTTTCGGTAAGGTTGCTTGGTTTTCCAGTTTGCAACTTCTAAGCTTGGGGGCATGACACGCGAACCACGAAACACTCCCGCCGAATTGATTGAACAACGCGCCAAACTCGATGCCTGGCGTCAAGTAAACCCATC
>DATLCW010000223.1:0-12243 GCA_035526195.1 Bryobacteraceae bacterium
GATGGGTTTACTTGACGCCAGGCATCGAGTTTGGCGCGTTGTTCAATCAATTCGGCGGGAGTGTTTCGTGGTTCGCGTGTCATGCCCCCAAGCTTAGAAGTTGCAAACTGGAAAACCAAGCAACCTTACCGAAAGCTCACGTTTGTTCCTCCCCGCTACGGCAGCACCACGAAATATAAGGCTCGGGGCATCACATCGTCAAGTACTTTGCAACAAAAAGTACCACGCGTATCTTCCAATCACCCGAAAAGCCAGGCGGTACTTTGGGCGCCTTCTCACGAAAAAACAGAAATTCGCATAATGCCCCCACGGAAAATGGGAAGATACATTCAGGCATTGAATGACCCAATCATCCATCGTACAGACCGGCATTCCGGACAGTGAAAAAGCCGGAACATCGCTCGGCGAGCAGGTCTGCGCTTCTATGGGCAGCGAACGACCGGATGCTGTGGTCCTTTTTGCATCGCCCGTTTACGATCATTCCACGCTGTTAAGGGCGTTCTCCGCGGCGTGTAAGCCAAAACTCGTCGTAGGCTGTTCGACGGCAGGGGAGTTTGTCAATGAGCTTCCGAGCAGCTCCTCCGCGTGTGCGGTTGCGATCCGTTCGGCGGACCTTTCTTTTGGCGCGGGGATCGCCCGAAATCTTGCGGAACGCCGGGAATCCGCCGCCCAGGAGATGGTTTCGACCTTTAAAGGCACGACCGCCTCGAAATTCCGATACCGTTCGGTTTTGCTTCTGTCAGACGTTCTGGCTGGTTACATCGAGGAATTTCTTGACCAGCTCACCCTGACTACTGCCGGGCGCTACCAGATTTTTGGAGGCGGAGCAGGCGACGACGCCAAGTTCACCCGCACCCATGTATTTTACGGAGAGGAGGCGGTTTCTGATGCCGCGGTTGGGCTTGAAATTCTATCGAACAAGCCGCTGGGCATCGGCGTGAGTCATGGGTGGCAGGCTGCGACGGCGCCGATGCGTGTCACCGATGCCGATGGCATGCGCCTCGTTAGTCTTAATGCGGTGCCGGCCGCTGAAATCTTCGAAGAATACGCGGAGAGTAAGGGTCAAAGATTCGATCGCGCCGCTCCGCTGCCGTTCTTTTTGCATAACATTTTGGGCATTGATACCGGAGCCGGTTTTAAGCTCCGGGTGCCGCTCTCCGTTGAGCCGGACGGATCGATTCGCTGCGCCGCCGAAATCCCTGCCGGGAGCACCATCTCGATCATGAGCGCCCCCGAGGGCTCGGCCGCGGACGCCGCGGGACGTGCCGTCCGGGCTGCGCTCGGACAGTTGCAAAGTGATTCGCCGCCCGCGGTAGCTCTGTTTTTTGATTGTACGGCGACCCGCCTGCGCATGGGGACGGGATTCGGCGTGGAGTTGGCCCAAATCGCAGACGCATTAAGCCCCACCCGTTTTGTTGGCTGTAATACGTATGGCCAGATTGCACGGGTGGAGGGCCAATTCAGCGGCTTCCACAATTGCACGGCCGTGATTTGTATAATTCCCTGAGAAATGCCCGTTTTGGAGTTGCGTACGATCGAACTGCTCACGCTCCTAACGGGCGACCCGGAGATCCGGCCTGAGGCGGCGCGCTCACTCGCCGAACATCTGGGCGCTGCCCATCTGCTTTTCTTCGTTAGCGATCCGGAGTTAGGTGCGCCGCTGCCTCCGCTCGGGTTTCCCCAGACCTTGCATGGAGGCCGCTGTTGGCGGGCGTTTGTTCAGGCTTGTCTCCGTAACGGTACCGCTCAAGGCGAGTTATTTCACCCAACCGCACTCGACCGCCGCACCGCCCGCGGCTGGTCTGCTCCCGACCAGACCGTGCTTGTTCTGCTCGATGGGGAGCCACACCACGAGCGAGTCGCACAAGTGCAGTGTCTTTTGCCATTTCTCGGGGCTGTATTCCGGCGTGAGAGGCTCTCGTTTGCCGCTACTGGCCAGGCGCAGGTGGCCAGAGTGAGCGCCGCACAGGCCAAAGAGTTGGCCACTGCACTCGATAGCGTCCGGGCGGAGCTTCAATTAGCATTAGATGTCCAGCACCAGCAGATCATCGAGCGAAAGAAAGCCGAGGCGGAGCTTGCCAAAGCAAATGCGGCTTTAGAACGCTTCGCGCATACCGCCGCTCACGACCTGCAGGAGCCCCTTCGGACCGTTACCACCTATGCGCAGCTCCTCAGCCGTCAATTCAAAGCCAGCCTGACCGGCGATGGCTTAACCTTCATCAACTTCATCACAGACGGGGCGCAGCGCATGCACGCGCTTATCCGTGCGCTTCTAAACTACGCCGAAGCCAGTTCCACTCCTATTGTCATGGAGCCTGTTGATATCGAGGTCTGCTTAAGATCGGCGGCGGCGAACCTTAAGGTGGCGCTGGACGAGGCTGGAGCCACGCTGACAAATGACGCCCTTCCCGCGGTTCAGGGCGACGCGACACAGCTCGTTCAACTTTTTCAGAACCTTCTGAGTAATGCCATAAAGTACCGCTCCCCGGCAGCGCCTTGCATCCATATCTCTGCTCAGAGTGAGGAGAATATAGCCACGTTTTCCATTCGTGATAACGGTATAGGCATCAGTTCCGAGCACCACGAGAATATCTTCGTCTCCTTCACCCGGCTGCACGGCAATGAATATCCGGGCACCGGCCTTGGGCTTGCCAGTTGCCGGCGAATTGTGGAGCGCCACGGCGGACGAATCTGGGTCCAGTCGGGGGTGGCCCAAGGCTCCACTTTCTATTTCACGCTTGCACTTGCCGGGGCTATGTCGAAAGGCCAGGGAATGTGAGCCTCCCCGGAAGGCTACAATGGAAATGTTGTTACCCCTTGCGGCCTCCGCGTTCGAATCGCTATCATCATTGAGTTTGCAGTCCAACTGGAGGATACATGTCCATTGAAGCTAAGGTGAAGCAGATCATCGTCGAACAATTAGGCGTGGATGAATCCCAGGTCGATAGCACGGCCTCTTTCGTCGATGACCTCGGCGCGGATTCGCTGGACATCGTGGAGTTGGTCATGGCTTTCGAAGAAGCCTTTAATATCGATATCCCCGATGAGGATGCCGAGAAGATCAGCACCGTCAAAGACGCCATCGATTACATCGAAGGAAAGTCCAAGAAGTAGTCAGGTCCACAAACCCACACGGAAGAATCAGCTTGTCTCGTAGAGTCGTTGTCACTGGTGTCGGCCTTGTGTCGGCCCTGGGAGTCGGTACGGATCCAACCTGGGCCGCTTTGAAAGAAGGTCAAAGCGGCATAAGGCGTATTACCCAATTTGACTGCTCCGCCTTCGCCTGCCAGATCGCCGGCGAAGTCAAGGATTTCGATCCCCACGTCTGGATCGAGAAAAAGGAAGTCAAGAAGATGGGGCGCTTCATCCAGGTGGGTATCGCCGCCACCGAGTTCGCCCTGGCCGGCGCGGCCTTTAAAGTCGCTCCTGAAGATGCCGAAATGACCGGCGTTTATATCGGTAGCGGTATTGGCGGATTTGAAGTCATCGAGCGTGAGCACCGCACGCTGCTCGAGCGCGGTCCCAGCCGCATCTCGCCCTTCTTCATTCCCGCCACCATCATCAATTTAGCCTCCGGCTACGTCTCTATCCGAACCGGAGCCAAAGGCCCCAACTCGGCCACCGCCACCGCCTGCACCACCAGCGCGCACGCCATCGGCGATTCTTTCAAAATCATCCAACGCGGTGACGCCAACGTCATGATCTGCGGCGGAGCCGAAGCCTGTGTCACCCCCATGGGCATTGGTGGATTTGCCGCCATGCGCGCGCTTTCCACCCGAAACCATGAGCCCGAACGCGCCTCCCGCCCCTGGGATAAGGGCCGCGATGGTTTCGTCGTCGGAGAGGGCGCCGGCATCCTCATCCTTGAGGAACTCGAGCACGCCAAACGCCGCGGCGCTCCCATTCTCGCCGAAATCGTTGGCTACGGCATGAGCGCCGATGCCTTTCATATCACCTCGCCTTCGGAAGATGGCGAGGGGGCCTTTCGCGTCATGCGCAACGCCATGCGCGATGCCGGACTCGATTCCGCCTCGATCGATTACATCAACGCTCACGGCACCTCGACCGATTTGGGCGACAAGATTGAAACCCAGGCCATCAAGCGCGCCTTCGGCGGCCATGCCTACAAGCTTGCTGTCAGTTCCACCAAGTCCATGACCGGTCATCTGCTGGGCGGAGCCGGTGGGCTGGAAGCCGGGATCACCGTGCTCGCGATCCGCGATCAGATCGCGCCTCCCACCATCAATCATGAACAGCCGGATGATGGCTGCGATCTCGACTACATTCCCAACCACGCCCGCCCCATGAAGATCGATTACGCTCTCAGCAACTCCTTCGGCTTCGGCGGCACCAACGGCTGCCTCATTTTCAAACGCTATCATCCATGAAAATCATTGTTGCGATCAAGCAAGTCCCCGCACGCGATTCCAGCCTGAAAGTGGATGTGGGCGGCAAGTGGATCCAGGATTCCAATCTCGCGTTTGAAATCAATGAGCCCGATGCCTACGCCCTCGAAGAAGCTCTGCGACTCAAGGAAAAACACGGTGGCGAGGTCATTGTGCTGTGCCTGGGACCTGCCCGCGCCGCTCAGACCATTCGCGAAGCCCTGGCCAAAGGCGCTGACCGGGCCATCCACATCGAAGAGGAAAACCTGACCGGTCTCGGCACCCTCGGCATGGCCCAACTCCTCTCCAAAGCCGTCGCCGCCGAGAATGCCGATCTCGTCCTCACCGGGCTGCAGTCCGATGACCTTGGCAACGGACAAATGGGGGTTGTCGTCGCCGAACTGCTCGGCTGGCCGCATTCCACCATCATCATGCAAGTGGAAAGTACGGGAGCCGCCATTCGCGTGAAGCGCGAGCTCGAAGACGGCTGGTTCCAGGTCATCGACCTGCCGCTGCCCGCGGTGCTCGGCATCCAATCGGGCATTAACAAGCTCCGTTATGCCACGCTGATGGGAATTAAAAAAGCCAAAACAAAAGAGTTGAAACGGCTTGTAGCCAGCGAGTTGGGCGTATCATCCTCAACCGTTGGATTAATCGATAAAATCTACCTTCCCGAAAAAACAAAGCAAACCCAACTCCTCGAAGGTCCGGCCAAAGAGGTGGCAGCCAAGCTCGCCGACAAGCTTAAATTTGAGGTACGGGTCCTATGAGCGCGGTCCTGGTCGTCATGGAACAGCGCGGCGGCGCCTGGAACCGCATGTCCTGGGAAACGCTGGCGGCAGGCCAGGAAATCGCCGCCGCCCTCAACGGATCGTGTTCGGCGGCGGTGGTTGGCAGCGGAGTCGACGGGCTCGCGCAGGAACTGCTCACCCGTAAGCTGGATAAGGTCTACAGTCTCGATCATCCATTGCTTGCCGATTACACCCCCGACGCCTACTCCAGCGCCGTCGAACAACTGCTGCACAGAGCAAACCCAGTGGTGGTTCTTTTTCCCCATACCTACCAGGTGCGCGACTTTGCTCCTAAAGTCGCAACCCGCTTTCAACGCAGTCTGATTTCCGATGTAATCCGTGTGCGGGCGGAAGATGGGCAACCGGTTTTCGTACGCCTCCTGTTTCAAGGCAAACTGAACGGGGATGTGAAAGACGCACCTGGCGGACCCCACTTCGCTTCCATACAGGCCGGCGCCTATCGCGCCGATCAGGTTCAATCCGGCACATCGGAACTCGAAGCGGTCCCCGTCACACTCGACGCCTCATCCATCCGCACCAAGCCGCAGCCGCCATTCCGCGAGTCTGCCCGCGCCGTGGACCTTACTGCCGCCGAGTTGATCGTATCGGTCGGCCGCGGGATCAGGGAAAAAGAGAACATCCCGCTGGTCGAGGAACTCGCCAAAGTTCTCGGAGCGGAACTGGCCGCCTCCCGCCCCATCTGCGATAGCGGCTGGCTGCCGATGGAGCGCCAGGTGGGCAGTTCGGGACAAACCGTCGCTCCCAAACTCTATCTCGCGGTCGGAATCAGCGGAGCGATCCAGCACCTCGTCGGCATGAAAGGCGCGAAAACCATCGTCGCCATCAACAAAGACGCCCATGCGCCCATCTTTGAAGTAGCGGACATCGGCGTCGTCGGGGACCTCTTCGAAATCGTCCCCGCGCTGATCGAGGAAATCAAAAAAACAAAGACGTAAGCGAGCCAGGCGGCTGGCTTCAGGAACGCACCCGGTATTGCTTCAGCGCATCGGGATTCACATCCAGCCCGATTCCCGGAATCTCCGGAGCCAGGATCTCACCCCTTTCGATCTCATACATGTTTTTAGAATTCAACACCTTTAATCCCGGAGCCCATTGTTGTTCCGGCAGCAACGGCGGAGTGACCAGCGCCACTTCCTGCCATTCCGAACCGATGGCGAAACTTGCTTGCAGCCAGCCCGCCAACATCAGCGACATCGTTCCGTGAAGGATGCAGGGAACATTGTATGCCTCCGCGAGGAACGCGACACGACGGCAATTCAGAATCCCGCCGGAGCCCCGGCCTTCGGGCTGCAGAATATCGTACGTCCGGTGGAGCAGACACTGCTGAAAGGCGTCAATTCCCACGTAACCCTCGCCGCCCGTGATGAGGATATCCACGGCTGAGGCAAGTCTGGCGGGAGTTTCGTAATCCTCGCGCGCGAACGGCTCCTCGAGCCAATACGCTCCGGCCTGTTCGAGTCCGAGGGCCACCTGCAGCCCCGTGCGGTAACTCCAGATCCCCTGCCCCGCCTCACGCGGCACATGCGCCGTGCGATCGAACATGATGTGAAAATCCGGTCCCACCGCGCGGCGGATCTCCTTGCACGCCTCCACATCATCCATCGGATTGGGACGCCAGGCGCGAATTTTCATGCCCTGGTAACCGGCCTTCTGCAAACGAACTGCCTGCTCGGCCTGCTCGCGGTAGGAAACCTGCGACTGATCGAGATTTCCCTTCCAAACGCAAGTGACATAGGCCTTGACCCGGTTTGCCCGACCGCCGAGCAGGCGATACACCGGTTGCCCGGCGATGCGTCCGATCGCGTCCCACACCGCATGCTCGACCCCGCCCCAACGCAGGAGTCCATTCTTCAGGTGCTGCTCGACCGCGAACAGGTTTTTGCCCACTAACACGCGGCGAATCTCATCGCCCTGCGCGGGCGGCGGACCGGCAAACGAGTAACCCGTAACGCCGGCATCGGTCTGAATCTCTACCACCAGGAAGTGCTGGTGCAGACCAGCTTCCGCCTCGTCTTTGCTAATGGGGATGCGGATCGGGTAGAGTTCGACGCCGGTGATCTTCACCGGCTTTACGGCCTCAGCGACCGCGCGAACCGGCGCCAGGGTGAGAGCAAGAAAACCACGCCGGTCAACCACGGCGATACTCCTTCAGTGCATCCTCATTCACATCGAGACCGAGCCCGGGCAAATCGGAAAGATGCACGTAGCCTTTTTCGACGCGAAACGCGTAGGGTGTCTTCAAGAGCTTGATCCCCGGCTCCCATTCCTCCTCCGGGAGATTCGGTCCGCCGATGATCTCCTGGAACTCACAGTTGTTCATCGCGCAGCCGGCCTGAATGTAGCCGGCGAGCGCGAGCCCGCTGGTGCCGTGCTGAATGCAGCGAACGCCGAAGGCTTCCGCCATTACCGAGATTTTCTTCGCCACCCAAATGCCCCCGCAGATGCGCGTGTCGGGTTGGACGATGTCGTAGGTCTTGTGCTTCAGGAACTGCTGGAAGTGAAAGAGGCTGTTACCCAGCTCTCCCCCCGTGATGGGCAGATCCACTTCGGCGGCCAGCCTCGCGGGTGATTCCAGATCATAGCCGTTGAACGGCTCTTCAAGCCAATACGCTCCGTGCTTTTCCATGCCGCGGGCAACGCGGAGGGCGGTCGGATAGTCCCATACCCACCCGGGACGCACGGCGGTACGGTCAAACATCACGGCAAACGCCGGGCTCACCGCGCTACGAATCACTTTTAGCGCCTCCACGTCATCCATCGGCCGGGGACGCCAGGCGCGAATCTTCATCGCCGTGTATCCTGATTTCTCCAGCCGCGCGGCGAAAGCGGCTTGCTTTTCGTAGGGCACATCCGATTGGTCCTGCTTACCAGGGAAAACACTGGTGCGATAGACGCGGAGGCGCGTGCGGGCCCCTCCCAGCAGTTCCGCTACCGGACGTCCCATGGCTTTGCCAATGGCGTCCCACATTGCATGTTCGACTCCGGACCAGTACTGCACCCCCGATTCGCCGCGCTCCATCTGCAACCGTTGGAGGTGGCGGTCGACGGCGAACAGGTCGTCCCCCACCAGTACCGGCTTCACCCATCGTTCCAGTCCGTCGCGCGGACAGGCCAGGAACGAGGTGCCCGTGATTCCCGCATCCGTGAACACGCGGGTAACGGCAAAGCGATACAGCTTTAGAGGATCCGGCGGTCCTTGCGATGGAATCGCACAGGAGAACGATTCGATGTCCGTGACGCGAATACGCGGAGCCTTTCGTAGAGGTTTGCTCTCCGCCGCGACAAGCGGTGCGATCGTCGCAAACCCCGCGGCGAACGCTCCCGCCCCCATGCGGCCGAAATGACGGCGTGACAGCACGGATCCCTCCTTACCAATACAGCTTTCCGGCGATTTGCAGGATACGCGGATCGCGGGCGCTGTTCACCAGCCCGAACGTGGGTAGGTTTACGGTGGTCCCGGGATTGTTGAATTGCGTGTGGTTGAAGAAATTGAACCACTCGAATCGAATCTGAAGACGCCCGCCCTCCCCAAGTTTCGAGATCGAGAAGTCCTTGTTGATTCCCAAGTCCCAGTTGTTGACGCCAAAGCCCTGTTGCGTATTACGCCCGAGATTGCCGAAGACACCTCGCGCCGGGGTGGCGTAGGCGCCGCGGTCAAATCCGTATAATCCGCTGGTCCGCGGATCCAGCCGGGAGGGGGGCACACCGGTCGCATTGGCCCGCTGTTCGCCGGCAAGAACGTTTGCCAGATCGTTCGCCACAAGGATCGTAAGATAAGGGCCGGAGCGGAAATTCGTGATACCGCTCAGTTGCCAGCCCCCCGCTACCGCATCGACTACTTTGTTTTGGATGTTCAGCGCCCGCCCCTTCCCCACCGGAAGCTGCCAGACGTAGCTCAGGATAAAGTTATGCGGAAAGTGATTGGGAGCCAGTCCCCGTTCCGGCCGCCGGTTGTACATGTTCATGCCGGCGCCACCGCTGTCCATCAGCTTGGAGAATGTATAGGCGGCGATGTAGGAAAGTCCATGCCAGACTCGCTGCTCGAACTTCACATAGCCCGCGTTGTAGTTGCTCCACTGATAGTTGGTGTTCATGCTGAAGCCCGGATTAAATCTGGGAAATGGCATCCGCAGCCGGAAGTCTTCCGGGTTATTGGGATTGGAGGGCAGGCGCGGCTGATTCATCAGCACGCTTCCATACTGCTTATGGGCAGTGTTCCCGATATAGCCTGACTCGAGCAGCAGACCCGGACGCAACTGGTGCTGGACGTTGAGATTGTAATTGTAGATGTAGCCCGTGCGCTGATTCAAATCCTGGTTGCTGTTCACCGCGGACGTGGTCTTCTCCGCGGGCGGAAACAGATCCGTCATGCGGATCTCGGGGACCGTCGGGCTGGATACGAGATTCACGAAAACAAAATAAGGGGGCGTGCTGTTCATGCTGCCGAGTGCCGCACCTCCACCCGTGAACGCATAGAAGATGCCCGCGCCGCCGCGCAGCACGGTATTCGTTGTGGCGCGATAAGCGAAGCCGAGACGAGGCGCGTAATTGTTCCAATCCGCGCGCACAGGTGGATTGCCCAATACCACCGTTCCGGTCTTCTGCACGAGTCCCACGCCAGGCTCAAAATAGTCGTCGCGTCCCGCAAGATTCTGCCGCCCTGTGTAGAGGTCGAAGTTCGCCAGTCTTCCACGATAGGGAGCCTGATATTCGAAGCGCAGGCCGAGGTTCAGCGTGAGGCGATTGCCGATGCGCCAGTCGTCCTGCACAAACGTAAAGAACTGGTCCGTGAGAGCGTATTTGGAAACGCCTCCGTAATTGCCCAGGCTTCCGACCCCGCCGGTGGCGGACGCCGGGATGCCCAGCAAGAAGTCAGCGAAAGAATCGTTCGAATAATTCCCGCTGAAAGAAATGCTGCCGTTTTGGCTATTACCCTGATCGAAGCCCACTAACAAGTGGGAGAACTCGGCCCCAATTTTCATGGTGTGATTGCCGTGGATCCAGGTGACGGTTTCCGCTCCCCGATAGTAGATATTGTTCTGCACGATGCGCAGCCCGTAGCCGACGAAACCACCGGTTCCCGTTGGAAATCCCGGCGCGTACCCGGTGAGGCTGATGTTCGGCAACGTATAGTCGCCCGGGACCGCGGCCAGATTCTTCAGCCCCAGTTCCGCGGCGTAGTTTTTCGAAAACCGGTCGCCATCGCTGGTGCGAGCCAGGTACGCCTTGAAGAAGCCGAGACGTGTATCGCTGATCAAATTGGGACCGAAGATGTGGGTATAGCCGAGAGCGAGATGCTGCGTGCGATCGGGTCGAATGAGCCCCAAACCCACAATATATGCGGCATTCGCCAGCTTGTTATCGGCGAAGGAATAGCGCCCGAACAAACTGCCTTTATCAGAGATTCTGTGATCGATGCGCCCGGTAAACTGATCGCGCCGCTCCCAATCGCTGGGCGTCACCAGAAAATTGACACCGGGCCGCCCGGAAAGGTTCGGTGTGGGGAAGTACTGGATCATCTGCTTGGTAATCGCGTCGAACCGTGTGCTCGGGATGACGTTGTTTGGAAACGGGACATTACCGTTTAAGGGATCGCGAATGGTCTTGCCGGTGGCTGAGAAATCACCGTTCAACATTGCGGCCGTCGGAAGCAACCCCTGCAGAATAACGCCGGTGCGGCGGCGGCGCGCCTCGTAGTTGCCGAAGTAGAAGGTCTTGTTCTTGCGAATCGCCCCGCCGCCGTTTCCGCCGAACTGATTGTAGGTGAATCGCGGAGCCCCAGCCGCGGGACGGAAGAACTGTCCCGCCTGGAAGGCGCGGTTGCGGACGAAATCGTATACCACGCCATGAAATGCATTGGATCCGCGCTTCGTCACCATGTCGATGAACGCCGCGCCATGACCGTAGGACGCATCCATGAAATTAGCCTGCACCTTGAACTCTGAGAGCGCATCGAGAGACAGCGCAATTCCGGGGTTGTTCTGGTTCAGCACCGTAAAATCGACGCCATCCAGGTTTGCGCCAGTGGAAGTGTTGCGGACGCCTCCAATTTCAATCGATCGTTCATCCATGACGCTGGAGGTTCCGAACGTTCTGACCGCGCCGGGCGTAAGCGCCACAAGGTCGAAAAAGTTGCGGGCGTTCAACGGCAGCTCAAGCATCGTACGGTTGTCGATCACGGTGCCGAGGACGCGGTGCTGGTTTGCAGCTGCGGAGTCGTGTCGGCCACCTCGACGGATTCCGATACCGATCCGAGTTGCATCGTAATGTCGACCCGGACTTCAGTACTTACCGTCAATACTACGTTCGACACCGTAGCAATACGGAACGATGGTTTGCTCGCGGAGATTGTGTACGTTCCACTGAGGAGCGCGCTCAGACGATAGAACCCGTCGTCCGAGGTTTCCACTGTGCGCGTCTCGTTAGTCGCAAGGCTCTTGAGGGTGATGGCCACTCCTGGAACGGCCGCGCCCGATGGATCGATGACTCTGCCCAGGATCGTGCCGGTGCCAAACTGGGCAAGCGCAACCCCTGACAAAAGCAGCAACCAAATGGAGACCGTGCCGAATCGATATAAAGCGTTCATGGCTTCCTTTCCACTATCGAAAACTGAGGTCCATGTGCTGACCACCAATATCCGTGCCAGTATACACCCGGCAAGGCATAAAATCCCGGGGTACACTTTGCTTGCTATTCCGGTACCTTGCCACTATGCTGTAAGGCGCGACTTGCCACGAAATGCTAACTTGCGCTAACCGCCCATCATCCTCTGAGACTAAGGAAAAAGGAACACACCATGCTTAAAGATTTCAAGGCCTTCATCATGAAGGGCAACGTTCTCGATCTGGCGGTGGCCGTCATTATTGGAGCGGCTTTTGGGGCCATCGTTACCTCGGCTGTAAATGATATCATCATGCCGCCGATTGGCATGATTCTCGGCAACGTCGATTTTAAGGACTTGTTTGTCAGCTTGAATGGCCAGTCCTACCCGACTTTGGCCGCCGCCAAAACCGCCGCTGCCCCGGTCATCGCGTATGGCCAGTTTC
>DATLCW010000224.1:0-6286 GCA_035526195.1 Bryobacteraceae bacterium
AACGCTGCCGCCGGCACCCCGCTTTCGAAAAGAGACCCTTGGGCGCTCGAGGCCACGGGCGGGCCAGCGGCTTTTCCCTTTCCCTTTGAGGGGGCTTTGGCGGCTTCCGGCCCTTTCGTTTGGAGATGGTTGCGGGCACCCTCGATGGTGAACCGCTCCCCATAGAGAAGCCGTTTAATCTCCAGGACCGTTTCCACGTCTTTACGGCGGTACAATCGGTGCCCGGTTCCCGACTTCTTGGGAGCCAGTTGAGAAAATTCCGTCTCCCAGAACCGCAACACAAACTGCTTCACCCCAGCGAGTTTGCTCACTTCCCCAATACGGAAGTAGAGCTTATCCGGAATTTCGAATGCGGGTTCCGCCGGAATTTCAGGAGTAGCCGTCATCTAAATACTACAACGGGAGAGGCACTTCCAATCGTACGGAATGCCGCCGGTGGCGTCAACCGTATCTCAATCGCGCCATCGATTCGCCGTCCTCCTCCGGTGCTTCCCCAAGTGAATATCCTGCCTTACCAAAGTCTTAGACAATCTCTGGCCCGGTGCTGATTGACGGCTGAGGAGCAGGAGGGTAGTCTTAGAATAGCGGGATTTGGGAAATGCGTTATTCGCCCTCAAAGCAATACCAGTACGCGGGAGTGTCCGCTTTGGTCCTGGCGCTATTTTGTGCCTGTTTTGCACTCAATTGGCCGTGGGCCTGGATTCCTACCGGACTCTTTCTGGCCTCCGGCGGATTGATGCTATTGCTGGGGCTCATGCCCGCCATCGAAATTTTTGACAGCCATCTGGCCATTGGAAGCCGCATCATTGCCTGGGATGAGGTGCGGTGCCTGGACCGGACCGGCTTTGTAAGCCCGCTTGTCTTGAATCTGACGCTTGCAAACAACCGTAAGGTTCTGCTGGTATTTCCCGGTGGGCTTGAATCCTCCAATATGTTGCTCCGCCATCTTCGTAGAATGTCTCGCGGGGCATTGATTGACGGTATTCCTTACCGCCAGTTTTGGGGCGAGTCGCTTCCTTCCCCCTCAGGCGGCAAGATCCTGACGACACCGAAATATCAGCTGCTTCGGCCGGAAGATGAAGCGGATGTCGAGCGTCTTTATCAACGTCTGAAGAGCGTCGGTCATTTCGACCGTTCGGACGAAAAGTAATTTTCGATTGCCTGGCAGCCTTCATCGCAGCCGATGGGTCGTCTGGCTGGCGCTGCTGCTTGTTTCCGCGGCCGCCATCTACTACTCACGGGAGTGGTGGCTCCGCGCCCCTGGACAATTTCTAATAAAGTCGGGGCCGCCGGCGCCGGCCCAAGCTGTGATCGTGCTTGCCGGGGACCCTTCCGGCAACCGTCTTTTAAAAGCAGCAGAACTGGTGCGTCAGGGCTTTGCTCCCATCGCCATCATCAGCGGTCCGCAGAGCCTGTTCGGACACAATGAAGCGGAACTCGCCATCGACTATGCGGTCCGTCACGGCTATTCCAGATCCTGTTTCTCTCCCCTCGTCCATGAGGCCGACTCCACCCGCGAGGAGGCGGCTATCATCTGGCGGCACTTGCAGGAAAAGGACATCCGTAGTTTCCTGCTGGTGACCAGCGATTACCACACACGCCGCTCCAGTCAGATCTTTCACTCCGTCGCCAAAGGCGGGACCATTTACGTAGTGTCCGCGCCCACTCCAAATTTCAAGCCTGACTCCTGGTGGAAGGCGCGGCCAGGCCGTAAGGTCGTGTTCCTGGAGTGGGCCAAAACGATCGCGGAATGGCTGGGAGTATAGAGCCTCATGATTCCTGCTTTCCGCAAGCTCTGGCCCTACCTGTGGCGGCGGCGCCGCGGCCTCGGAATGGGTTTTGGCGCCCTCATCACGAAGGACCTGTTGGTGGTCGGTCAGCCGCTTCTGATCAAGTCCGGGATCGACTCCCTGATGGCCGGGTTCTCGATCGGCATCCTCATGAGCCTTTGCGCCGGTCTGATCGCTCTTTCCGCACTGAAGGGCGTCTTTCAGTACTACATGCGAATTTCGCTCGTGGGGATCTCCCGGGATATCGAATTCGATTTGCGCGACGATCTCTACTCGCACCTGGTCACCCTCGCGCCGGACTTCTTCGTGAAGTATCGAACCGGCGACATCCTTTCACGATCCACCAGCGATCTGAACGCCGTCCGGATGATGCTTGGCCCGGGCCTCATGTACTGGGCGGAGACCATGATTACCTTCCTGCTGGCCTTCGTGGTGATGATGAGCGTGGACTGGCGTCTCACTCTGATTGCGCTCTCGCCGGCGCCGCTGGTGAGTATTGCCGTGGTGTATTTCGGCAACCGGATCCATGAACGCTTTGAACGGATCCAGAAGCGGTTCGCCGAAATCAGCAGCCGCGTGCAGGAGAATCTGTCGGGGGTACGTGTGGTCAGAGCCTATGTGCAGGAGGAAGCGGAGCTCCATCTCTTCGATTCCCTCAATAAGGATTACATCGCACAGAATATCCGGCTGGCGCGGACCAGCGGAATATTCATGCCCCTTCTGCAGTTTTTGATCGGCATCAGCTTTCTTCTGGTGTTATGGGCCGGTGGTTACGGTTTGTTGTCAAAACGTATTACGCTGGGCAGTTTCGTCATGTTCAATACCTACATTGGCATGCTGATATGGCCCATGATCGCCTTTGGATGGGTGATCAACCTGCTGCAGCGGGGCATGGCGAGCTTCAATCGCATCGACGATATGATTCATCAGAGGCCCTCCATCGCCGCTCCGGCGCATCTTGTCGCGCTGCCATCGCCGGTGCGGGGGGCCATCGAATTCCGGGACGTGAGCCTGGAGTATCCCGGCGGCTGTGCGCTGGACCGCGTCTCCCTTCGGCTGGAACCCGGGCAGACGATCGCCATCGTGGGCCACACCGGCTGCGGCAAGACCTCGTTGGTTCAAATGATTCCCCGCATGGTGGACCCTACCGCCGGATCCATCACTCTGGACGGTTTCGATTTGCGCCAACTTGACCCGGAAGACTTGCGCCGGAACATAGGGTTTGTTCCCCAGGAAACTTTTTTGTTCAGCGCCACCCTGGCGGGGAATATTGCGCTCGGCGTTCCGGATGCCAGCCGCGCGGAAATAGAGAAGGCGGCGGAGATCGCCGGACTCGGCCCCGACCTTGCATCGTTCCCTCAAGGCCTGGACACGATTGTGGGAGAGCGCGGCATTACACTTTCGGGCGGGCAGAAGCAGCGTACGGCCATCGCCAGGGCCATTCTTCGCAACCCGCGCGTGTTAATTCTGGATGATGCGCTCTCGAGCGTCGATACGGTTACCGAAGAACGTATTCTCACCGGGCTCTCTCAGCTTCTTGCCGGCCGCACGACGATCCTGATTTCGCACCGCGTGTCCACCATTCAACAGGCCGATGTGATTTACGTGCTCGATCATGGCCGCATTGCCGAGAGCGGCTCGCATGAGCAGCTACTGGCTCACGGCGGCTTCTATTCCGAGTTGTATCAGAAGCAGTTGCTCGAAGAGGAATTGGAAGCTATCTGAGGCCGGCGGAAGCCATCCTATCGTAGCTTCATTGGCTTCCCGCCCGCTTCTTTGCTGCGCTGCGCGGCATCCATAAAGGCGAAAATTTCCAGCGTCTCTTCGTTCGGTACCGGCGGCACCTTATTTTCAAAGAATTTTACGATCTGTTTCACCATCGGTGCATAGTTGGATCGCATCTTTGGGGAGCTCTGAAGAATTTCCTTGGCACGAAAGACCACGGCTCCATAATCGCCATAGGGCCGCAGTGCGTGCACCGTTCCGATGCGTCCGTCTTTCCAGCGGCAACTCACCTCGTCCATGTCTTTTGCCGAAACGCGGGTTACTTCCTCGCACCCTGTTCCCATCAGCGCGAAAAGCATCTCTACCGGGTGGATGGCATACCAGGAAAGGTCCAGATAGTGATGCTGCTCAAAAGGACCGGGTCCCCAGGTGATCGCCCCCATATTCTTATCGGACTTCCAGTTCATCGCCACATCGGTGTAGCGGAGGCTCGACGTACTGAACCAGGCGACATTGTTCTGCTTGCCGATGCGGGCGATTTCCCGCGCGTCTTCCAGAGTCGATGCCAGCGGCTTGTCGATGAATACCGGCTTTCTGGCTTTGGCGATCTCACGGAACTGCTCAAGGTGCTTGCGGCCATCCACGCTTTCCAGCAGCACCGCATCCACTTTACTGCAGAGGGTGGCGATGTCGGAAACGATCTCGACGCCAAACTTCGTCTTCAATTCCTCGGCGTATTTATCTACGCGGGTGTGACTGGATTCGACATCCTTGCTGCCGCCTTTATAAGCGGCAACCACTTTTGCCCCCGGTGCGTGATCGGGATGCGACGGATCGTTCAGGATCTTGGTAAACGCGATCACATGGGATGTGTCCGTGCCGACAATGCCAACACGAATCTGGGCCGCCGCAATCGCGGCGGAAACGAGAAAAAACAAGGCAATACGCATAGTAGATTGGGCCGTAGCTTGCCCAATCTTACTACAAACCGCCGGCGGACGAAGCGGCGGGCTTCTTCGCGGGACGGACGATCGTGAAAGGTTCCACGCCCACCGGAATCGCCAGATCGACGAAAGCTGCCAGCATTTCTTCCCAGGTTTGGTCGCCCCAGCGGACTTCCTGCCTGGGATCGGGATTGTGTGGATTGTTCGGGGAATTGTCGTAATGGGCCGTGATCTCAAAGTGTGTGCCGGCGGGGAGCTTTTTGGGTTCCTTCAGGTAGTAGCTGATCTGCCAGTTGAAATCATACTTCGGCACGTTCAGCAACACTTCGGATTTGCCGTCGGGATAAATCACCCGATATTCCATCGCTTTTCCCCGAACGTGCATGTGCGGGAACATGCTCTGCAGCGTCACATCCGTATGGAGAGGAACCCTGGCCATCACCTTGGCATTGCTGTCGCCAGGCGGGATGCGTAAGAGGGGGTTGGCGATGAAGGTGTTCACCACTCGCTCCTTCGGCGGCTCTTTAGCGAAGATCATTCCCACCCGGCTGCGGTCCATCGTCTCTTTGCCGTTCGCGGTGTAGTGCATCTGGAAAAGCAGTTCCGTACCCGCCTTGATCAGCCGTGCCTGTCCGGGTTGGGTCTCATAAGGCAAGCCGCCCGGAACGTAAACGCCCACCATCTCAACGCCGCCGGATCCCAACATATAGAAGGTGCCGCGTCCCGTATCCTCGCCCTTCGCGGGCTTGGAAGCGCCCGGGGTGAACGGTACCCCCGGCCTGGCGTTTTTCATATAGCCGCTGCCTGGCTCGCGGGCCATCACGACAATATGGTGAACCACCGCCCGATCGCCTGGCCGTACTTCAATCTTTTCCACCCACTTGTCTTCGGTGAAATTGGTGGGCACCACCATCCACGTGTAATTGATTGTTCCGCTGGCCGGAACCTTATAGGCTTCCGGCATCTCGAACACTGCGTCCGGCTTACCCATCACCCATCCGTCGGCGAAGCTCAATGTTGCCGGAGCATCCTTGGCATTCCCCTCCTTGGCTCCCTGATCGGCCCACCCGGCAAAAGTGTCGATTTCGTCCTGCGTCAGCCGCCGGTCGTTCACGAATTCCCCGTGTGCCGGGTCGGCAAACCAGGGCGGCATCTTCCGGCTCAGCACGGCGGTCTTAATTGCTTTCGCCCAGGGCCGCGCATCCTTATAAGACAGGAACGGTACGGGAGCAGCCTCACCGGGGCGGTGGCACTGCTGGCAGCGCTTCTGTAGGACGGGGAGGACGTCCTTGTGGAAAGTCACATGTTTCGGGACGGTGGCTGCCACGGCCGAAACAGCCAACACAAGTGCGGCGGCACACGTTCTCATGATGGACCCTCGCTTTATGTACGAGTCTAACATCGGATGAGTTCTGCGTTTTTTTGGCCGCAAAAGATCGCCGCCTCCGTCATGCCTCCATCGCAACCTGCGTCTTTCACCGTGCCGCTGTTTGGTCTCACACGCGCATTCGAACGGGACCGGAATATTTTTTGTCCTGCTTTTGGAGCCATTCACGCACGGTTAATCAGGAGGCTGCTTGCAGACATCCGCGACAGTGAAGGAGTTCGAATGCAAATGTTTGTCATGCGCGAAGAACACCTGAGGGCCTTTCGGGAGGAGTTCCGGCTCGGCTTCGCGCGAAGAACCGTGAGCTTTCGGTAAGGTTGCTTGGTTTTCCAGTTTGCAACTTCTAAGCTTGGGGGCATGACACGCGAACCACGAAACACTCCCGCCGAATTGATTGAACAACGCGCCAAACTCGATGCCTGGCGTCAAGTAAACCCATC
>DATLCW010000241.1:0-8333 GCA_035526195.1 Bryobacteraceae bacterium
AACAGGGCCGCCAGACCGATGATGTTGCGTCCGTTCAAAGGGAGGTCGGTCACGCGCCGCGAATCGATAAGCGTTCCGATGACAGAAGATCGGGAATCGACGAGCGGCGCCTCGGCGGTGACGCTGACCGACTCGGAGACATTTCCTACCTGCAGTTGCACATCGACGCGAACGTTTTGTTCGGTGGTGAGCGATACGCCTGAGCGGCGGAAGGATTTGAAACCCGGGGCCTCCACCGTAATCGTATAGGTTCCGATGGCGAGCGACGGAAACACGTAGTCGCCGCCGGCGGGAGTCGTGAAATCCCGGGTGGTGCCGCGTTCGTCGAGGAGGGCGGTTACCTTTGCATTGGGAACGGCAGCCCCACTGGGGTCCGTAACCGTTCCGTGAATCGTGCCATTCCCCTGGCCCAGCAGGAGCAACGCCAGAGAATGTCCTATCAGCAGGCGAGTCATCCGTTTTCTGCCCTCCACCGGATTGCTCCAGGATACCTGAGTTGAGGTATCGTAAACCAATGACGCGACGCACCGCATTGCAGACTCTCGCCGCGACGATGGCGGCCGGACAGACACCCTCCCGCACGGAGTTCCAGATCGCGTGCATGACGATTCCTTTTCAACAGTTTTCTTTTGAGCGCGGAGTGAAGGGAGTGGCGGCCGCGGGCTTCCGCTACATCGCGTGGGGGCCGCACCAAGCGGATTCATCGAAGCGGCGACTGGATACCATAGCGCTGGATTCGGGACCTGGCCGGGCGAGAGAATTGCTTCGCATTACGCGGGACGCGGGGCTGGAAGCGGTGCTTATGTTCGCGTCCTTCTATCCGGAAAATCCGGGCGCCGTGGATGCCTACAAAAAGAGGATCGATCAGGCGCAGGCGGCGGGTATTCCGAATCTATTGACGTTCGGGTCTCCGAAATCAACCGCGGAACACCGTGACGCGTATCTTCGAACCTTGCGCGAAATTGCCGGTCACGCGCGGCAGGCGAAGGTGGCGATCGCTGTGAAGCAGCATGGAGGCTTGACGGCGAATGGCGCGCTGACCGCGGCCATCGTGCGCGAGGTAAATCACCCGGCCGTGGTCGCATTCTATGACGCCGGCAATACGTGGTGGTATAACAACGCCGACGCGAACTCGGATTTCGCCAAATGCGCTTCGATGATACGCGGGTTTGCGATCAAGGACTTTCGTGAGTATGGAGGGCAGCGCGCAACGTGCGGGGCGGGCTTCGGCCAAACCGATCACTATGCGATGCTGGGCGCGGTGGCGAACCACGGCGGCCCGATTCCGCTCTGTTGCGAGAATCTCGCGGAACCGTTTGTGACGCGGCCGGAGTCGGTGGAAGGGATTGAGACGCTGGCCCGGCGGTCGCGGGAATACCTGGATACGGTGGTGCGCGGCGTTACCGCTCCCCGCAAGGGGTGACTAGAAAGCTTGTCCGGCGCGATGACGAGGGTTGGTAGGCGCGTGCCGTCCGGGCGCACCGCGGCTCGGCGGATGTGCGCATTCCATCCAAGCTACGCGGAAGACAGAAACCACGGCGGCATACTGCGGCATTGATACGACATTGACGAGCACGCAGCGGGGGAGTATTATTCCCCCCAGCCAGGGTTAGTCTAAATAAGGGAACAACCAACGTATGGCTGCATTTAACTTGACGGTTAATGGCCGTTCCCGCACGGTATCGTCCGATCCGGAGACACCGCTGCTCTATCTGCTGATGCACGATCTGGAGCTGAACGGCCCTAAATTCGGCTGCGGGCTCGCCGAGTGCGGTGCCTGCACCGTGCTCATCGACGGCGAGCCGGCGCGCTCTTGCATCACGCCCGTCTCGGAAGCGGAGGGTCACGAAGTAACGACCATCGAAGGCCTCGGCACCATCGATCAGCCGCATCCGATCCAGACCGCGTTTATTGAAGAGCAAGCCGTGCAGTGCGGTTATTGTCTCAGCGGCCCGATGCTTTATGGAAAGGCGTACATCGATCAGAATCCCGCCGCCACCGAGCCGGAGATTCTCGAAGCGCTTACCGGCCTGCTGTGCCGCTGCCATACGCATGGCCGCATGGTAAAGGCGCTGCTGCGCTATGCGGAAGGGGTGCGGGCATGAACTGGAAAAGCCTGCTCCAGCCCATCCATAAGTCCAATCTCACGCCGGACGCGCTAGACGCGCTCGAGCGAGCGGGACTCTCGCGGCGGGATTTCTTCAAAGGCGCCGGAGCGCTTATTGTCGGCTTCCGCATTGCCGGCGACACCAAACTTGATGCTCAGACGGCGCCCGTGATTTCCTTAACTCAGGTGGATTCCTGGGTGGCCATTTCCCAGGATGAGACGGTGACCGCCTACTCCGGCAAGTGCGATTTCGGCCAAGGATTCCGAACCGTGCAGCATCAGTTGGTGGCTGAAGAACTCGGCGTTCCCATTGAGCGCGTCCGGATGATCATCTGCGACACCTCCATCACGCCCGATCAGGGAGTGAGTTCGGGCAGCCAAGGCTCGCCTACCCAGTTCGGCACGGGCGCGCTCCGGCAAGCATTGGCAACCGCGCGGGAATCCCTGCTGCAGATGGCGGCGGATCAATTTAAAGTACCCATGGACCAGCTCTCACTGAGCGATGGCGTGATTTCTTTAAAGGCGGATGCGGCGCGGAAGATGAGCTATGGACAGTTGATCGGCTGCCGGAAACTGAATCTTGCTTTGAATGCCAGAGCGGTAACGAAGGATCCGGCACGCTACACCGTACTCGGCACCTCCGTCCCCCGCTACGATATTCCGGAGAAGGTGATGGGAACCTTCCAATATGTACAGCAGGTGCGCGTTCCGGGCATGCTGCACGGAAAGGTGGTGCGTCCGCCCGCGGTGGGGGCCAAACTGGTAAGCGTCAATCAGGCATCGGTATCAAGCCTTCCCGGCAACGTCAAAGTGGTGGTGAAGAACGATTTTGTGGGGGTGGTGGCGGACAGCGAATGGCAGGCGTTGCAGGCGGCATCCGCGCTCGATGTGACATGGTCTGAAGGTGTGGGGCTGCCGGAGCAGGCGGACATCTACAATTACATGCGCAAGCAGCCTTCCCGCGATAGCTATACTGTGCGGTCCGAGGATGTCGACCAGAACCTGAAAGCAGCCGCCCGGGTCGTCAGCGCCACCTATCTGCATCCTTTCCAGATGCACGGTTCGCTCGGCACCTCGTGCGCGGTGGCCGACGTGCGCGGCACGGCCGCCAACACCGCGGCAACAATCTGGTCCGCCACCCAGGGCATCTATCCCTTGCGCGACAGCGTGGCGTTGGTCCTTGGAATTCCCAAGGAGAATGTGCGCGCGATCTTCGTCGAAGGGTCGGGCTGTTATGGGCTGAACGGCGCCGACACGGTGTCTTATGACGCGGCTCTGCTTTCTCAGGCCGTGGGCAAACCCGTGCCGGTACAACTGACCCGCAAGGATGAGATGACGGGAGGCGAGAGCTACGGACCCGCGGCCGTAATGGATTTACGCGCCGGAGTGGATACTCAGGGGAGGATCGTGGCGTGGGATGCTGAATTCTTTACTTTTACCAAGGGAAACCGGCCGAATGCGACCACTCCGGGAAACATCGTAACGGGTGCGCTGGCGGGATTTCCTGTGCCGGCGCTCGTTCCGGCCGCTGCGGCGGCTCCCACGACCTTCAACAACAACGGCAATTCCGCGCCCGCTTACGGATCCGGCTGCGTGGCGGGAAGGTGCGGCGGAACGGGTAATGTCGCCAGCGAGCGAGTGCTGATTCACAGCCTGGCATCGCCGTTCTTTGCCGGACCGCTGCGGTCTCCGAACCGCCTCCAATACACCTTCGCCAATGAAAGCTTTATGGATGAAATTGCGGCGGCGGTGAAAGCCGATCCCGTAGAGTTCCGGCTTCGTCACCTGGTGGATCCAAGATTGATTGAAGTTTTGAAAGCGGCCGCGGGCGCTGCCGGCTGGGACACGCGTCCTTCCCCGAAGCCGGGAAATTCGAAGACGGGAGTGGTCGCAGGCCGCGGGGTTTCCTGCGTGCTGTATGAAGGCAACAACGGATACAGCGGCATGGTGGCGGAAGTGGAAGTGGATCAGGAGACCGGCGTGATCACGGTCAAGCGGTTGGTGGTGAGCGGGGATCGGGACCCATTTCCAACCCCGATGGCATGCGCAACCAGACCGAAGGCGGCGCTCTACAGGGGATGAGCAGGGCCTTGCGGGAAGAGGTGCGTTGGAACGCCGCGGCGGTCACGTCCGTGCGTTGGAGAAACTTTCCTGTCTACCAGTTCGGCGAGCCGCTGCCGGTAGTGGAAATGGTGCTCATTAACCGGTTGGATGCGGGGCAGATGGGAGCCGGGGAATGTTCGATCACTGCTTCGGCATCGGCGATCGGAAACGCGGTGTTCGATGCGACGGGCGTCCGCTTGCGGCAGATTCCGCTTACTCCGGCGCGAGTGCTGGCTGCGCTTGCTACGCGCGCGTAGGATTCGTGCGGGGGATCGGGATCACACCCCAGGTCTCCCGCGTTTTGCACCGTTGCTTAGAAAATCAGCTTCAATCCAAACTGGATCGCGCGGGCGGCCACTGAGGTGCCGCGAATCTTGCCGACCGAAGCCGGGACGGAGATGTTCGCGCCCGGGTTGCCGAAACTGGGAGTGTTCGGTGCGTTGAAGGCTTCGGCACGGAACTGGAGATAACGGCGCTCACTGAATTTGAAATCCTTAAGAACGCTGAGATCAATGATCTTCTGTCCCGGTCCAAAGAGCATGTTGCGGGCGGAGTTGCCGAATGTGAAGGGCGTGGGGATGGCAAAAGCGCCGGGGTTAAACCAGCCCTCAATGTTCTTGTCCGAGGGGTAGAGATCTGAGGACACCACATTGGCGCGGCCGCCGAGCCAGCCGGCCTGTGTCGGGTTGTAGCCGACGCTGAAAGGCGTACCGGCGCGGAACTGTCCGATACCCGCCACCTGCCAGCCGCCTAAAATCTTGTTGTTGCGGAAGAAGGGCAGATCGTACGTACCGGAGATGTAGGCGACATGCGGCCGAATGGAGTCGCCATTGGCGCGGTCCAGAGCGGCGTTATAGGGATCCTGGGGACCACCAACGATCGGCACATTGTCGAGCGTCTTGTTCCAGGTGTAGCTCGCCTGCACGAACAGGCCCTTGGAGAAGCGGCGGATTAACTCGGTCTGCATCTGGTGGGTGATGGAATTGCCGTTGGTGTCGAGGGTGATGATATCGGCCCAAGGTTGATAGGGGCGGTTGGATTGGACAGTACCCGGTGTCTGGCGGAAGGGAAGGTTGCGATTGTAGTTGTACCAGGGAACGCGAGTACCCTTGTTGCCGACGTAGGAAATCCGGAAACCGGTGCTGGCGGCGAGTTCGCGCTCGATAGTCAGATTAAACTGCTGCGAGTAAGTATTGCGGATCTCGCGGTTCACAGCGGTAATGCTCGGGTTGGGAGAAAGCGCACCTGCTCCCGGGAAAGGATTCGACAGCGACAGCGTGGGCGTTGCGCCCGCTTCGAACGTCTCCGTCAAAAGGAACGGCGAGTTGGTGAGGGAGATCTGACGGATTCCGATATACACCGGAATGATATTATAGAACATGCCGTACCCGCCGCGGATCACCGTTTTGTTGTTGTGAAATGGACGGTAGGCGAAGCCAAATCGCGGGCCGAAATTGTTATGATCGGCACGGATTACATCGCTGCCCCAGCCGTTCTTTTCCGATTCCACATAAGGGTAGGCTTGCAGCAGACGGGGAATCGCGAGCCGGGGAAGTTGGCCGTTCTCGGTGCGAATCACGTACACGCCTTTTCCGAGATCAAAGTTAGCAAATGATCCATCGCGTTCCTGCGTTTGCGTTTGCAGGGTGTAGCGCATGCCGAGGTTCAGCGTGAGCTTCGCGTTCACCTTCCAATCGTCCTGGAAGTAAAGACCGTAACGGGTGTTGTAGAGAAGGTTGTTGATATTCGGCGTGGCACGTGCTGTGTTCGTGGGGAATCCGAGCAGAAAGTCGGCGTATGGGTTGCCGGTGAAGCGGGGCCCAAAAGTGAAGGAGCCAAATGCCGTACCGCCCGCGCCCGGATTGGTAGATACCCGGCCAAAGGCGATGTCGGCCCCCATCTTGAACGTGTGCTCACCGCGGATCAGCGTCAGGTTGTCGGTGAGTTCCTGCGTGATCTGCGGCGCACGAGGACTGCCGCCCGAATCGCCGATACCCTGGAAGCCAGCGATGGACACGTTCGGCAGCCCGCCGATCGGCAGCGGTCTGTAAAGCGTGGGGAAAATCGTGGTGGGATCGAATTCGGTGTTCTGGCCGATGCGCAGACTGGCGTGATTGAAATACGAGTAGCGCGCTTCGTTCAGCATGTTGGGGCTGAGCGTGCGGTTATAGCCTAGCGAAGCAGTCTTGGTAGTGTAACCACCGTCGCCGAAGTTGCCGTAGTTGGCGGGCGTGCCAAGTGCTACAAAATATGGCGAGCCTTTAGAGTAGCTCAACACGGCGCTGATCGAGTTCCGGCTGTTGAAATTGTGGTCGCCTTTGATGCTGTAGCGGTTGACGTCGATCACGGTGCCGACGGTGGTGGCGTAGTTGTTCGCCGGTCCGCTGGCGCCGAAGGAGCCGGCCTGGTTTGGCAGAGGAACGTAACCGACCAACGTCTGTGCCTGGGGGCTGAGACGATTGGTGGGAATGCGGTTATTTGCGAAAGGTTCGTTGGTGAGCGGATCGCGGATCGCCGCGAAACCCGCGGCTGAGAAATCGCCGGCACGCATGGCGGAGGTTCCAACGCTCAGTACGTTCGTTCGCGACGTGCGTTGCCGCAGGCCTTCGTAGGAGCCGAAGAAGAACGTCTTGTTTTTGATGATGGGTCCGCCAGCCGTTGCGCCGAACTCGTTCCGGTTAAAGGATGGTTTGGGGAGGGCCGTGGCGAAAAACTCTTTGGCTGCGGCGAACCGGTTACGGTTAAATTCGAACAGCGTGAAGTGCAACTCGTTGGTGCCGCTCTTCGTGATGATAGAGATGGCGGCGGACCCTTCGTGCTCGGCCTTGGCGTTGTTGGTTTCAATCTTGAATTCCTGGATGGTGTCGATCGAGGGTGTTGTCGAGAGCGCGGTCTGATAAGAGTACGCCGCTCCGCCGTTGCCAAGATCATTGAACCCGACGCCATCAATGGTGAAGAAGTTGCCGCCCCAATGGAGCGAGCCGCCAAGCTTGGGGTTGGACGGGCTGTCCGACGTATTGCCGGGAGTGATGAGGATCAGCCGGTCCAGGGTGCGACCGTTCAGCGGCAGCGTGACTACCGTGTGCGTATCGACATTGTTCGCCAGCGAGGAGGTTTCCGAACTCACCACCGGGGCCGTGCCTTCTACCTGAATCGTCTGCTGCAACTCGCCCGGTTCCAGGCGGATATCGTTGCGGATGGTCTGGCTGGTGAGCAGCCGGATCTGGGTGACGTCCACCGAGCGAAAGCCGCTCGACTCGATATGAACGTTGTAAGTAGCGGGAGGCAGATTGGGGGCCACATAGTCGCCGTTACTGTTCGATTCTATTTCGAGAACAGCGCCTGTACCGGCGTTGGTGACGCGAACCTTGGCTCCGGCGATCACCGCCCCGCTGGAGTCGCTGATGGTGCCGACGAGGGTGCCGGAGGTGCTCTGGGCGGCCAGTCCCGACAGAAACAAAGCAAAAAGAACGGCGAGACGAGTCAATTTAATCATGTGAGACCTTCCTGAATACGGTTGAAGCGAATTTAACCAGTTACCGCAATTATACACTGGCTGCGGCGCCGGAAAGGATGCAGCGGCGCCAGCGGATTGTCAAAATTCCTCTCGTCCGCGGTGCAATTCCGCGGCGCGGACCGCCTTTTGACTTGGAGGTCAACCCCTTGACGGGCGACCGTTACGAAGCTCTCCCTGCCGCGAAAGGGCAGGGAAGAAACGTGCCATCCAATTGCCTATTTTTTCGGATGGCGCCGGTACCAGTCCTCGGTGAGCTCAAACATCGTCCGCTCGGGTTTTGCTTTCTTCAAGCCGGCGAGCACGCCCTGGCGGTCGGCTTCCGTGCGCTCCGCTCCCAGTTTGAACTTCGCCTCGAGGCGTTCGATGGGCATCTCGAACATGACCGCGCCGGACTGGGTGCCGGCTTTGTAACCTTCAGGAAGCTTGCCGAAATCCCATGGTTTGTCCTCGTAGGATTCATTTCTGGCCACCAGGCGCCCCAGGAAATCCCGGAACATCTTCGCGTCCTCAATCCGCCTGGGCCGGCCGCTGACATGAACGGTAGCAAAGTTCCAGGTAGGCACCGCCAATTCGGACTTGTACCAGGAGGGCGAGATGTAGCGATGC
>DATLCW010000254.1:0-12792 GCA_035526195.1 Bryobacteraceae bacterium
AATGGGGCCGCGACTTCTTAGTCGCGGAAAGACAGTTTTGGATCAGCGGAGCGCCATACTGCCGGGTCCTTCAATGGGGCCGCGACTTCTTAGTCGCGGAAAGGTCAAGAAATTCGCGGGGTTCCTGGAGACCGCGGATCCTTCAATGGGGCCGCGACTTCTTAGTCGCGGAAAGCCCGCCCCATAATTGCCGTGAAATGGCCCCTTCTCCCCTTCAATGGGGCCGCGACTTCTTAGTCGCGGAAAGAGCTTGCGCTGTATCTATTCTATTTTCAAACATCTACGCGGCATCCCGCGAGCGGCGTCACGATTTGCCATCGCTCCGTCACTCTCAACGCAACAAAGCATATCACAACACCTTGTGTTTTCAATACCAAACACTCTCGCGAGCGCTCCCCGGCGAATCAGCCCCACCATACCGCTCGCATCCTCACCGTGTGACAAAAACAGCATAATCCTCCACCTCCCCCTCCATCCACCGTGCCAGCAGCCGAGCCTGAATCTCCAGCAGCCTGCGGTAGCTGACGCGGTAATCAAACTGTGGGTGCGTCACCAGCGTGTCCATACGCAGTTCATAAGCGCGATAAAAAGCCTTCCTCCCACCCGGCTTTAACGCCACGCTATTCCCCACCGCCAGGAAATCGGACGGTGTCACCATCCGCGTGTTGATCGCGTTGAGCACCGCGGAATCCACGATCAACGGCCGGAACGGTTCCATCAAGTCTAGCGCCAGCGCAGGCCGCCCGAATCGCGGCTGGTGGTAAAAACCCATCAGCGGGTCGAACCCCACCGCGTAGCAGGTGATCGTTAGATCTTTCGCCAGCATGCTGTATCCAAGCGAAAGCAGCGCGTTCACGGCGTCTCGCGGAGGCCGCCGGTTTCGAGCCGTAAAATCCATCCGGAAAGCCGCTGGCGTATCCTCGCCCGATTCCGCCTTGATCATTCCCGCGAATGCCTGGAAATACGCTCGCGCGGCATTGCCTTCCATCCCCAGCAACTCCTCGAGCGACTTCGCCGCATCGGCCCGTTCCATCATCCACTTCATCTCCGCCAGCGTGCGCGACTCCGGCTCGATATGATTGCGCAGCAGCATCGTTCTTTGGTTACGAATTTTTCCCGCTATCAGTTTCCGCGCCAGCCGCAGGCAGAACCATTCCTCATCGGCCAGCCGGAACTGCCGTTTGCGCAGAAACACGTTCTTCGTGTTCATCCCGCCCGTGATGCCATAGAACCATCCACCCTGCGAAAAGTAGCAGACCGGCACGCTCCCTTCGCACAAAGTCTGCACTGCTTGTGTCGTGATCTGAATGTTGCCCATTAGGTTTAATTGGCAGATTTCACCGATTCGTATCTCCTGCTTCAGCGTCTCCTTGTCCTTCACTTGCAGGACTTCCCCCGACTTTCCCACTCGCAAACCCTGCGTATCGACATACGCCGGACGGAGTTCTAACCGCGGCGTCACCAGCCGCCGCGCTTCCGTAGCAGGCGGCTTCTTCCAGACGTTCTCGGAAAACAATGACAGTTGTTGTGCTTCACTATCGGTGCCGCTCGCCCGCAACGCGTTGGTTTCTCCCGGAAGACAGATGGATACCAGCGAGCATCCCGGACACTTCGGCGAGTCCTCCAGGGGAGGCGGAATCACACCCTCGCGAGCCGTACTCCATGCAAGCTCCACCAACGCGAGCGCCTCCCCGATCAACGAATCGTCGAACTCGACCCGCACCCGCTGCCGCGTCCCCGCATAGTACACCACGCCCTCCCGGCAATCGTATCCGTTCTCCCGCAGAATGATGCCTTGCACCGCCAGTTGCACGCGGTCGCTCGGCCACGCTTCCAGACTCTCGCCCGCATCGCGTGGTTTCCCATGTTTGTAATCCACCGGCGTAACCACCCCCTGCGCCACGTCCAGCAGATCCAATCGTGCAATCAGACGGTGTGTTTCACTCGACAACGTGACCGAGCGTGTGCGGAGGTCCTCCGCTAAATCCCCCGGAGCCGGAAGGCCGGGGCCTTCTCGATCCACCCTCGCGTGCTGAACCGAGCCCTCCATGGTATCGGCGCTCTCCTGGAACACTCCCTCTACCCACTCATAGAAGAACAGCCGTGGGCAATAGGAAAATTCGTTCACCATGCGCGCCGGCAGGTAGTCCGGCATCGGACGACGCTCCGCCAGCGGCTCCGGATGGGGGAAGACAGGAAACGTAGCCATTGTTATACCGTGGTCAAACGATGATGCACGGCGAATCTACCGCCGTGTAGGGTTTTCCAAGGGCCGAAATCACCCGCTCCCCGCGCCCCTCGGCCGGACCGAGATTCACGAACAGCACCTGGTCCTCGGTGTGATGGATGATTGCGGAAAGCTCGGCGCGCAGCCGCACCATGTCCATAGTGGTCAGTTGGCATTCGAATACCGAATACTGCAGATGGTCGCCGTACCCGCGCATCGTTTTGAATACCCGCCGCAGGCGTTTATCCTCGCAGATGTCATAACAAACGAGGTAGGAAGTGCGCATCCTTCACCTCCAGCGGCTACTTCCTCACCAAGTCAGCCGCCGCCATCGAGTAGTAGTCTTTGTTCAAATTGACGCGCTCGCTACGGAAACGCTCCAAAATGCCCCGCTCCCGCGTCCACTGTTCCCGCGATTGCAGTAGAAGAATCCGTAAGCTACTCATCGTGAGCGGCTCTGTCCATACTCCCCACTCGAAATAGCGTCTCCACTTGCCGTCCTCTCCCCGCTGTTCGGTGAAGCCGGCAGTTCGCAATCTGCCGTCATATACGCACGGGAAGAATGGCATTGCCTCAAAAGCCAGCCAGATCGCGCCTCGTACGCCGCGCTTATCCTTAATGCCTGCCGGTTCGTCCGCCGTGAACGCTCCCTGTAGAAGCGTGGATGGATCGAGCCCCATCGAATGACTGTTCTCTACCTCCGATGCTTTACGCGAAGTCTCGTAAAGCCACGGCCCAAACAACGCTTCTCTTAATAGTCTTTCGGCGTCCTTTCTCGACGATGACAAGAAGATCGAAGCTTCGCGAAGCTTAAGCAGGAATTTCTGTTGACCTCCGGTCATGTCGAAATCGGTGGACTGCATCGTCCCGTTCGATAGACATAAGTCCGAACCGAATGCCGCGAACCACTCCTGCCGATCCTGCGCCCGCTGCGCCGCCTCACGAAATGTCCCGGCGGAATTCTTCTTGATCTGGTCCGCCCACGCGAACTCCGGTCTTTGCCCGAGTTTGCACACCCGCTCAACGAACGTGGCAAGCAGTGCGTTCGCTGCTGCATCCATATCGCGTTCCAACACCAATACCGCACACCACTCGTTCCCCTGCCTCCCCCAACGGAGCCGAACGTCGCCAAACACCTCCCGCATCTCCGCCGCATGCCGAACAGCCCCAAGTGCTGCAAGGAAACCGATTGGTGTCCCTGCTCGCAAGCCCGTCAACGGAACTTCAGTCACTCTCTTGCTCCTTTCGCGATTGCATGCAATCGGCGCGTCGCAATATCGTTTCGAGATAAGACAACGCCCAATATCCGTACTTTTGGTTCAGTCGCGCGAATCGCTCCACCCAGCCGGAATCGAGGCGCCCGAGTTCTCTCCCGGTCCCCGTTTCGATCCCCTTCCCCCCCCACTCAGCAGTCACCATCGTGCGTTCGTCCTCTTCCCAATAGGGCATCAGCGGACGACCGTAGCCGTGATGCGTACCGATTAAATGCAACACTAAATCGCGGTCGGTTGCATGCGCGAGCGCGCCCGAAGCGCACGCCAGTAACACCGACGCGGCTTCATGCCGTGCATTCTGCGGATAGCCCGCGAACTGGCGTGCTCGCCGCCGCTCCACTATGGTTTGCCGGCCGCCCGACTTTGCCAACGGCTCCTCTTCCTTCATCGCACGGGGGAGCGATCCCGCACACAACCACGCCTGGAATCGTTCATCCCACTTACCCAAATCATGTACTTCCGCGGAAAGGATCAGGTCCTTCACAGTGTCCTCATGCAAACCGCACCTGCACGCAAACCTGCGGACGTGTTCCACTACACCGGCCGTGTGCTTTGTCAACGTGATTTTCTTGTCCAGACCTGCGGAAGTGTCTTCGTCGTCTTCCGGTTTCGCGGCTTCAACCAGCTTTGGCCGGGGTTTGCTCTTAGGCCAAGTGGCAACACGGACCCTGGAGTCTATCACCGGACTCCCCGGATACGGCGGCAGTAGCTTGGCGAGTTTTTCTCGGATCTCTATCTCCGGATCTTCCTCCGCATCGTCTCGCAAACGATGCAAGAGACCACGAAATTCCTCCTCGCTTTGCTTCAGTGTCTTGCCGAAAAGGTCGAGGCGAATACGATACTTCCGTAAACCTTTTTCGGCCAGTTGATTGTTCGCGGCGTCACCGATATCTTCCACAGCCGCTTCCAACTCGGGATGCCAGCCGAATCGGTCGCATCCGCCATAGCTTGCCGGTACCACCACCACATCGCCGGGCCGCACCTGCCGCGAAACCTCCTCACCCGGACCGCGCCAGATGAGTACCGGCTTCTGCGGCTGCTTCCTTTTCTCCTCCTTCTCATCGGGTAGGCCTTCAATATCGGCTACAGGCTGCTTCTTTTCGCCGCTAAGCCACCTTCGCAGAGCCCCCAATGGCAGCGGTAGCGCCTCTATCCCAACCGGTGGCGCCAGTTCCACCGCTTCTCGCCAGTTTTTGACGTCGGCGCCTTCCTCCAAATCCTCGCGCCAAACCACCTGTACATCGGCGCTTTCGAGCGCCTCCCTCCCATGCAGGAACGGAGCTACGTCGGGTTCGGGCCACGGAGCGGGATTGGTCTGCGACCACATCTCGAAGTATTTCTCAAACACCATCGGTCCCTCTGAGCCGGTGGTGTTCAGTGCCTTCAAGTCTTGGTTTTTTAAAAGCTCACCCATCGCGCTGACACCAAAGTCGACTTTGTCTTGCCGCTTCAAAAATTCCCATGTGGTCGCTGTCGGCGCGCCATAAACGAAATCCTCCTTCGGTCGAAGCACGATCACAGCGCGTGCTTCCTTCCGGTCCCCCAGACGATTCAAGCGTCCGAATCTTTGTCGAAGCGAATCCAGTGGCGCAGCCTCCGTCACCAACGCATCGAAATCGAGATTCGCGCCCACTTCCACGGTCTGTGTCGCCACCACGAAAAGAGTCGACGTGCTTACCCTTCCGTGCTTTGCCGCGATCCTATCCTTGAACTCATCCCACAGCCTTTTCGAGTCGTACGGGCGATTCCGTCCCGTCAGCAGCACCGCATCGCCGAACTTATCCAGATCCTCGAACACAGCCCGCGCCGAGGCCACGGTATTGACAACCACTCCGACCACGTATACATTCGGCAAAGCAGCAAGCTCCTTCGCCGCTATCGCCAGTTCTTCCTCGAATCTCTTTTCCGGCGCGCGTAATTCCACCTGTTTCGGGGCATCCAGCCGTTTTCCCAACTCGTGGTTTTCATAGTCCGCTGCTTCCAGTGAAAATGGCGCGCCATCTCCTTGGACCGTCGCCGACATCTTCACCACCTCGATACCCCGCGCTAACCTAGCCTCCGTCGAACTGCTCCCTTGCTGTTTCTCCACCGCTTGCAAGGTGTCCAGAAACGGAGTCGAAAGGTGCGCTTCGTCCACGATGATCAGCGAGTCATTGCCAACGAGTCCCGCATGAACTGGTCTGGCTTCGTCGCTCACCTGGTATCCGCGAAACAGCAGCCGTGATCCCACTTGGTCCACAGTGGATACGCATACCAACGGCTGATTGGGCTCGTCGGCCCATGTACTGTCAAGGTACATACCGCCACGCAGCACCGCTACGTCGAGCGGATACTTCGCTTCAAACTTCCTAAGCGCCTCCGCCACGGAAACGACAATCTCTTCGTTGCTATCCAGCAGCGCCTGTGCCAGCTTCAGAGCGTGCTCCGCCGCTTCATCCACCACCACTCGCCGGTCGATCACAAAGAAAATTCGCAGAGCCGCTTTTCGATCCAGGTTTCTTTCCGCTTCCAGCGCCAGGTGAAACACCGCCACATCGATCGCCGAAGTTTTGCCCGAACTTGTCGGCAGGGAAATTGTCCGCGGCCACCCTTCCCGCGACACTTGTTCAAGCAGGCGCTCCTGCCATGGGAATGGATCGTAACCATGGATGGCCTTATAGAAGCGCCCAAAATCAGCCGTCGTCATCCTTGGGCCTCCATCTCCCACTGCGGGGTCCGTCCGGGCTTCATCAATCCCATTCCAAAAAATCGTCCTGCGCCCACCAGTACAGGTCCCCGCACAGGGGCCTCAAACTCGAACGTCGCGTGAACAGCCCATCGCGAAGGCGCGAAGGCTGATACTGGCGGAACTCCCTTCAACTCGGAATACTTTCCATACGTGCAGCGAACCGGTGCCGGCAATCCAGCTCTCAGGCAAGCGGTCATCAGTAGTTCATCCGCGCTCAAGTGTTTCTTTGGGTAACGGTCTAACAGGATCGGAGTCACCGTCTGCCAGTGGCGATTGGCTCGCATCCACGTGTCGGTTTTTAACGTCGTTTGCATCACGTCAAAGTTCGCGATCTCGACTTGCCATTCCCCCAACTGCTCCCCTAAATTAATGGACTCAATGGACGAGCAGGCCCGCAAAGCAGTCCTGCGATCCGTGCCCCCGATAGAAACTGGCAAAATCACCGCAACGCCCATCAAGCGGCCATCACTGTGGTCGTATCCCGCATTCGGCAGCGCTGCGAACGCGACGTGCGGCCCCGAAACCGGCTTGTCGCCGTCATGTCCGCTCAACATCCCGGACAATGGTTTGCCTTCCCCCGCACGGCTCAAGAATGCATCTCGCAGGCGCTTGGTCAACATCGGTGCCGCTTCAACCGGAAACCCTATACCGCCGATTCGACGCAACACAACCATCTCCCCAAAGTGACCTTGTCGTGGCTGTCGAGGCCTCTCCGTGTGCTCTGTGTTTCGGTACCGGGTCAACGCTCCTTGGCTCGGCCGCCGCGCAGCTTCGTAGGTTCGCTCCAATTCTTCTAAACGGCCAGTCCCCGCCACCGTAAATACTTCCTGTCCGTCCTCGTCCGGCACATAGTTCGGCTGAAAAAGCAGCGCTTCTTCAGCATCCAGTAGGCGAACGCGAACCAGCGAACACGCGCGCCCTAGCGAAGCCACACGCGTTGTAAGCTGGCTCAGCGCTTCTACGTGTTGAATGGGAGCTTCGTTATCTGGCCACACGAAGTACACTACCGGCGACTCAGGCGCTTGCGCGGGAAAGGAACGCGCCTGCTTTCCCCGTTGTTCGGGGTGAGTGCTGCCGGATTTCCCTGAATAGTTGGTGGGGACGAAAGTAACGACGGCGTCGGGCCGTCCCGCCTGTTTCGCCGCGATTCGGGGCGGAGGCTGTTGCTCCAGCCAAAGAAGCGCCTCGTGCTCTGGCTCAATCCCGTTCGAGTCGTGGTAAGCGGCAACCAGCGCGGAAAACAACCGCGCCGGAGAGGGCGGCCACTCTGGTTCGGCGCCATCGCGGGAGGCGGCGGCGTATACGCGGCCAAGTAAGTACTCAACTTCAATAACGAGCACTGCCTATTCCTCCGCTTTGTCCATCGTTTTGTCGCTGTTTTCGACAAGCTTGACAAGTTTGGCTTCGGGCTCCAACTTCAACGGTTTCTCATTCCATCTCAGGCCCAGATTCATGGCGTGTTCATACAAAATCGCCAGCGTCTCTTTCGCCGTTGCCGTCGAGATCTGCGCCACTTCTTCGTCGGCTGCAGTAGCACCTAACCACTTGAACTCAGGCTGTGTCACCGGCTGAAGATGACACCGCGACCGCAGTTGATATCCTTCTTCGATCTGCAGCGTCAGCGCGTACACCCCCAGGGCCGCTATTACGGCGCGCCCGGCCGCATCAATCTCGGGCGATAATTTGTCACCTAAGGGGAATTTCAGTTTGCGGAGCTGCGCGAACGACAAAACCGCTGTTTGCCGCGCTGTCCGAAAAGTGACCCCGCCCCCTTCACTCTTATTTAGATCCGTGATCGTCGGTGGAATGTTTCCATGATTGATATCGGCAGGCGACCCGCTCTTACCGTAAAATTTCGCTTTGTCGACTTTCTCCAATGTCCATTGCTCTGTGGCACTCTCGTAAATTGTACGCTCCAGTTTCTTGATACCCAGCGGATCTATGCGAGAGGATGTCCTTACGCCGGCGACCACGTCGATTCCGATGATTTCCGACACAAGCGCCCTCGCGAACTTCGCGCTATTTACCCCAGACTTAGACTGTGAATCCCAGGTTCCGAACAAAAGTGCTGTCGGGCAGACACGGAACATCGCCGTCGCGTTCCATGTACGCGCTTTCGCAATCTGTTTTCCTAAGTCAGAGTCATAGTACCTCTTTCCTTCGTATGTGCAATCCCTGAAAATCGCGTCGTGGACGCGATGGGGAACGCTCAGAGACGTTAGGGTCTCACGATTCGGAATATCTACCTCCAGGAGTGGAATCCGGATATCTCCCGCCCTGAGCCGGCTAAGCAACGCCTCCTCAAATCGATTCGCTTGCGACTGGACCGAGTCCAGCAGCACGGTCTTCACATTCTGCCGCCCGTCAATCATGCGCTCCTCAAACGCGTATCGCCCTTTCTCATGAGTCGGCGGCGCGACTTTATCTCCCTCTCCACCGATTGGCTGGAAGGTTGCAACCATCCGCAGCGCGGACATTCCTCCGGCGCACGCGCCTAACAACTTGGCTTTTAAGTCAATTGTGTTCATATGATGTCGTCCTTTTTCTGAGCGATCTCGTCAACGACCCTGCGTTGCCACTGTTAAACAGATATCTAACCTGATAGATGGAATGTGTCATCCTAGTCTGAAAATCAGCCATTGTGTGAAGGCGGCCGCACCCGCTTAGTTATCACAAAAGCGGGCGGCAACTTGTGCGGCAGTAAATGCGGCTTGTTAAAACTTCGCGAGCCCACGCGGTTGATGCAAAAATCTAGTCAGTATTAGAATTTGCTCGGAGCATTTTTCGGACGGGCGGGCGAGCCTACGCCGAACGGGCCCCATGGCACTGTCACTCCTAAGGTATAATAGCCGAAGTTTGGATCGAGTCAAGCATATTTTGATCTCTTCATACATATAAGGTTGTTCCGGCTAAGTGTCTTAGCGGCTCCATTGAAGTTATGTTTGAAGCACTAGATTATGAAGAACCGTATTACTTTCCGCGACTTACGGGTCGCGGCCCCATTTCGAGCCTAAGCTTATGGACCACTCTCCGCCTGCAATCATGAGTCGGGTTGCCCTGCCCAGAGCTTCTTTTCAGCCTTTCATCAAAGCCAGGCCAGCTTCCAAGGTTCCTCATTCGAATCTGTAGTCGCCGAGAAATCGAACCAATCTCGCTCGTCAGGGGTAGATCCGAGATCGAATGTCGAATCGCCCGGCGGTCACACGTATTCGCAAAAGACCGATTTCTTCCTGCAAGTTTTTGTAGCGCAAGGACATCGTTGCGCTCGATCCCAGTCCCCACACCCCAAAAATGTGGAACCGTGGGTGTACGATCAGATCGTGGATAAGAAAGGCACAACCATGATCGACCTCAAAGATAAACAAAAAATCGCCCGCGAGAACGGCAAAAAATCACAAGGCCCCATCACCCCGGAAGGCAAACACCGCTCCTCCCAGAACAGCATCACCCACGGTCTCGCCTCCAAATGCGTTGTCCTTTCCAACGAATCCGAAGATCTATACACCGCGCTCCTCACCAGCTATCAGACCGAATGGCAGCCTGCGACCACCTCCGAACAGCACCTCGTCACCCAGATGGTGAATTCCTACTGGCGCCTGCGCCGCATCTGGACCATGGAAACCGCGCTCTTCGACTCGGAAATGTTCGACCAGAAAAAAGCGTTCGAAGCCGCATGGTCCTACCACCACCCCGCCATGCGCCTCGTCGACAGCCTAGTCACCATCCGCACTAATACGCCCACCACCCTCGACACGCTCAGCCGTTATGAAGTCCGCTATCAGCGCGCCTACAACAATTCCATGAACCAACTGCGCAAACTGCGCCGCGATCGCAACGCACCAGTCGTGGAATTCACGGCTCCCACCAGGCCCGATCGCATCCCACCCGATCCCCAGCAGCCCGTTGCCGAATTGACCCCCGCAACAAACTGGCTAACCCGCCTGCTGGCCATCGTCCTCGCCATCCTGAATTCCGTGCGCTTCCCGAAAAAGAAGCGCAATCAGCCCCGTAACACCCCGCGCCGTGCGAACGAACCAATCACCATCCTCGAATTGCCCGTCTTTAACTTCCATTTACCGGAAATCTTCGCCTGGCTGTCGATCCTCACCAAACCTGGCGCCGGGCCCGCGCAGCCCGAGACTCCCCATGCCGCATAGCAACACGCCGCAGCCCTTCAGCTCAGCAGCCGTAAGTACTGTGCCGCCAAATCCTCATCCGGATCGTGCGCCACAATCTGAAACTTACCGGGAGCCTTGGCGGCATCGAACATGTCCCGCGTCCGCTGATAATCTTGTCGCGCCTTGTCCAGCGCAACTGGCCGCTTCATCGCATCCACGGGAGACATCAGTGCCACCCGCCGCCCCGCGGCAACACCCGCCACTTGCGGCAGATCGAAATGCTCCAGCACCCGCGGCACGATCACGTTGGCGCCATGCAGGTACCGGTCCCCCTGCGTCAACGAGCGGTACGAAAGCAATCCCCGGTGACACACCACGGCCTCTATGCGCGGGTCCAGTGCTGCCGCATAAAGGGCCCATAACGCCCCCATGTCTTTCCCGATCACCCATACGTGAGCCCGGTTCGCATCCGGCCGGCTCAGCGCATAATCGACGCTCCGCAAAACATCCTGCACACGCATCCCGAATAACGACGAGTTCTGGAACCATGCCATATAAGACAGCGCCGTCTCTACTTCAAAAAGATGGTGAAACTCGCCCCCGCTCGACGCCGGCCGGTGCGCAGGCCGCGTCTCCCCGATGCCGCGAACATCCACCGCCACCACCTGGTACCCGCGCTTCGCCAGCGTGGCCAGCACGCCGTATTTCACCCCCGCCGCCTCGGCACTCTCAAACTCCATCCCGTCGCCGTCTTTCCCCGACTCATTGCAATACAGGATAAGGGGCGCCTCGGGCCGCCGCTGTTTCGGCCGGAAAACCCAGGTCGGGATATAAATCGAACTCTCCGAAAGGAACGCGAGCTTTTCAATCGTGTAGCCTTCCCGTTCCACGTCCCCGGCCGGCCGCGGGCTCAGCCCCTGATCGAGCTTCCGAAAACGCAGCAGCCTGCGGATCCCGGCGCGCATCTTCTCACCGTCGCTCTCCCGCGGAGGCAGCTTCTCCGCCTTCGCGCGAATCGTCGTCCAAATGGTCTCCCCATGCTTCGAATAATGAATCGACCCGTTCGGCAAACATCGCAAATCCTCCGGCGGCTCGGGCTGGAACTCCGGCTCGGAAGTCGGCCCTGGCCGCTTATGAAACCAGCGGCTGAACCAGTCCGTCGTGGCCACACGAAGCCTGTACGTCCACGCATGAGGATCGTCGGCGGACACCGTTTTAAATTGATCCGGCACACCGAGCAGCCGGTACCGGTCCCGCACATGATTGGCAACCATCTCGAAATCCGGCGAATACCGCTCGATCGTCGCCATCAGCGGACGAGGAGCAATCGCAACATGCAAATCCCCATGATCAATGTGGTGAAACGCCGAGGGAAAAAGATTCTGCTCCACATCCGACGGTCCCAGCGGACTGAACGGCGACAGGCGCACCGGCCAGCGGTTTCGTGTCCCACCTTCATGAATCACCGCGCATTGGATCCGTTCATCCACCGCGCTCGTGAACATGGTCAGCGTCCCGCCGCCCGAATGCCCCGTACACCCGATGCGCGCCCCATCCACTTCCTTCCGCGTCAGCAGGTAATCAATGGAGCGCATCGCATCCCAAACACGGTAACCCGTCAACGTCTCGCCGAACAGGAACAGCAGTTGCCCCGGCATGGAATGCTCATAGGTGGCGCTGCCCACTTCCGTAACACCCGTCGACGGATTCCAGTATTGCCTCCGCTCCCCCTGCCCGATCGGATCGAAAGCCAGCACCACGAATCCGCTCTTTACCAGGCTTTGATAGGCCAGTTGATACGACGGCAGCATCCGCGCCAGCGGATAATGGCCGCACGGAGAAATGATCGCCGGCATCGGCCCGCTAACATTGCTCGGAACGTACAGGTTCCCGGTCACCCAGAAATTCGGCCGGCTCTGGAACATCACATTCTCGACCCGGTACCCGGGGCGCTCGATCACTTTAACAATGCGCGCTTCCAGCGGATTCCGCTCCGGAAACCCGCCCACCATCTCCACCACTTTCTGCCGTACATATTGGTTGCGAGCCTTCAAATCGGCGGCAGTCCGGATCTGCTTCCGCACCTCTTCCGTCTCCGCAGCCAGACGGTTCAGGCCGCTCACCAGGTGCGACGCCAGCATATCGGGCCACTGGCGATCGTACCCTTCCGCATCGGATGGCATTCCACAAAGCGAACCACTCAGCCCCAGCACGCTGGTACGCGCGACAAACTCTCTACGTTTCATGGTCTACTCGAAACCGCCTTCCAACGCGCCTATTTTCCCGCCGCGTCCGCTTTTACGCCGCGTCCGCCTTCCGCCGCGTCCGCCTTCCGCCGCGTCCGCCTTTACGCCGCATCCACCTTCCGCCGCGTCCACCTTTCGCCGCGTCCACCTTTACGCCGCGTCCACCTTTACGCCGCGTCCACCTTTACGCCGCGTCCAC